>CAWJNP010000015.1:0-49147 GCA_963844255.1 uncultured beta proteobacterium
CTATTCTGTTGAAAAACTCGATGTTTGGTTAGTGACGGGCTGAGATTTTTCAGAGGCGCTGGGCAATTTGATTGGTATGGAGACCAATTTTCTCGATTGCGGCCACCCTGTCCGCTGTTATGTGGGTACCAAACCGCCTTTTTGCGCAATCGGGAAGAGCCGCTTCGCCATTCGTCGTAGATTTTGAACCGTTGCTGCCATTAGAAACTCGTCTTTCGCACCGCTCAGACCTCGTAATCGCAATCGATCGAGCTTCAGGATGCGCTTGAGATGCGCAAACAGCATTTCGACTTTCTTTCTGTCCTTGCGTGACTGCTGGTATTCGTCCGTTCGGGCGACGCCACGTGCAACTTCTCGAGCTGCCTCATGGACGCTGCGAGCGATCTTGCGAACCGGCGTGTTCGGACAGCACCGGGATTTGACCGGGCAGGCTGCGCAATCCGATTGACTCGATGGATAGAGGATGGTGTTGGCTTGAGTGATGCGCGAGCGCAGGATCTTGAACGGGCGCCACTGGCTGCGCAGCGCATGGCCTTGCGGGCAACGGTATTGATCGGCCTGCTCGTCCCAATGGAACTCGCTGCTGGACAAGGTCTCGTCTTGGCGTTGTGTCTTGTCCCAAACCGGGACGTGGGGTTCGATCGCCTTGTCCTTGACCATCCAGCCCAGCAGTTCCGCCGCGCCGTAGGCCGTGTCTCCAATGAGTCTGGTTGGCTTCAGATCGAACCGCTCCTCGACACGGTCAATCATCGTGCCGGTCGCGTTCACCTCGCTGGTCCGGAACGCAGGAGTCGCCTCCACGTCCACAATGATGCCGGCCTGAACATCCACCAGATAGTTGGTGGAGTAGGCATAGAACGCCGGGCCGCCCGGCGCAGCGGTGTAGCGTGCCGCGGGATCCGTAAGCGATACCGATTTAGGCACCGACGCCTCGGTTGGGTTGGCTTCTTCTATCGCCGCAAGATACTCACGCACCGCGCGCGACGACGCTTCACCGACTTTCCAGTCGACGGTCTGTTCGCCAGGCACCCCGCGGGCGCGGTTGGCATCGGCCTTCACTACGCTGGCATCGATCGCAAACCCCTCGCCACCGACCAGCCCCTCCGTCATGCAGCGACGCAGCACATTCTCAAAGACGTGCCGCAGGGCATCGCTCTCGCGGAACCGACCATGCCGTGTCTTTGAGAACGTCGAGTGATCCGGCACCTCGTCTTCAAGACCCGAGGCCGCAGAACCAGCGGTACGCCAGATTCAGATGTACTTCCTCGCACAGCCGCCGCTCCGAACGAATGCCAAAGCAGTAACCCACCACCAGCATCCGGATCATCAACTCCGGATCGATCGACGGGCGGCCCGTGTGGCTGTAGTACGGCGCGAGGTGGCGGCGCAGGTCGCTCAGGTCGAGGAACCGATCAATGCCGCGTAAGAGGTGATTCTGAGGAACATGGTCCTCAAGATTGAACGAGTAGAACAGGCGATCTTGGCCGCCACCATTCTGTCCCATCATCTCGCAGCCCTCCGTCAATGCACTGAAAATTCAGACAAATTGCATCCGAAAAAATTCAATGCACGAGAGAGTTTTTCAACAGAATAGGCCAATAGCGGTCATTCGATCAGGCTGTCCGGCATGCCGAGGTCCGACCTGCTATCGAATGACCCGATCTGCCCTCGCTAGCAGCGACTGGGGAAGCGTAACGCCCAAGGTCTTTGCCGTTTTCGCATTCACCAGAAATTCAAACACCGTTGGCTGCTGGACTGGAAGTTCTGCCGGTCTAATGCCCTTAAGAAGACTGCTCGCATAGGGAGCGCCGCTCTGGCAAAACCAAAGGCCAGGAGCGCCATACGAGATCAATCCGCCGGCCTCGACCGAGGTCGATATACCGGCAATGGTGGGAACCCTGTGCTTCACCGCCAACGACGCGATTTGCTCGCTTTCGCCGACAAACATCGAGTCGGTGATCACTAGCAGCGCATCCGGCCGATACTTTCTGATCTCTCCGAACGTCGTGGGGAAGTCGGTAGGAGCGCTTGCCTCGAACGATTGAGTTGCCATGCCCACTTGACCCGCTGATGTCCGCACGGCTTCGAGCATCCTTGGATGCGACCCGTTGCTGGGATTGACGAGAACGGCCACGCGCTTCGACTTTGGAAAAATCTCGCGCACAAGCTCAATGTGCTTCGCCATCAGGTCCTCGCCCTGGTTCGACGTTCCGGTCGCGTTGCCTTCGGGCCGGGCGAGATTGGTCACCAGCCCGCTGCGGACGGGGTCGTTCACGCCCATAAAAACAATTGGGACCGTGCGCGTCGCCTGCTGGATTGCGCGAATCGAGGCGATCGTCTGCCCGATCACCAGTGCGGGATTTTTTTTCAGTGCGTCCCTGGCTAGCGCGGGGAAGCGGTTGTGATCGCCGTCGGCGAATGCCACGTCCAACACATACTGCTTGCCTTCGACCAGACCCTGCTCACGCATGGCGTCCTTGAAGGCGGATACGCACCGGACAGAGGACTCGGAGGTGGAGGGATAGACCCATGCGATCCGCGCAGGTGTCTGGGCTGGGCTGGAAAGGGCGAACAGCATGCCAGAGGCGGCGAGAAATGCATGCGTCAGCCTGATCAAAAGTACGCGCAAGTTATTTCTTATCATTGGATTGAGTGTGGTCATCTATAGCACACCGGCGCGCCGGCGACTATGTGAACAGAATTCTGCGCGGCGCGAAACTGGCCGAAGTTCCGATCGAGCAGCCGATCACCGGGATCACCGGGCCCTGCGCCCGCGCGACCGGTGCTGCGGCCAGCGCGCCAAGTGCGCCAAGTGCGAGCAGGGTGTCGCGCCAGTTCATGCGACGACCCCGGCAACCTCGAAATCGGCTATTCCCGGATGTACCGGTACCGATACACATACTGGCCTGCGAGCCGCTCCAGTCCTGGGCTCGACAAAACAAAACTTTCCAAATTTGGCGGGATCGCAGGGCATGGAACGCATCTTCAACCGCTCACATCCTGCCGCCGGGCTCGGCGACGATGCATGTGATGCCGGTAATGTTGCCGCCCTTCCGGGCCGGACGCCGAGTCTGCGCTTGAACCCTTCCTGCAAGTGACGGAAACCCTCTTTCGATCGCCTCGCGAGCGCGCCGCAGCATCGCCACCTCTGCCAGTTAGAATTCCGCCAACCTGAGGAGCACATCCATGGATGCGTTAAAAGGCAAGATCACCATCGTCACCGGCGCCACCAGCGGCATCGGCCGGCGCACCGTCGAGCGCTTCGTCGAGGAAGGCGCACAAGTGCTGTTCTGCGGACGACGAAAAGAGCTTGGCGAATCGCTGGAAAAATCCCTGGGCAGCGAGCACTGCCGTTACCTCCAGGCGGATGTCACCCAGGAAGCGGACATGGCGCGCATCATCGCCACCTGCCTCTCGCTCTGGGGTCGCATCGACTGCCTGTTCAACAACGCCGGCGGCCCTGCCCCACAGGGCGGCATCGAGACGATCCCGGTCGAAGGCTTCGACGCCGCGATGGCCACGCTGGTGCGCAGCGTGATGCTCGGCATGAAGCACGCAGCACCCGTCATGGTCGCGCAGGGCGCGGGCAGCATCATCAACAACGGCAGCGTGGCGGCAGTGCGCGCGGGCCTCTCGAGCTCGATGATCTACAGCGCGGCCAAGGCCGCGGTGGTGCACCTGTCGAACTGCGTGGCGATGCAGCTCGGAGAAAAGAACGTGCGCGTGAACTGCATCTCGCCTGGCGGCATCGCGACCGGGATTTTCGGCAAGGCGTTCGGCCTGCAGGCCGACGCGGCGGACAAGACCGCGGAAGCGCTGAAGAAAGGACTGGCCGCGCTGCAGCCGATCCCACGCGCCGGGATCACGGACGACATCGCCAACGCGGCGGTGTTCCTCGCCTCCGACCAGTCGAGCTTCATCAACGGCCACAACCTCGTGGTCGACGGTGGCCTCGTGGGCGGACGCATGTGGACTCCGCAGCAGGCCGGCCTTGCAGGGATGAAGCAGGCGTTCGGGATCGACGCCTAGCGCGGCTACTGGATCACCCGGTCGGCGCGCAACAGCAACGACTGCGGGATCGTGAGCTTGAGCTTCCGGGCGGTTGCCAGGTTCAAGGCCATGAGGAAATGCGTCGGCTCCTCCACCGGAAGGTCTGCGGGCCTGGCGCCTCGCAGGATCTTGTCCACGTAGGCCGCAGCCCGGTGGCCGATCTGATCTACGTTGTCCGTTCCGTAGGAGGCCAGCCCACCCGACTCGACGTAGCGATCGTCGACGAACACCGCCGGGATGCCCACGCGGGTGGCGTTGTCCGCCAGCTGCGCGCGCATTGTGTAGAGATGCGTCGGGTCCGCGGTACTGAGCAGCCCCTGCACGCCCTCGCGCGCCATCCGGTCGAACGCGGCGGGAATCTCCTCCGCAGTTCGCACTTCGACGGTCAGGAGTCGCACACCAAGCTTTTGCGCGATGACGCTGTAGGAGTCAAAAGCGCGCTTCGCCACCTCGGGGACACCGGGATTGACCACCACCGCCATCCGCTGTATGCCCGGCTTGATCTCCCGCAGCAGCTCGATCCGCTTGCCATCCAGCTCGATCGCGCGGGTCGAAGCACCGGTGACATTGCCGCCGGGCCGGGCCAGACTCGCCACCAGGCCGAACTTCACGGGGTCAGGCACGATCGAGAAGACGATCGGCACTTCACGGTTGAGCTTCATCGCAATCAGCGACATGGGCGCAAAATAGGCGTACAGGACGTCGGGCTTCTGCGCGAGCAGGCCGGCGATTACCGGCTCGTAGCGACGCGGGTCTCCTTCCGCATAGGCAGACACATACTCGATGGAGCGGCCTTCGACCCAGCCGAGTTCGCCCATCCGCTTTCTGAAGGCCGTCAATCCTTCGTTCGGAATTCCGGACGCATGCGGCACCGCGATCGCGACGCGGCGCAGGCGCGGGGTCTGGGCGCGCAATCGAGGCGCAGCCAGCATCGCCGCTGTAGCCAGGAGAAAAGTTCGCCTGCCCATCCATTGCTCCCGTCGACATCCTGCCACGCAAAGAAACCAAAGCACCAGGTCAACCCAAGACAACTCTCAGTCTATTCCTGATTCCGGATCAGCAGCCCGGCGTTTCTATCACCGAGGTCAGGCGTCAGGAACAGATCGCCGTCTGCAGAAAAACACCCTGCCTCGCCTGGCGCCGGCTATCGAGCATGCGCCGGTGCGAGATGCGTCGAAATCGCCCGGGCAATCATGGTGCTCGCCACCGCGCTGTAGTGAATGTCATCCACGTAGGCGTGTTGTTCGAGCGTGTCGAGCGCGTCCGAAATGAAAACCGCGCCGGCCGCACGCCAACCGGGCTCCAGGTGCTCGAATTTCTCTCTCAGCAGACGGCGATCCTTGTCATTGAGGGAAGTCCGGTCCTCGTGCCTGCCGTGCATGCCCGCGAATGGCTGAACGAAAGTCGTGCACCGCAGCGCGTACAGGCGGCAGAGCGATTCGCGTTCGGCCAGTATCTGCGCGTGGACGGTGCGCAATGACTGCTCCTTTTCGAATCCGGCGCAGGTCAACGGGCTGCGCAGGGGAGCGACTGCCCCGGCGCCCTGCAATTGCCCGAGCCTGGCGCCGAGCCTGAGTAGCGCATAACTGGCCGGCTTCACAAGCTCGAGCAGATCCCATGTGTCGGGATACTCTGCCTGAGCCTTGGCAAATATGGCGCTCATCTCCTCCTGATAGGGGGGAGATCCGCAACGTTCATTGATCCCATCGAGGAAAGCGACCCTCGAGGGTCGATATCCGCGTCTCAGATACTGGACCATCAGCAGGTTCTCCTGCTCGCTGTAGAACGCGTTAACGCCGAAATTCACGACCGGCCGGCCCAGGAATTTCTCCAGTTGAGCAGGAATGGTTTCCTCGTCGGTGACAGCCGCTCCCCAGGTCGTGCTGCCGCCGAAAAACCAGACAGCATCCTGGATCTTCTCCAGGCCTTCGACCGATTTTCCGTTGCTCCGGATGCCGTGCCTGTCGATGTTCAGAAAACGCGAACTGACGGGCGCCTCCCGCCACCCCACCCAGGGCTCATACGTGGTGCGAAATGACCTGGCCTGCATGACGAGTTCCTCCGCATCGGCAGGTTTCATATGGGCGTAATTCTTCTTAACGACCTCCGGCAGGTTTCGATAGGCCTCTTTCGACCTTGTCCAATCGTGGTCGTAAATCAATAGTGCGCCGTGAAGCGCGACGAGAACGAACAGCAGCAGGACCAGCGTGTTGGCGAACACCAAGTAGATCATGCGTACGGTCTTCATGCAGGGGCTCCGGAGCGAATTCTCTTGCGCGGGACATCCCGCTTGCGTGGCACAGGCGCGGTTGTAGTCAATCGGGTTCGAGATCCGCCTCGTAACGCCGTTGCAGTCCGGGATCCTGGTCTTCCTTGCGCAGCCAGCAGTTGCCCACGGCCAGACGCTCGATCCCCGATCCCATGAAACACCGGAATGCATCTTCAGGCGTACCCACGACAGGCTCGCCGCGCACGTTGAAGCTGGTGTTGAGCACCACCGGACATCCGGTGAGGGCCGCGAACGCACTGATCAGGGCATGGAAGCATGGATGGGTACGCGCGTCCACGGTCTGGATGCGCGCGGAATGGTCCACGTGGGTGACGGCGGGAATATCCGAATGCGGTATGGTCACACGCTCGATTCCGGTCACGCCTGCAACCGGCGTACGGCGCGACCTCACCACATCGGCCGTAAACAGCATGTAAGGGCTGTCGCGGTCGATCTCGAAATACTCCCCGGCACGCTCCCGAAGCACGGCTGGCGCAAACGGCCTGAAAGACTCCCGGTACTTGATCCTCTGGTTCATCACTGACTGCATCCGGGGAGAGCGGGGATCACCCAGAATCGAGCGCGCACCCAGCGCACGCGGTCCGAATTCCATGCGTCCCTGGAACCAGCCGAGCGCCTGTTGCCCTGCAAGCGCCTCGGCAGCGCGGCGGATCAACTCCGCCTGCGGCAGCACCTCGAACTTCGCCCCGGCCGCCGTGAGGCGCCGCGCTGTGTCGTCCTCGGAAAACGCGGGCCCGAGCAGCGCACCCTGCATGTCGTCGTCCGTGCCACGCGGCACGCGCGCCTGCCCCTTGTGCAGGTGGCAGGCAACCAGGGCAGCGCCCAGCGCCCCGCCCGCGTCGCCTGCCGCCGGCTGGATCCATACGTTCTTGAAAGCCCGGTCGCGCAGCACCTTCCCGTTAGCCACGCAGTTGAGCGCAACCCCACCTGCCAGGCAGAGGTTTGCGCTTCCGGTCTCTCGCGCGAGCGACCGGGTGAGCCGCAAGACGACTTCCTCCGTGACCGCCTGGATCGATGCCGCGAGATCCATGTCGCGCTGCGTGAGCGGGGCGCCGGAAGCCCGCGGCGCCCCGCCGAACAGGTCGTGGAAACGGGCGCCTGTCATGGTCAGACCCGTGCAGTAGTCGAAGTACGCGAGGTTCAGTCTGAAGCTGCCGTCGGGCTTGAGATCCAGCAGGTGCTCCAGGATCCGCCCTGCGTACTTCGGCTCGCCAAAGGGGGCCAGCCCCATCAGCTTGTACTCGCCTGAATTGACCTTGAATCCGATGTACCCGGTGAAGGCTGCGTAAAGCAGTCCCAGCGAATGGGGAAAGTGGATCTCCCGGCGAATTTCGAGCCGCTTGCCGCTGCCGCTTGCCACCGAGGTCGTAGCCCATTCACCAACGCCGTCCATGGTCAGTACGGCCGCTTCATCGTAAGGCGAGGGAAAAAAGGCGCTCGCGGCATGGGACAAGTGGTGCTCGGAAAATACGATCCGGTCCGCGATCGACCGCTTTCCGGTACCCAGCAGGTCCAACTCGCGGATCAGCCGTTCCCGGAGGAACAGCTTCTCGCGCAGCCACACCGGAATCGCCATGGAAAAACTGGCGAAGCCGCGCGGCGCAAAAGCGAGGTAAGTCTCCAGCAGGCGCTCGAACTTGAGCAGCGGCTTGTCGTAGAACGCAACGCAGTCGAGTTCATCCAGCCGGATGCCTGCCTCGGCCAGGCAGTAGCGCAGCGCCTGGCGCGGAAAGCCCGCATCGTGCTTTCTGCGGCTGAAGCGCTCTTCCTGCGCGGCCGCCACGATCCTGCCGTCGACCACCATTGCCGCGGCGCTGTCGTGGTAGAAAGCCGAAAGCCCGAGTATGCGCAACGCTCAGAACATCGTGTAGATGAACGGCGCGATGACCGCACCCTGCGCAAGCACCAGCAGTCCGCCCAGGACGAGGATCACGAGGAAAATCGGGACGAGCCAGTACTTCTTGCGCAGCTTCATATACCGCCACAATTCCGCGAGCAGATTCATCGGTGTCGTTTCCGGATGGATGCTTCGCTCAATCAGAAGATGTGCTTCAGGCTGTCCGGCGTGGGACCGGGCGGATCGCGCTCGATCCAATAGGTTGTCGCGCGCGGATCGAGCTTCAGCCGCAGAAAATCCTTGCCGAGCGCGCGCATCAGCAGACCGATCGGCGTAACGACAAGCAGAAAAACACCCCCGAGCAGAACGCGGCTCGACAACTGTTGCACCCTGGTGAAACCGCCCGCAATCCCGCCTCGTTGGTGGTCCTCGTGGCCCATGCTTCCAGCGCTCAGGGGGACTCGGACCGCGGCGCGTCTTTCAGCCAGATATAGCGGCGCGCAAGCTCGGTCGCCTCCGTCCGGTCGAGTCCGTGGCTGGCCCAGTTCGGCTCGGTGCGCGCGACGATCGCATCGGGTTCCCCGATCTGCTTCAGTTCGCCGAGCGTATTGCTCCGGTAACTGCGGGCGCAGCCCAGCGATTCGGCAATCAGCGAAATGTAGTTCCGAACGGCAAGTGACTCGTCTGCAGCGTCACACCATTCGCGCTGGCAGGCGTGCGACACGGTGACCATCGTATCCGCGCCCAGCGCCCGGGTCTCCTCCACCAGCCCGGCGCGGATCGCAAGCCAGCGCTCGCGTGGGAGTGAAAGGCTGGGCCCGCAGTCGAAGTCGAATTCCGGCGGCGCACCGACTGCGCCGAGATACCTGGCACCGGGGAGGCGCCCGAGCAGGTAGCCGACGTTGTCCCGATCGGCACGCGAGCGGCGCTGCCCGGCCGCATGGCCTTCACGTCCCGCGTGCGTGTGCAGCGCGATGCGCCCCGCCACCGGGTGGCGCCAGGCAATCCGCCCGCGCTCGTCCAGGTCCCGCAGGAATGCCGGTGCATTGGTCACTGCGAAAGGCAGTGATTTCGCGTCGCGCCCCTCCACCACGTCGGTAAAGTGAACGTCGCACGACGGACACCACTGCACGACGAGGCGCGGCTTGTACGCGGCCAGGCGCTCTATCGTTCCGACCGACACGTTCTGGCCCTTGGCGGTATCGCCCTGCTTGTCCCAGGTCACGCCGCAGCAGAACTGGACACCCGCAACCG
Organism: uncultured beta proteobacterium; assembly: GCA_963844255.1. Lineage (GTDB taxonomy): Bacteria > Pseudomonadota > Gammaproteobacteria > Burkholderiales > SG8-39 > SZAS-79. The sequence continues at coordinate 9,432 of CAWJNP010000015.1, forward strand.
CGATGAAATCGATATCGAGCGCCTTGAACACCGCCACCACGTCGGCGGCGACGTCGGGCGTGCGCAGGATGTTGCACCCGAGGTACAGGACGACGTCGTAGGCGCGATCGGGCGTCTCGTGGCGCTCGGTCCATTGCATGGCATCGGCGGGAATCTGCAGCTTCTTCAGATCCTGGATGCGCCGGTAGTATCGGCTGTAGTCAAAGGTGGGCATGGTCAGCCTCCAGTCTACTGCCGGACGAAGCCACGCGGCGGCCGGCTATTCGAATTTGCGTCCGTTGCGATTCGCCAGCATCTGCAGCACCTCGCGCTCCAGCCACACCCCCAGCGCCCCCGCGTCGCGATGCCTGCTGTACTTGATCAGCCGCCGCAACCCGATTTCCGACAGGCAGGCTTCCCCGGACTCGCCGGGGTCTCCGAATTCATGCGCCTGGTAGTGACGGAACGCCTGCGCGGACGCGTCTTGCGCGAGGATGAAGGCGACATCCTTGAGCGCGAACCAGGGTCGCTGCCGGGCGTCGAGGAAGACACGCACCCGCTGCCCCTTGAAGGCGTACCACTCGTGCCTGTGATCGCCTTCGACGCCTTCCACGTAGCGGGTAGCCCGCTCGAACGGCGTCAGAAGCGCACCGCGCCAGCTCCACGCAAGCAGCACCCCGCACCCCGCGCTCACGACCACCAGGAGACTCGCCGACAACTTGTTCCCATCGCGCACGGCAAAACCGATTGCCGCCAGCGCCGCAAAAATTCCGACCAGCGATGCGATGCGAAGGAACCACAAGCCGACGCCAGGCTTGTCGTCACCGAGGTTTGGTTTCAACTTCAACGCGGCGCCTCTGGTGTGGTGTGATGCCCGTTGTTTCGAGGACACGAAGTGATAGAGTAACCGACCTTGAAAGCGGAACAGCCCTCGACCTTGCAAACGCAGGCCCCCAGACGGGTCTATCGCGGCCGACTGTTCCGCAAGTACTTCCTCCTGATCCTTGCCCTGGTGTTCGGCGTGCTGCTGGTGTCCAGCGGCATCAGCGTCTACTTTTCCTACCAGGAGAACAAGGCCGCACTGGCCAGCCTGCAGCAGGAAAAGGCGGTCGCCGCGGCCGCACGGATCGAACAGTTCATCAAGCAGATCGAGCAGCAGCTGGGGTTTGCCGCGCTGCCGCAACTCGGCGCCGACGGCGTCGAGCAGCGTCGCATCGAATTCCTCAAACTGCTTCGACAAGTACCGGCAGTCACCGACATCCGGCAACTCAACGCCGCCGGGCAGGAAGTCCTCTCCGTATCGCGCCTGTCGATGGACGTGGCCGGTTCGTCCAAGGACCGTTCGAAGGATCCTGCATTCCTCGAGTCCAAGGCCGGCGAAACCTGGTTCGGGCGCGTCACCTTCCGCAAGGAGACCGAGCCCTACATGTCGATCGCGGTCCGCTCCGGCGGCGCAAACGGCGCCACGACCATCGCGGACGTGAACCTCAAGTTCATCTGGGACGTGGTCACGCGGATCCGGATCGGCGTCAAGGGCAAGGCCTACGTCGTCGACGGGAGCGGAAAACTGATCGCCGATCCCGACATCGGCCTGGTGTTGCGCAAGACGGACTATTCCAAGCTCCACCAGGTAAAGGAAGCGCTCGAGGATTCGCACGACGACAACGCGACCGCGCGCCTCGAGCGCAACTTCTCGGGACAGGAGGTGTTGACCGCGTTCGCCAGCGTGCCGCCGCTGCACTGGAAGGTGTTCGTCGAGCAACCGGTCTCCGAGGTGTACGCAACGCTGAACGCCTCAATCGTGCGCGCGGGCCTTTTGATGCTGGCCGGCCTGCTGTTTTCCGCCTTGACGGCAACCTGGCTGGCACGCGGGCTGGTGCGGCCGATACGCACGCTGCAGGAAGGCGCGCAGCGCATCGGAGAAGGCGAACTTGACCAGAAAATCGAGATCCACACCGGCGACGAACTCGAAGCGCTGGCTGACCAATTCAATCGCATGACCGTGCAGCTGCGGGAATCGTATGCAGGCCTGGAGAAAAAGGTCGAAGAACGCACCAGCGAACTCACCGAAACCCTGAGGCAACAGACGGCGACCGCCGAAGTGCTCAAGCTGATCAGCCGCGCGACCTTCGACCTTGATCCGGTGCTGCGCACTCTGATCAAGAGCGCAGCCGACCTCTGCGAAGCGCCACACGCCCTGTTCTATCGAATGACAGACGAGGGCCTGCGGCCGGAAGCCTGGTACAACGTAAGCGAAGAGTACGTCGAATATCGTAAACAGAACCCGATCCCCCTTACACGAACACAAGTCATGGGCCGCGTGGCGCTGGAGCAGCAGCCGGTGCACGTGCATGACGTGCTGGTGGAACCGGACTATGCGGCGCCGGCGGCGCAAATGCTCGGGCAATATCGCACCGTGCTTGGTGTCCCCGTGATGCGCGAGGGACACTTGATCGGGGCGATCGGAATGTTCCGGACCGAAGTGCGGCCTTTCCTCGATCGGCAGATCCAGCTGGTTGCGACCTTCGCCGACCAGGCGGTGATCGCGATCGAGAACGTGCGTCTGTTCAGCGAGATCCAGGACAAGAGCCGCCAGCTCGAGATCGCCAGCAAGCACAAGTCCGAGTTCCTCGCCAACATGTCGCACGAGCTGCGCACGCCGCTCAACGCGATCATCGGATTCTCCGAGGTGCTGCTCGAGCGGATGTTCGGCGAACTGAACGAGAAGCAGGCCGACTACCTGAACGACATCTTCACTTCCGGCAAGCACCTGCTGTCGCTCATCAACGACATCCTCGATCTGTCCAAGATCGAGGCCGGCCGCATGGACCTCGAGCCCTGCGCGACTTCGAGGTGCCGGAAGCGCTGGCCAACGCGCTGACCCTGATCCGCGAACGCGCGCAGACGCCACGGCATCGCGCTCGACGCTGGAGGTCGGCACCGGAGATCGGTGACCTGCGCGCCGACGAGCGCAAGTTCAAGCAGATCCTGCTGAACCTGCTGTCCAACGCGGTCAAGTTCACGCCCGACGGCGGCAAGGTCACGGTGCGCGCGAGCATGGACGGCGAGCTGATCGAGGTGGCGGTGCACCGACACCGGCATCGGCATCGCCGCGGAAGACCAGCCGCGGTGTTCGAGGAGTTCCGCCAGGTCGGGCGGCACTACACCAACAAGCACGAGGGCACGGGCCTGGGCCTGGCGCTGACCAAGCGCTTCGTCGAGCTGCACGGCGGCACGCCTGTGGCTGGAGAGCGAACCGGGCAAGGGTTCGACCTTCACTTTCACCACTGCAGAGCCAGCCATGAGCCTGATCCTGATCGTCGAGGACAACGAGAAGAACATGAAGCTGGTGCGCGACATCCTGCAGGCCAAGGGCTACCCGACCGCTGGAGGCGGTGAACGGCCGAGGACGGCGTGCGAGCTGGCGCTGGCGCACAAGCCCGACCTGGTGCTGATGGACATCCAGCTGCCCGACATCAACGGCATCGAGGCGCTCAGGCGTATTGCGCGCCGATGCCGGCACCGCGGCGATCCCGGTGGTGGCGATTCACCGCGTCGGTGATGACCCAGGACCGCAGCCGCATCATCGACGCCGGTTTCGACGGCTTCATCGAGCAAGCCGATCAACCTCAAGGAGTTCCTCGCCACGGTGCAGCAGCGTCCGTGCGGACGCGCAGCCGCATGAGCGACCGCGGCAAAGATTCTCGTCGTCGACGACACGCCGGCCAACGTCAAGCTGCTGGTCGACCTGCTCGGCGTCAAGGGCTACGCCGTGTCGACCGCGATCAACGGCGAGGAGGCGCTCGCAGATGATCGCCGCCGACATGCCCGACCTGATGCTGCTCGACATCATGATGCCGGGCCTGTCGGGCTACGAGGTCTGCAGGCGGCTGCGCGCCGACCCGGCGACCGCCCTGCTGCCGATCGTGCTGTGCACCTCGCTCGATCCGCGGACAGGAACGCGTCAAGGGCATCGAGGCCGGTGCCGACGATTTCCTGACCAAGCCGATCAACCAGGCCGAGCTGTTCGCGCGCGTCAAGTCGCTGCTGCGCATCAAGACCCTGCAGGACGAGGTCAAGGCGCAGACCGCGAAGCTCGCCGAAGTGGAACGGCCGCTGGAGGCAGCGCGTGCAGGAGCAGGTCGGGGCAGATCGACCGGCTCGGGCGCCTCAAGCGATTCTTCTCGCCGCAGCTGGCCGAGGCGATCACCGACGGCGGCGGCGAGGACATGCTCAAGACGCACCGGCGCGAGATCAGCGTGGTGTTCATCGACCTGCGCGGCTTCACCGCCTTCACCGACCAGGCCGAGCCCGAGGAGGTGATGGAGACTGCTGCGCGCCTTCCACGCCGACATGGGCCGCATCGTGCTCGCGCACGGCGGCACGCTGGAGCGCTTTGCCGGCGACGCGATCATGGTGTTCTTCAACGACCCGGTGCCGATGGAACAACCGGCCGAGAGCGCGGTGCGCATGGCGCTGGCGATGCGCGACGCGTTTCCGCCGATCGGCGAGGCAGTGGCAAAAGCGCGGCTACGACCTGGGCCTGGGCTGCGGCGTCGCGCAAGGGCTATGCCACGCTGGGCGCGATCGGCTTCGAAGGCCGCTGGGACTATGCGGCGATCGGCAACGTCACCAACCTCGCCGCGCGCCTGTGCTCGGAGGCGGCAGCCGGCCAGGTGCTGGTCGATCGCAAGATCATGGCGAAGCTCGAAGGCCTGGTCGAGGCCGAGCCGGTGGGACCGCTGAACCTCAAGGGCATCGGCCAGCCGGTGCCGGCGTTCCTGGTCGTCTCAATCAAGCCGGCGGCCTGAACCCGGCACCCCTGGTTGCGGGCGGGTGGCTGCGCCTCAGCCCCGCCGAAATTCCTCGACCGATTTCGCCAGCTGCCCGTCGGCACGCCTGAGCGCACGCGTAACCGCGCGTGTCGCACCGAAGGTCGGGATCACCGCCGAGTGCTTGCCTGCCCCGCCGACGACCGCCACGAGGATGTCATCGGGACTCTGCACGATCGGCACCTGCACATCCGGCCCTGCATTGGCATAGCGCTCCTTGAACGTCACTTTGAGCCGGCGCTCGACGTTTTCGGTGGAAAACCGGCGCAGCGAGATCGTCGCGTGCTCGCAGAGGAAGCGCTTGACATCCATCAGGCTGTAGCCGTCGTCGGCCACGGTCTTCGCGTGCTCGGGCCCGAAGATCACCATCGGCTGGGCGACCCCGTAGAGCGGGTCGTTCGAACCCACGCCGCCCATGGTGCCGGCGACGGTCATCAGCGTGCCCAGGCCGGTGATGCTTTCGTGGTCGTTGACGTTGTGCGGGCATTCCGCGCCGACCACCGTCACGGCACTGGCCTCGGCAGGCAGGCCGCGCGCGACATGCAGCGGCCCCCAGGGGTTGGCCGCCTCGTTTTCCGCGACGAGATAGCTGTACTTTGACGGTGCGCCAAAGGTCGACATGTCACCCAGCGCGGGAATTGCGCCGCCGATATTGAGCAGCGCAAGGCGCACCGCGCGCCCGATGGTCGCGTTCGCCCGGTTGCCCGGGCCGAAGGCGTTGTGTCCCGAGTTGATGCCGAGTTCCTTCGCCACCGGCCCGTTGACGACCACGAGCGGCGCGCACAGGTGGGTCGTCGACTGGATCGCGTACAGGTTGAACGGCTCCTCGCAGAGTGCCTCGATGATCAGCATCACGAGAGGAAAGTAATTCGGCGCACAGCCGGCCATCACCGCATTCGCCGCCAGGCGCAGCGGCGTGGCCTCGCCGTAGCGCGGCGCGATTTTCGCAATCGATTCGTTCCACGGGCGATCGCACCAGGCAAGCATCGCCTCGACGCGCGCGGCGGTCGGCGGCACGATCGGCAGCCCGTCGCCCCAGCCGCGCTCCATGTAGAGGCGGTTGATCGCCTCGAGGTCGTCGTCGGACTCGACGCTCGCGCCGGGGGCGCCCAGCAAACCGCCAAGTACACCGGTGGCGCTCATGACGCGTACTCCTCTATGAGTTTGACGACCTGTGGCACGGCGACCATCGCGCGCTCCTTCACGCCCTCGAGCGCAAGCCCGCCCACCGGATGCGGAATGATCACCAGCGGCAGGTCCGGCGTGCCCAGAACCATCGCCTGGGTCTTGCCGAGCTTGATGAACGGATCGGAACAGACGACCGCAGTCGCGAGGCCGCGCTTTCTCAACTCTGACATGTCGTGGACACTCCACGACGTGCAGGAGCCTCAGTCGGCCATCGCACTCACGACGAAATCGGTCTCCGCAGCGAGCCGGTCGAGGATGTCCTTCGGCGCCGGCAGGCTCACGCTGCCCTTGCGCAGCGACACCACGGTGGCGACCGGCACCAGGGCCTTGACGCCTTCCACGATGAACCTGAGCAGGTGATCCGCATTGCCCTTGCTGTTGTCGAGGATGCCCAGGCGCAGACCGCCTTTTGCGAACTTGCGCTGCTCGCCCACCGCCGCAGCTGCCGGACCAGGCGCTTCGGGCACCACCAGTTGTATCTTGCCGCTCATGATTCTCTCCTCGTGAAATTCAATGACCTCTGCGCCACGGACTAGCGGCCCTTCCATACGGGTTTGCGCTTTTCGGCGAATGCCTTCGGACCTTCGATCGTGTCCTCGCTCTTTGTCATGGCCACATAGGCCGGATAATCGAGGTTGCGCATCGCGGTGGCAAGGTCCGGCACGCCGAGCGCGCGCATCGCGACCTGCTTGGTGGCCCGCACGCTCATCGGCGAACACTCGAGGATCTGGGCGGCCCAGCGGCGCGCCTCGATCATCAGCTGGTCGTTGGGCACGGTGGCGGTCACGAACCCGAGGCGCTGGCCTTCTTCGGCGCCCACCCGGCGCCCGGTCAGCATCATGCCCATGGCGTGCTTCAGCGGAATCATGCGGGTCAGGCGCTGCAGGCCGCCCGCGCCTGCCGCCAGCCCGACACGGGGTTCGGGCAGGGCGAAGACCGCGCGCTCGGCGGCGACAACGATGTCGCAGGCCAGCGCAATCTCGAAACCGCCACCCATCGCGATCCCGTTGACTGCTGCGATCACCGGCTTGTCGAGATCGTAGCGGGCGGTCAGGCCGCCGAATCCCCTGGGCGGGTGCTGCGGACGCTCGCCAGTCTTTGCGCGCATCTCTGCGTGGTACTTCAGGTCGTTGCCGGTGCAGAACGCCTTGTCCCCTGCCCCGGTGATGATCGCCACCCAGAGTTCAGGGTCGGCGGCGAACGCATCGAACGCGTCCGACAGCTCCTGGTTGGCCATCGGATGCAGCGCGTTGTAGACCTCGGGCCGGTTGATGGTCGCCACCATCACGTGGCCGTCGCGCTCGATCGTGCAGTACTGTCCCATTGAAGCTCCCCGTAGAAATCCGCGGCCGGAAACGGCCGACATCAAACGTACAGGCGAAGAACTCCGCAGGCAAGTGTTGCGCGTACCATACCCTTGCACTTACCCAGGCATGGTGCGCCGAATGTTTCTCCCTCAGCGCTTCAGCCGGATCAGCAGAACCAGCGGCAGCACGGCGAGTGAAGTCACCACGAAAAACACGAAGGCATCCAGATAGCCGATCATCAGGGCCTGACGCGTCATCTCGCGCGACAGCGCCGCGAGGCCGCGCAGGTCGTGCAGGTTCCAGGCGCCGGTCACCCAGGGCATCGACAGGGATTCGTTGTAGGGATTGACCCGTTCGGCCAGTTCGGCATAGCCGGTGCGCGACATCCGGACCGCCAGGCTGATGGTGAGCGAGATGTGGATGCTCGAGCCGATGTTGCGCACCATGTGGTACACGCCCGAACCTTCCGACACGCGTGCCGGATCGAGGGTCGAGAAGGTCACGATCGTGATTGGCACCCAGAGCACGCCGACGCCGAATCCCTGGATCGCCATCGGCCAGAACACCTGGTCGGTGCCGGGATTCATCCCGAGGTTGGCCAGCGACCAGCCTGCATAAGCCTGGAGCAGGAAGCCGAGGATGATCATCGCGCGCGGGTCGAGGCGGCTGGCGAAGATCATCAGGAAAAACGCAATCAGCGTGCCCAGCCCGCGTGCGCCGAGCACGAACCCGATCACCGAGTCCGGATAACCGCTCACCCCCTGGAGCATCGGCGGCAGCAGCGTCATCGGCGTGAAGTTGAGCATGCCGAACACGAAGATCAGCGTGATGCCGACCGTGAAGTTGCGGTCCGCGAGCAGTCGCGGGTCGAGGAACGGACGGTCGGCGGTGACGCTGTGCGCGATGAAGGCATACAGACCCAGCCCGGCCAGCGTCGCCCACGCGACGATTTCGGCGGAATCGAACCAGTCCGCGCGTTCGCCCCGGTCGAGCATCAGCTGCATGCAGGCCAGACCCGCCGACAGCAGCACGAAACCCAGCCAGTCCAGGCGCACCTTGCTGCCAGGTTCGCGGTCGCGGATGAAGGCGACTGTTCCGACAAACGCCGCCATCGTGAACGGCACGATCATGTAGAACACCCAGCGCCAGTTGTAGGCTTCCGCCAGCCAGCCGCCGACCACCGGTCCGACGATCGGACCGAGCACCGAGCCCATGCCGTAGATCGCGATGACTGCGCCGTGGTGGCGCTTGGCGTAGGTGTCGAGCACGATCGACTGCGAGACCGGAACCAGCGGCGCGCCGAACCCGCCCTGCAGCAGGCGGAACAGCACGAGTTCGACCAGCGAGTCTGCCGTCCCGCAACCAAGCGATGCGGCACCGAATCCGACCACGCAAGTGATGCACAGGCTGCGCCGTCCGAAGCGTGCTGTCAGCCATCCGGCGAGTGGCGTCATGATCGCGGTGCCGACGAGGTTCGCGGTCACCACCCATGCGATCTGGTCCGGGCTCGCCGAGAGCGCACCCTGCATCTGCGGCAGCGACACGTTCGCGATGGTCACGGTCATCGCGTAGAGAAAGGTCACCGCGGTACAGGTCGCGAGGATCATCGCGCGCTCCAGCGCCGCACCGGCGCCTACGGCTTCCGACAGGGGAATCGCGGGAGATCCTGCAACCGGCTCGGTGCTTGCGCTCATCGCGCGGGGGTGGCGCCTAGCGTCCGAGCAGGCTGCGCAGGTTGGGCATGCCGCGGCTGTGGCCGGTGTCGATGCGTACACCGACCGTCATGCCCGCACGCAGCGCGGGGCCATCCTTGCCCGCGCCGCCGTCGTGTTCGATCGAGAGCAGCACCGGTACGCGCTGCACGACCTTGACCCAGTTGCCGGTCGCATTCTGCGGCGGAAGCAAAGCGAATTCCGCGCCGGTGGCCGGCGCGATCGTGCTGACCCGCGCGCGCCACTCCACCGCCGGATAGGCATCGGCGACCACGCTAGCCGCCTGTCCGACGCGCAAGGCGGTCAGCTGGGTCTCCTTGAAATTGGCTTCGATCCACAGGTCTCCGGCCTGGATCAGGCTGAACGCCGCCACACCGCGTGCGAGAAACTCGCCCGGCTGCAGCCGCATGTTGCTCACCGTGCCCGCGGCGGGCGCGTGAACATTCGTGCGCGCGAGCTCCAACGTCGCCGCGGTGCGCGCGGTCTGTGCCTCGATCACGCGTGGGTGGCGCTCGACCGGCAGGTTCAGGTTGCCGCCAAGACCCGTTAGCGCGCGCGCGCTGCGCTGCTGCAACGCGACCACGTGCGCGCGCGCCGCGGCGAGGTTGTGGCGCGCCTCGTCGAAAGAATCCTCCCGCACCATGCCCTTTTCGCGCAGGCGGCGCTGGCGCTCGAGCTGCTGTTCGAGAAAGCCGATGCGCTCCGTGGCCTCGACCGCTTCGGCGAGTGCGACGCGGTACTCGGCACGCAGCGTTTCGACATCGTTGCGCGCGTTCGCCAGCTGCGCGTCAGCGCGCGCGAGTGCCGTCTGGAAGGGCACGGCGTCTATCCTGAACAGCAGCTGGCCTTTCTCCACCGGCTGATTGTCGCGAACCATCACTTCGGCGACTTGCCCCGCGACCTCGGAATTCACCGCGATGATGTGCGCCTTGACGTAGGCGTTCTCGGTCTCGATGTAACGCCCGCCCTCGGCGTAGAAATGCAGGGCGACGACCACCACCACGAGCGGCACAACGATGAGCAGCAGCCCGCGCCACACACGGCGGCCGAGGCTTGAGCGGGTCACCGCGCCACCCCCGCGCGTTTCCCGGCGGTCCGCGCCTTGCGGACCACGCGCATCTTCGTGTCGGGCACGGCGGGCGCGGCCGACGCGGTAGATGGGGTGCCGCGCAGCAGATTGCCCTTGATCGCGAGCAGGGTGTCGACGAAACGCTCGGCCTCGGCCTCGCTCAAGCCGCTGAGCGCATCACGACGCAGATCACCGGCCAGCGCGCGCATCGTGCGCAGCGCCGGCTCGACTTCCTTGGTCAGATGCACCCGCCAGACACGGCGGTCGCGTGCATCGTGTTCGCGCCGCACCCAGCCCTTCTCCTCGAGCCGGTCGAGCAGGCGGCCCAGCGTGGGCTTTTCGATCTCCAGGGTTTCCGCCAGCTCGGTCTGCGTCACACCATTGCCCCGGTACAGGTGCGTAAGGACCCACCACTGCGCGCGCGTGAGGTTGATCTCCCGGATGCGCCGGTCGTAGGCAGTGCGCAAGAGGCGCGCCACGTCGTTGACGAGGAAGCCGAAATTGCGCGAGAGGTCTTCGCGGAACATGGCGCGGATTATAGTTGCCTGGCTTACGATAAGCAAAGCAAGGAAAATCGCCTTGGCGGACGAGCGTCACGCCTCATCAGTCCGTCGCCTTGCGGCAGGACCGAATTAGGACTAAATTCGATCTTGTCGCTTGCATCAGGCCCCGACCATGAAATATTCCACCCGCATCAAGCCGATCAGTTACCTGAAGGCCAACGCCGCCGAGATCGTGCGCACGCTGGCAGAAGAGCGCAGCGCGCTTGTCATCACCCAGAACGGCGAGGCAAAGGCCGTCATGCAGGATGTCGCCACCTACGAGCAGACGCAGGAGACCATGGCGCTGCTGAAGATTCTTGCGCTTGGCCGGCGCGAGATCGAGAAAGGCGAAGTGGTCCCTGCAGCCGAGGCGCTGCGCAGGCTGCGGAAGATCGCCACGCGCTGATGCGCTTCGAAGTCCTGCTCACAGCAGGCGCCCTGGACGACCTTGCCGGGATCGTCGAATTCATTGCGGCGCATGACAGCGCGGAGAATGCGGCGCGGGTGCTCGACAAGCTCGAACAGGCGCTGCCCGGCCTCGCGGAATTCCCCGCGCGCGGATCGCATCCCGGGGAATTGCTCGAACTCGGCATACGCGAATACCGGCAGGTGTTCTTCAAGCCCTATCGGCTCATCTACCGTGTGGACGGCAAAAGGATGTACGTCCACGTCGTCGCGGACGGCCGCCGCGATATGCAGTCCCTGCTTGGGCGCCGCTTGCTCGGATCGTCCTAGGCGGGACAAGAACCCGGCAAAGACTGCGGGCGGGCGCCAAGTGTATCGACATCGATACACAAACTGACAGGATAGCCAGTCTGGTACTGGGTCTCCAGAAACAATTGTTTCAAATTCTCCTGCGAATCTCCTCCACCGAACCCGCCATCACGGCCCTCAGAACTTGTCCGCCTGGGTCGACGGTTCCGCCTTCTTCACCGCCTCCAGCGCCGCGCCCGCCTCGAATACGCGCATGACGGTCGGATAGGCCGCGAGGTCGCAATTGAAGCGCTGCGCGTTGTACACCTGCGGAATCAGGCAGACGTCGGCCATGGTGAACTGCGCACCCAGGCAGAACGTCACCGAACCGCTTCTGCTCGAGGAGGAACGCTTCCAGGCTGCTAAACCCTTCTGCAATCCAGTGCGGGTACCAGTCGCCGTTGACCTTCGCGTCATCCAGGCCGTAGCCCTTGAGGTACTTCAGCACCCGCACGTTGTTCAGCGGGTGCATCTCGCAACCGATGATCTGCGAGACCGCACGCACGTACCACTTGTCCTCCGCCCCTTTGGGCATCAGCGGCGGCTCGGGCTGGATGTCATCCAGGTACTCGATCATCGCCATCGACTGGGTGAACACGCGCCCAGCTTCGTCGACCAGTGCGGGCACCAGGCCCTGCGGATTCTTCGCAAGGTAGTCCGGCGCCCGGTGCTCGCCCTTGGGCAGGCTGACGTACCTGGGCTCCCAGGCCATGCCCTTGTACGCGAGCGCGATCCGCAGCCGGAACGAGGTCGACGAGCGAAAAAAAGTATAGAGCTCCACGGCCTAGGCTGCGGCTTTCTTGGCGGCCGCGTCGAGGATCGCCTGCGGCGTCGCCGAGACGACCTTGGCGTACTTCGGAACGAACCCGCTCCCCTTGATCATGCCGACGAAGGCCGGCTTGAGCTCAGTAGCCAGGATCTTGCGGATGCGCGCGTGCTCGACGATGTCCTTCCATTCACCGATCAGCCAGAAGTGGGTCACATCGTCCACGTCCTGGACCAGGGCGCCGTCCTTGGCCTGTGCGGAGGACATGTGCATGGGGTTGTTGCCGCCGTAGTCGAATTCGTTGAACAGGCGGATGAATTCGTCGATGTTCTCTTTTTCCACGTGGAAATCGTAGATGTGGAGGTAGTTGCCCAGTTCCGCGATCGCTTTCATGATTTCTCCTTTAGGGTTTTCCGCCAAACAGCCTTTTCATGCTGGACACCAGCCAGCTCCAGAACACGCTGCCGGCCTCGATTTTCATCTCGGTCGCGACCGCGGGCTCGGCACCGGCCGGCGCGCCCAGGCGGGCATTCAGGTTGGCCGCAAAATCGGCCACCATCTTCTTTACGAACTCCTTGACCAGGCCGCCGCGCGAGAACTGCGCCAGCGGCCCCTGCAGGCTGTAGTCGATCGCCACCGCCACGCGGGTGCGCCCGCCGCCGGCATCGAACAACTGGTAGGTGATATCGCCGCGCGCCCGCGAACCCGACAGGCTGTCGGTGCCATTGCCGCGGATTGCGCCGCGCTTTGCGTCTTCGTCACGCTCGAGCGCGGCTGTTCCGTTGAACGCCGCGCGCATCGGGCCGAACTTGGTGCTGATCTTTCCTTTCAGCGAAGTCGGCGTGTGCTCGCTGATTTCGGCGCCGGGCAGGCAGGCCGCCACCGCGGGCATGTCGGCGAAGATCTCCCAGACGGTTGCAAGTGGATGGTCCACGCTGAACTCGTCCTCGATCACCGTGCCGGGCTTCTTCTGCCCCGCAGCGGGCTTCGTGGCGGCGGGTTTGGCACCTGCCGCACCAGCCGGTGCAGGGGTCGCGACCACCGCAATCGGCGCGAGTGCCGCTGCAGTCGTTGCGGCAGCAGCCACCTGGAAAGGGGTGAACGCGGCAATCGGCGGCGGCAACGCGTCCTCGGTCGACGCATCGTTGCCGGCACGGCGCAGTTCCAGCACGGAAAGGATTGCGCGCACGATGCCGCGGTAGCCCGTGCAGCGGCACAGGTTTCCCGACATCTCCACGCGCACCCGGGCTTCGTCGGCCTCCGGCACACGCAGCACGAGGTCGCGCGCCGCGATCAGCATGCCCGGTGTGCAGAAACCGCACTGCAGCGCGTGCTCGCGGTTGAACGCGGATCGCAATTGCGCCATCGCAGCGTCATCGCCGAAGCCTTCGATGGTGCGCACTTCACGGCCTTCGCAGGCCACGGCATAGGCGATGCACGAACGCGCCGGCGCGCCGTCGATCAGCACCGTGCAGGCGCCGCAGATGCCGTGCTCGCAGCCCAGGTGCGTCCCCGTGAGGCGCTGCGACTCGCGCAGGAAGTCGCCCAGGTGGGTCCTCGGCTCGGCGAGCGCCTGCACCTTTTCGCCGTTGACGATGATGTTGATCGGCTGCATCAATTGAATCCTTTTTCTACGGCGCGACGCACCGCGGTGATCTGCAGCTTGCGCTGCACCGGGTCCGGTTCGGGCACGCTGCGCTCGAGCGCGGCACTGACCGCCGCTTCGCTCGCCGCGAGCGAACCGCGCTGCGCGATCTCGGCGGCAAGCGCCTCGAGTGATTGTGGCGCGCCGTTGAGCGCGCCGACCCAGAGGCGGGCGAGTTTGCGCTCCGGATCCATCAGCATGGCCGCGCTGGCTTCCGGGAATTCGCCGGTCTTGCGGCAGAACTTCCAGTAGCCCCAGCGCGCGGAGGCCGAAAGCTTCGGGATCTCGACCGCAACCACCAATTCATCTTCCGCAAGCACGGTCGCGAACGCCCCCTTCATGAATTCCGCCGCCGGGACGCTGCGCTCGCCGGCCGGCCCGCTGATGAAGATCGACGCCGCAAGCGCAGGCAGCGCGAGCGGCCAGTCCGCGGCCGGGTCGGCATGCGCGAGACTGCCGCCGATGGTGCCGCGGTTGCGGATCGTGCGGTAGGCGATACCGCGCGCGACCTCCGATACGACGGTACAGCCCGCGAGCTTCGCGTCCTCGATCGCCGAATGCGTGACGGCACCGCCGATACGCCATGCCGCGCCCCGGTCTTCGATCGTGCGCATGGCCTCCAGCCGCGAGATGTCGACCAGCAGCTTCGGACGCGTGAGCCGCAGATTCAGCATCGGACCGAGCGACTGTCCGCCGCCGAGTGCCTTGGCTTCGCCTGCCGAACCGGCGAGCGCCTTGATCGCACCCGAGACATCGGCAGGCTTCAGATACTCAAACGATGCGGCTTTCACGCGGCCTCCACGATCGAACGCAGGGGGCTGGCGCCCCCCGCACCCCCCACAATTCCAGCTCTCATGCGGCCTCCCGTTTCGGTGCGGTCTGCTTTCTCGCGCGCTCGATTTCGGCGAGCAGCCGGTGGGGCGTCAGCGGCGTCTTGCTGACCTCGGCACCGGTGGCACGCAGCGCATCGTTCACCGCGTTGAAGATCACGGCCGGCGGTGCGATCGCGCCACCCTCGCCCATGCCCTTGATGCCGTACATCGTGTAGGGCGACGGCGTCTCCATGTGGAAGATGCGCATGTTCGGGATTTCGGTCGGCCCGGGCAGCAGGTAGTCCGCGAAGGTCGAAGCATTCGGCTGGCCGTTGGCGTCGTACTGGATCTCCTCGTACATCGCGGTACCGATGCCCTGCGCCACGCCACCCAGTGTCTGGCCTTCGACCACCATGGGATTGACCAGCGTGCCGCAATCCTCCGCGATCACGTAATCGAGGATCTCGACCGCACCGGTTCCGGTATCCACCGCCACGGCGACCGCGTGCGAGGCGTAGCTGAACGCGCCGGTATCTCGGTCTGGCTTGTAGCTCACGCTGACTTCCAGCCCGCGACGGTCGACGTCGAGCGGTGCGCGGTCCGGGCGCAGGTACCAGACGCTGCAGATCTCCTTGAGGCTCACCGCCTTCCCGTCCGGCGCAACAACCCCGTTTTGCTTGTCGAACTTCGCCTCCGCCTCCGCACAACCGAGCAGGTGCGCACCGATCTTCACGATCCGCGGGATCAGTTCCTGGCAGGCCTTCAGGGTCGCACCGCCCGCCATCACGATGGAGCGTGACGCATAAGTTCCGGTCGAGTACGGCGTGGTGCCGGTGTCGCCGTGGGTGATCTTGACTCGGGAAACGTCGATGCCGAGGATCTCGTGCGCGAGCTGGGCAAAGGTGGTCTCCATGCCCTGGCCGTGCGAATGCACGCCGACGCGCACCTCCAGCCCCCCGTCGGGCGTGAGCTTGACCGCCGACTGGTCGTAGCCGGGCACCAGCGGCAGGCCCCAGGTCGCGAACACGCTGGTGCCGTGCGCCGACTGTTCGCAGTAGCTCGCGTAACCGATGCCGATCTTGCGGCCGTCGGGTTCGCCCTTCTTCTGTCGCGCAAGCCATTTTTCGTGGTCGAACTTCTCGCGCGCGAGCGCCAGCGCCGCCGGATAGTTTCCGCTGTCGTAGTGCTTCTTCACCACGTTGTCGTAGGGCATTTGCTCGGGGCGTACCAGGTTTTCCATGCGTACTTCATAGGGATCGCGGTCCACCGCGCGGGCGATCGCGTCCATCAGCAGTTCCATTGCGAAGCACACGCCGGTGCGCGCGACGCCGCGGTAGGGCATGAAGCCCGGCTTGTTGGTTGCCACGCAATACGTCTTGCAGCGGTAGCCCTGGAAGTCGTAGGGCCCAGGCAGGTTGCCGGTCGCCTGACCGGGTTCGAGCCCGATCGTGAACGGCCAGTTCGAATACGCGCCGCCGTCGATCGTGATTTCGGCGTCCAGTGCAAGCAGACGGCCCTTGTCGTCGGCGTAGGCCGTGAGCTGGTACTTGTGCTGGCGGGCGTTCGCGCCGGAGACCAGGTGCTCGCGCCGGTCCTCGATCCAGCGGAACGGCGTGCGATATTTCATTGCGAGCCAGGCCACGGCCAGCTCTTCCGGATGCACGATGACCTTGTAGCCGAAGCCGCCACCGACGTCCGGCGCGATGATCCGCACCTGGCCTTCATCCAGGCCGAGGAACTGCGCGATCCCGGTCCGCACGATATGCGGGGTCTGGGTCGAGTAGTACATCACCAGCTGGTCGGCGCGTTCGTCCCAATGCGCCACCACCGCCTTGCCCTCCATCGGCACCATGGCCTGGCGCGAGAGTTCGACTTCGCGCTTCACCACCACGGTGGCCTGTTTCGAGAGGGCATCGAAGCCGTTGTCGGCCGACAGCGTCAGAAACAGGTTGTCGTCCCAGTCTTCGTGCACGCGCACCGACTTCTCGAAGCGCGCGACCTCCGCATCCACCAGCGCAGGCAGTTCCTCGATATCGAGTTGCACGAGTTCCGCAAGATCCTCCGCCTCCGCGCGGGTCTTCGCCACACACATCACCACCGGCTCGCCGACGAAACGCACCTTGCCGTGTGCCAGCGGCGGCTGGGCCGAAAGCTTGTAGCTGGGCAGCGTGGACGATGCCACGATGTCCTTCGCCTCGGCGAGGTCCTCGCGCGTGAACACCCGCCCCTCGGAACCCGCAGGCTTGGTGATCTTGCGAATTCGGCCGTGCGCGACGGGGCTCCTAAGAAACGCGACTTCGCGCTGCCCGGGCAGCACCATGTCGGAGACGTATTGCCCCTTGCCGTGCAGGTGGCGCGAGTCCTCCTTGCGCGGGACGCGTGCGCCGATGCCCTGGCCGGGTTTGCCGTGTTCTTCACTCATCCTGATTGCCTCCTTGTCGCGAGCGCCGCTCCGCTATGCCGAGCGCAGCCCGTGCATGCCCGAATAGTCCGAGACCTGCGGCGATTTCCAGTCCTTCAGCAACGCCGGGTCCAGATCGTAGACCTCGACGCCAAGCGGCCGGCATACCTTGAGGGGATCGGTGGCGTTCGGTCCCCAGATCGGCACCGACATGTCGCCGTGCGGACAGGTCGAGATCGCACACAGCAGATCGATCTCGGCAAAAAATTCGAAATAGTCGCCCTTCTTTCCGGGGCAGGGTTTGACGAAGTACTGGTTGCGCTCCTTGGTCAATCCGGTCACCTGGAACACGTTCAGCACGTCGTGCACGTCGTATTCGCCGAGATGGTGCTTCGCGATTGCGCGCACCAGGTTCGAATGGCAACAGACGTCGAGTTCCTCGCCCGTCAGCAGCTTGTGTATGTAGGGGTCGCAGCGCGTGCCCAGCAGGTCGTGGCAGCCAGCGCCGTCGGCGTCGAAACCGTAGTTGACGGTATCGGCGGTCACCGTGGCCATGGGACGCTGAAAGGGCAGGACCGACCAGAATCGGTCGCCCACCTGCATGTGTGCGCCGTGCAGTTGTTTGGTGCGCGAAGCCCAGAATCGTTCGCGCGGATTGTCGCGGTGCCAGAGATTGAGATCGACCACCTGCGGGCCCTCCAACAGCACCAGCCGGCAGACCTGGCCGGCGCGCATCTTCCATGCGCGTCCGGAACGGATCGGTACGACGAAGCTCGTGTCGAGCTTGCGGGCCGCGGTCGCGCGCGCGATCGAACCATAGACGGCGTCATCGACGGACAACGGCGAACCTGACTTGGCTTCATAAAGCGGTTTGGGCATGGGGATTCCTCCTGCCTGGGTGACGCAGACCGGGCCGGCCGCGGATCAGCAGCCGGCCCGGTTCCGTGCGAAACGAGGTCAGCCGAACTTGACCAGTTCGCGTATGCGCATGAAGTCGAACTCAGACACATGCATGTACGGCAGCATTTCCTTCCTGAACTTCATCACCGAGGTCCAGACTTCCTTCGAGTCTGCATCCTTGGCAGCCTCGGCCTCGCACACCTTGTAGGCCTGTACGGCGATCTGCTTGATGGCTTCGTCCGGGATGCGCTTCACCTGCACCTTCAACTCGTTCGTCATCTGGTTGAAGGCGGCCGCGTTCTTGGCCCACATCTCGTCGATGTTCGCCTTCATCGCCACGGCCGCCCCGGCCTTGACGATTTCCTGCTCGGTGGCCGAAAGCGTCGCCCAGGCCTTCGGGTTGATCATGATGTCATACGGTCCGGAGGGCTCGAGCCAGCCCGGCCAGTAGTAGAACTTGGCGACCTTGTGCAGACCGAAGGACAGGTCATTCAGCGGTCCGACGAATTCGATCGCGTCGATCGCGCCGGACTGCATGGCCTGCGGAACTTCGCCCAGCGGCATCGACACCGGCGTGCCGCCCATGGCCTGCAGGACCTTGGCGCCCAGACCTCCGACGCGCATCTTGAGGCCCTTGTAATCATTGACCGAGTTGATTTCCTTGTTGTACCAGCCGGCGGGCTGCACCGGTGTCTGGCCCCCGAGCATGAACTTCACGCCGAGTTTTGCGTACAGCTTCTCGGCGAGCGCATTGCCGCCGCCGTGCGCATACCAGGCGTTCTGTTCCTGGCAGGTGAGGCCGAACGGCAGCGTGCCGAGGAAGTTGACCGCAGGCAGCTGGCCGGCCCAGTACGTGACATAACCGTAGCCCATCTGGATCGTGCCGTTCGCCACGGCCTCCAGCGTCTGAAACGGAGGAACGATCTCGCCCGCGCTGTACACCTTGACCGTGAGCGATCCGCCGCTGGCCTTGGTGATGTAGTCGGCGAAGGCATTGCCGCCGACCGCAAGGCCCGGAGAGGTCTTCGCCCAGGTCTGCTGCAGGCGCCATTCCTTCTTGCCCTGCGAGAATGCCGGTGCGCTGCTGGTCGCGAGGATGGCCGCGAGACCACCGCCTCCGGCAAATTTCAGTGCTTTGCGTCGATTCATGAAAAACTCCTTGTGGTCGAGGGAAACTACAGCGTGGTACTACAGGATTTTCTTCGGCAGCCAGGTTGCGATCGACGGGAAAATCCAGACGATTGCCATCGCGATGATCTGCAGGCACACGAACGGGATGACGCCCCGGTAGATGTTCTGTATCGGCAGGTCCCGGGCAACGCCCTGCAGATAGAAAATTGCAAAACCGAACGGCGGCGTAAGGTAGCTCGTCTGCAGCACCATACCCATCATCACCGCCAGCCAGATCGGTGGAACGCCGATCTTCAGAAGAACCGGCGCGAAGATCGGCACCACGATGAAGATGATCTCGAACGTGTCGATGAAAAATCCGAGCACGAACATCAGCAGCAGGACGGCGAAGGTCGCACCGAAGGCGCCACCGGGCAGCGAGGTCAGCACGTCCTCGGCGACCTTCTCCCCGCCCAGGCCGCGGAACACCAGGGAGAACACGGCCGCACCGAGCAGGATCGTGAAGATCATCGTGCTCATCGACAGGGACCCCCGGCAGACGTGGCGCAGCATGTCAACCGTCACCTGCTTGCGCATCGCCGCGAGGATCAGCGCGCCCATGGCCCCGACCGCAGCCGATTCGGTGGCGGTGGCCGCACCGGTGAGAATCGACCCGAGCACCGCGACGATGAGCACCAGCGGCGGCACGATGACTTTCCAGACCCGCACATGGAAGGTGCGCTTTTCCTCGGCGTTCATGAGTACCGGCGGGCAGCGCTGCGGATTGGTCATCGCAATGTAGAAGATCCAAACGAGGTAGATGCCGACCAGCAGCAAGCCCGGCAGGAGCGCCGCGACGAAGATCTCGACCACGGTCACCGGTGTCGCCGCGTAGTTTCCCTTGGCCGCCTGGACCTGCGAATTGGCGTTCTGCAGGAACGTGCCCACGAGGATCAGCACGGTCGAGGGCGGGATCAGCTGCGCGAGCGTGCCCGAGGCCGTGATGATCCCGCTGGCCAGTTTCTGGTCGTAGCCCGAGCGCATCATCGCCGGGTAGGAGATCAATCCCATCGTCACCACGGTCGCGCCCACGATGCCTGTGGACGCCGCGAGCAGGGCGCCGACGATCGCCACCGAATAACCCAGGCCGCCGGGAAAACGACCGAACGACTGGCCGAGCGTCACCAGCAGGTCTTCGGCAATCTTCGAGCGTTCCAGAACGATTCCCATGAAGATGAAGAGCGGAATCGATATCAGTACATCGTTGGTCATCGCATCGAAGGTCCGCCCGACCAGCCCGGCCAGCAGCGGCGAATCGAAGACCCCGAACAGCATGCCCAGACCGGCGAACAGCAGAGATGCACCGCCCAGCGTGAATGCCACGGGAAATCCCAGCATCAGGACCACGAGCAGCCCGACGAACATGCTCAGGGCGAGAACTTCGCCGATCACCGCGCTATCCATGTCCGACCCTTTCGCCCAGATAG
Source organism: uncultured beta proteobacterium (assembly GCA_963844255.1). Lineage (GTDB taxonomy): Bacteria > Pseudomonadota > Gammaproteobacteria > Burkholderiales > SG8-39 > SZAS-79. Next base: position 29,935 of record CAWJNP010000015.1, read on the forward strand.
GTCGAGCGCCCGGCGATCACGAGCACCGCGCGCGCCGCCATCGCCAGACCCTGCAATGTCACGAGCACGCAGAACACCACCACGAACGCCTTCAACGCATACATGAATTGCAGGCCGTCCGCAGTCGGCGAGCGTTCCATCAGACGCCACGAGCGCTGCACGGCGGGCCAGGCCCACCACGCCATCAGCCCCACCATGGGCAGCAGAAAGAGAAACACGCCGATCAGTTCGATGCAGGCCTTGGCGCGCAGGCCCAGCCGCTTGTAGATCAGGTCGACGCGCACATGCCCGTCCTGCTGCAGGACCCAGGCTGCAGCGGCCATGAACGCCGCCCCGTGCAGCCAGACGTACACCTCCTGAAGCCAGGGATAGCCCTTGTCCACCGCGTAGCGCAGAAAGACCACGGCAAACGCCACGAGGACGATCGGGATCATCGCCCAGGACACGGTCCGTCCGATCCAGCTGTTGAGCCGGTCGACCAGATCCGCAAATATGCGCAGTAATTCCATTCAGCCCACCTTCTGTTCGCGGGTTACGGTGTACTTGGTGTTGCGAAACTCACCCGACAGCACGGGCTCGTACTTCGGCGGCGCATCGCCTGCGCATCCCGGTATGCATTCGATCTTCGCGTCGTAGTTCGGGTGATGGAAAAACGCGATCGACATGCGGCTCGCTGCGCGCGCCATTTCACGCGGCGGGTTCAGCACGCGGTGTGTATTCGAAACCCAGCGATCGTTGGTCCAGCGCATCAGCAGATCGCCGATGTTGCAGACGAACCGGTACTTGTCGGTCACCACATCCACCCACTCGCCCGAGCGGGTCTCGACCTGCAGGCCGGGCGCCGACTCGCCCGACAGGATGGTCAGCATCCCATAGTCGGTGTGCGCGCCGGCGCGCAACTGGCCTTCGGCCGGCGGATTGTCCTGGCGCGGGTAGTAGTTGATGCGCGCAGCGGTGATGTGCCGGTCGATCTTGTCATCGAAGAAATGCTCCGGCAAATCGAGCGCAAGCGCCGAGATGCGGCACAGCGTCAGTGACAGGCGCTCCATCTGCGCGTAATAGGCGTCGGCCGCCGCGGTGAATCCCGCCGGACGCGCCGGCCAGATGTTGGCAAAGAAATGCCTGCGTCCCTCCTCGCCGCTGTAGTAGCGGTCGTCCGGCAGGTGCGCCCGGCCGAAGTGGTAGTACTCCTTGAGATCGGGCGGCGTATCCAGCGAATTGCCCGCGGCAAGGGATTCGAATCCAATGGCCTTGTAGCCGCGCGCATAGTCCGGCCGCGGCGGTGCGACACGCTGCTTTTCTTCAAGCGGCAGATCGAAGAATGCATGTGCCGTCTCGTAGAGCGCGTCCATCACCGGACGCGGCACGCCGTGTCCTTCGATTGCGAAGAACCCGATTCTCTCGGCCGCCTCGCGAATCTGCGCGGGCACCTGGCTGCGCCCCATTGCAGTGCCTTCGAGGAAGGGGCCGATGTCGATGACGGGAATGCTGTCCATGATAGTCTTTCGTTCGTTATCCGCTTTTTCTCTGGCAACGATATTCTGTAGCAATGAGCATGCCCGGAACCCAAAAAACATCATGAAACTTTCGCAACGCTCCGCCCTTGTGACCGGTGCCGGCAACGGCATCGGCAAGTCGATCGCCGCCGCGCTGGGGCGCGAAGGCGCCCGCATACTGATCGCCGACCTCGTCAACGCCGAGGCTGCCGCGGCGGAACTCGTGGCCGCCGGCATCGACGCCCGCGGCATCCGCATGGATACCACCAGCGAGGCGGACGTGGCACGCGCGGCCGCGCATGCACGCGAACATTTCGGCGGCCTCGACATCCTCATCAACAACGCCGCCATCTTCTCCTCGCTGGTCCCCAAGCCGCTGGAGGAGATCAGCGCCGACGAATGGCGCAAGGTCATGGACGTCAACACGCTTGGCGTTTTTCTCACCACCAAGGGGGTGCTGCCGCTCCTGAAGAATTCGCCCGCCGCCCGGGTGATCAACCTGTGCTCCGGGGTGGCATTCAAGGGCAACGCGCTGTACCTGCACTACGTGGCCAGCAAGGGCGCGATCCTTTCGATGACCCGTGCGCTCGCGCGTGAGCTGGGAACACATAACATTCTGGTCAACGCGATCGCACCCGGCTTCACGCTCTCGGAGAACGTGGAGAACAATCCGGCGCTCATGGGCATGGTGCGCGGCCCTTCGATTGCAGGCCGCGCCCTGGCGCGCGACATGTATCCCGGGGACCTGGTCGGCGCGGCGGTGTTCTTCTCCGGACCGGATTGCGCATTCATCACCGGCCAGACGCTCGTGATCGACGGCGGTTCGTACTTTCACTGAACCTTCACGGCAGACACGATGACGCTCCCCGGTGATGGCGGCAGGAAACCCGCGCGCGACCCCGGGCCCGCCACGCGCAAGGCACCGGCGGCACGCCAGCCTCTCGAGCCGCGCCTGCCGCTCTGGGCCCGTCCTGGTTATCTCGTGCGGCGTCTGCATCAGATCAACTATGGCCTGTGGCTGGAGGAACTGGGGCACGCGAACGTGACCCCGGTGCAGTACGGCATCCTCACCGCGCTTTCGATCCGCGGGGCGCTCGACCAGACCACGCTCGCCGACGAAGTCGGCATCGACCGGACCAACGTGGCCGAAGTGCTGTCCAGGCTCCATGCCCGCGGACTCGTGCGCCGCAAGGAGAACCCGGCCGACCGCCGCGCGCGCCTCGCCTCGATCACACCCAAGGGCCGCGCGCTGATGACGGGCCTGTTCCCGGCGATGCAGCGTTCGCAGGATCGCCTGCTCGCCCCGCTCACGCAAAAGGAACGAGACCTGTTCATGTCCACGCTCGCGCGTCTGATCGAGGCGAACAATGAGGTCGGGCGGGCCACGATGCGCGCCGACTAGACCGGGTAGACCAGGTCGTTGGCGATCAGCACCGTGTCGTAGACGCACTGCCGTTCGCGGATCAGCAGCCGCCCGCCCTGTCGAACGAAGGTGTCGTAGTAGCGCCCGGACTGGTGGATCGTGGTCGGGCCGTCGACCAGGGTCTGCAGCAGAAGGTAATTGGTCTGCGCCTTGACGAGCCCCCCTTCGCCCGAGCCCTCGACCGAGATCACGCGCACGTTGCTGGTCAGGTGCTGCATGTAGCGCGGCGCGAACATCTGCGTGTGCTGGATCGCGAACGCGCGGTCGCGGATCATGCCGCGCCCTTCGGCGTAGACCAGGCCCACGCGCAATCCCGCGTCGGCGTTCTCGCGCGCGGTGATGCGGTACAGCGCATCCTCGGCGAAAAAGTCCACCCAGTGGTCCAGCTTTCCCGAGTCGAGCACGTTGCAGTACTCGGTATGGAATTCCTCGATCTCCAGCCGCAGTTCGCGCACGCTCTTCGCGTCCACGGCCTGCATGTCGTATCCGGCGTACATGTCAGCGCTCCCTCTTCACAGGTCCATCTCTTGGCGGTAGTAGCGATACATCCCGCGGATCGCGGCTTCGTCGATCACCGAGGTGGTGCTGCCGGTGGTATCGCCACCGAGCTTGAGCACCCCGCGATCGGAAGGCGAGCGGCGCAGGCCTTCCTGCAGGAACTTGATCGCTTCGTTGTCTTCGAGCCCCAGGAAGCCCGAAGGCCCCATGAGGTTGCCCTGTCGCAGGCGGTGCCTCGTCATCTCCTCGGTGTCGGTCTCGTAGCCGAACATCGTCCACAGCATGATCTGGCCGTGCGGTCCGTTCGGAACGATGTGGCGGATGCCCAGCGTGTTCAGTTCGCGCTGCACGATCAGGTTCGGCCAGATCGTCTGCATGGTCACCGACCAGGGCGAATCGAATTCGCGCACGTAGTCCAGGAACCGGCCGTCCTCGAGCTTGAAATCCTCGCGGTAGGCGCGCATCTCCTTCTTGGTGTCATCGTCCAGCGCCGTGGCGACGTTGTCCGGCTTGGCCGAGGCGAGCGTGCCATGCCGCCCGAGGGGATCGGAGATCATGCCGTTCTTGCTGCCCGCCACCATCAGGCCGAAGGTCACGAGAAACGAATGCAGCAGGGTCGCGTGGTACGGATCCTTGAGGTTCTCGTGGTAGAGCTTCCAGTTGCCCGGCAGCTCGTTGCGGTAATAGCCGAGGATCTTCAGCTTCCGATCCTTGAAGACCACCTCGAAGTCCTTGAGGATTTCCGGGGTCAGGTAGTCCTCGAGGGGCTCCATGTCGGCGGCGAACGACGCGAACACCACGCCGTGCAGGATTGCGACATGCAGTTTCATGAGGCCATGCTCGGCATTCTTGAAATCCTTGGGCATGCCACCGCCCTCGCCCTTCACGCCGCGCTTGAACGGAATGCCCTGGAGATTGCCCGTGAGGTCGTAGCTCCAGCTGTGGTACGGACAGACGAACTCCTTGTTGTTGCCGAGGTGCGAACGGCAGAACTCCACGCCGCGGTGCGCGCAGCGGTTCTCGAACACGTGCACCGTGCCGTCGGTGTTGCGCGACACGACCACAGGCGTGGGCCCGACAAACGAGCGCTTGTAGTCACCCGGATTCGGAATCTCGGCCTCGAGGGCGACGAAGTTCCAGGTGCGCCCGTGAAAGATCCGCTCGATCTCTCGCTGGTAGATTTCCGGGCTGGTGTAGATCCAGTCGGGCACGGAGGTCAGGCCCTCGGCGGGCCATTTGAATTCGACCCCCGACGCGTCCTGCCCCTGTTCCTTGAGAAAGCTCCCGGTCTGTCCAATGACGGTGTTTGCGCTGAACATGTTGGCTCCTGAGTGCTGTTGTTCCTGTTGCTGCGATATCTGCTAGGCCGCCGCGAACGCCTGCACGCTGCGCGCCGCCAGATCCTTGAGCTTCGTTCCGTTGTCGGCGAGTTCACCCGCGTCGAGCGGCACACCCGATTCGATCAGTTTCCTTGCAAACCGGATCTCGCCGCCGGCGTTGAACGCCGTCGCGCAGACCAGCCGGCCTTCCACCAGGGAAAACGCGATCGCCCGCCCGGCCGCGGGGTCGCCGCGCCAGACCGTCGCGGACCCGCTCGTCCCGCCGGCCGGCGCCGCGCCAACCATCTGGATGTTCACGCCGTGCTGGTCCGACCAGAACCACGGCACCTCAGCGTAGGGCACCAGGGTTCCGCACAGGTTCTTCGCCACCGCAATCGCCTGGTTCTGCGCGTTCTGCCAGGATTCCAGCCGCAGGCGGCGCCCAAGGACCGGGTTGTAGTGGCTGGTCACGTCGCCCGCCGCCCAGAGGCCGTCCACATCCGTGCGTCCGAATTCGTCGGTAACCACGCCATCGGCTGATGTCGCGCCTGCGGCTTCTGCCAGTTCGGTGTTCGGAATGATACCGATCCCGATGACCACGACATCGGCGGGCAGTTCGCTGCCGTCGCCGAGGCCTACGGCCGATATCCTTCCTTCGCCGCGCAGTTCCGAGACGCCGGCACCGAGCCGGAAGTCGACGCCCTGCGCGCGATGCATGCGCTCCACCGCCGCGGCGATGTCGGCAGGCAGGGCGCGCTCGAGCAGCGCCGGCTGCCGTTCTACGACGGTTACCCGCAACCCGCGCTTCACCGCGCTCGCGGCGACTTCGAGGCCGATGAAACCGCCGCCGATCACCACCATGCGCCGTCCTGGCTGCAGGTCTCCGGACAGTCTCCGGCTGTCCGCGAGCGTGCGCAGGTAGTGGACACCCTCGAGCCGGTCGTTGACGCCGATCAGCGGACGCACCCGGCTGCCGGTGGCGAGGATCAGCTGGTCGTAGGCGATTCGTCCGCCGTCCGACAGAAGCACACTGCGGCTGGCCGGCGCGATCGCCTCGGCGCGCACGCCCGTCAGAAGCGCGATGTCCTTCGCCTGCCAGTAGGCCGGGGGATGCACGTAGGTGGAATCGACGGTCTGTTCGCCAAGCAGCACGCCCTTGGAGAGCGCAGGCCGCTCATAGGGCGGCTCGGCTTCGTCCCCCACCAGCGTGACCGGACCCGCATACCCGGCATTGCGCAATGCCTCGGCCGCGCGGCCACCCGCCTGTCCGGCGCCGATGATGAGGACGGATTCCGGGGACGAGGCGGTCATGGACAAGGCGCGCCGCCCTGGCCTTCCAGCTCGACGAGGACCTTGCCGTCTTCGACGCGCAACGGATAGACCTTGATCGGCTCGGTGACTGGCGCGCACTGCGGCTGGCCGGTCGCCAGATCGAAACGCCCCTGGTGGAGCGGGCACTCGATGCAGCCGTCCTCGACGTAGCCGTCCGAGAGCAGCGCGTACTGGTGGGTGCAGACATCATGCACCGCGTGCAGCGCGCCGCCGGCACGCACGATCGCGATCTGCACCTCGCCGACCTTCACTGCGAGCGCCTCATCTTCGCCGACCGCGTCTGCGTCGGCCACCGCATGCCAGGCCATGCACACCTCTCGAAAGATCGAAAATCGCAGAGCCGGATTAATTACTCAGTATACCCCGCATTATTTTCAGTGTACTGCCGGTCGCGGCGGATCGCAAGCGTCCGCGCAGGGCAGCGCGACAGGACCCCGCTCAGTCCGTACGGTAGCGCGCCACGACCGACGGATCCGGGTCGGCGCCCAGGCCCGGCGTGGTCGGAACCGCGAGCATGCCTTTCGCCGGCGTGAGCATGGCGGCATAGAGCGTGGCTTCCGGCTCCAGGTAGAAGTACTCGAACATTTCGTCCGTGCCGCCCGCCGCGATCAGATGCAGCGTGGCCAGCGCCCCGGGCCCGAAGTACGGCGAATGCGGCGCAAGGCGAACGTTGTGGGCTTCGGCCAGCGCGCGCACCTTGAGAAATTCGGTCACGCCGCCGACCTTGGTCACCGAGGGCTGCGCATACTGCACGGCGCGCGCCTCGAACAGCGACTGAAACTGGGACGCGAAGCAGAAGTTCTCCCCGGCTGCGATCGGTATGCCGCTGCCTTCGCCTACGCTGCGCAGCGCGCGGAAATCCTCCGGCGGGAAGACAGGCTCCTCGAACCAGGTCAGGTCGTGCTGGCGAAAGCGCCGGCCGGCGGCCAGCGCATCGAGCGGGTTCCATTCGCAATTCACGTCCAGCAGCAGGGGCACTTCGCGCGGCACGGCCGCGCGCGCAGCCGCGATCGCCGCGTCGTCCACCTCGTGCAGCTTGACCGCGGCATAGCCTTCGTCGACGGCCTGCGCGCAGTACCTGCCCACGAGCGCCGGCGCACTGTAGCGAAGCAGGCTCGCATAACAGGGCAGCGTGCCGCGCCGCGCGCCGCCGATCAGGCGGTGGAGCGGCAGCCCGGCGGCCTTGCCGGCGATGTCCCAAAGGGCGATGTCCAGACCGGACAGCGCGAACACCGTGATCCCGTAGCGGCCGAACAGGTGCAGCTTCTGCTGGATCTTTGCGTGCAGGCCGGCAATGTCGCGCGCATCGTGGCCGAGCGCGAGCGGCGCGACCATGTCGTTGACCGCAGCCACGGTTGCACGCCTGCAGGTGTAGGCAAACGACTCTCCCCAGCCCGTGATGCCTGCATCGGTCTCGACCTTGACCAGACAGAAGTCGAGCTTCTTCCACGCCCCGACGCCCAGCGTCATGCTCTCGGCGCCGTAGCTGAACGGGATGGCCAGCGGTATCGCTTCAACTCGGGTGATTTTCATTGTGTCTCCTCGTGTACTGCCGATTCTAGCTGCGTGCAGGGCGCGCAGCTTACAGGCGCAGCGCGACCAGTCCGGCCAGCACGCACAGGGTCGCGAACGCGCGTTGTACGGTGAAGCGCTCGTGCAGGAAGAAGGCGCCGATCAGGGCGACGAAGATCACCGAGGCCTCGCGCAGACTCGCGACCAGCGCCACCGGCGCCCGGGTCATCGCCCACAACGCAATCGCGTATGCGCCTGTGGTGCACACCGCGCCGACTGCCATGCGCCGCCAATTTCCCCGGAGGTAGCGCGGGACTTCCACGCCCCGCCTCAGTCCTCCATAGAGATACAGGACCACGCCGTTGGCGACGAAGAACCACATTGCATAGCCCACCGGACTGCCCGAGATGCGCGCGCCGTGTGCGTCGAGCAACGTATAGACCGCAATGACCACGGCGTTGCCCAGGGCGTAGCCGAGCGCGCGCTTGAATGCGACCGGATCCGTCGTGCGCACCACCGCAAAGCTCACCACCCCGCCGCAGATCAGCGCCACGCCCACGGTCTGCGCAAACGACAGCGTTTCGCCGAACAGCGTTGCGGCAGCCATCGCCACCAGCAGCGGTCCGCCGCCGCGCATGATCGGAAAGGTGAACGACATGTCTCCCCAGCGGTAGGCGCCTGAAAGCAGCACGAAATACAGGATGTGCACCAGGGAGGAAGCCGCCAACCAGGGCAGCGAAGCAAGCGACGGCAGAGGCAGGAACGGGCCCACGGCCAGCCCGGCCAGACCAGCGCCCACCGAGATCGCGACCGTATCGAGCTGCTTGTCGGCGCTCGATTTCAGCATCGTGTTCCAGACCGCGTGCAGCAACGCACCCGCCAGCACCGCCAGCGTTATGCCCAGAGAAAGTTCGTTGAGCGGCACGTCGCCGGCCGGGTTCCCCATGACTGAAGTGTAGCGTCCTCCGGAGTGGCGCGAGACAATGCGTTCCACAACCCGGCCCCGACATGCGCCTCCTGCAACGCCACCCGCCCCTCAAGGGCATCATCCTCATGATTGCCGCCATCGGCGTGTTCTCGCTGATGGACACCTGCGCCAAGTACCTGTCGCAGTTCTATCCGGTGCCCGGCATCGTCTGGGCGCGCTATGTGATCAATTTCGCGATCATCTCGGCCTACCTGGCCTACAAGGGCCGCTTTTCCATCTGGCGCTCGCAGCGGCCGGTCATTCAGCTCACGCGCGGCCTGCTGCTGGCCTCGGCGACGCTGCTGTACTTCACCTCGCTCTCCGTGATGCCGATCGCCGAGGCCGCGGGCATCGGATTCGTGCTGCCGCTGTTCGTCGCCGCGCTCGCCATCCCCATCCTCAAGGAGCGGCTCGAGATGCCACGACTTATCGCGATCCTTGTGGGACTCGCGGGCGCGCTGATCATCGTGCGGCCCGGCACCGGCGTATTCACCTGGTACGCGCTTCTGCCCGTGGGCATGGCATTCTGCAACGCCCTCTATCAGGTGCTCACCCGCATGGTGGCCGGCGTCGACGGCCCCTGGACTTCGCTCTTCTGGGGTGCGCTGGTCGGCACCGTGCTGCTCTCGATGATCGCTCCGGTCTTCTGGGTCACGCCCTCCAACCCCTGGCACTGGGTCCTGCTCGTCGCGATGGGCCTGCTCGCCACGATCGGCCACATGTGCCTGATTCGCGCCTTCGACTATGCCGGGCCGACCCTGCTTGCGCCTTTCGTCTACACGGCGCTGATCTGGGTGATGCTGCTCGGCTGGATCGTGTTCGACGATTTCCCCGACGGCTGGTCGCTGCTCGGGATGGCGATCATCGTCGCGTCCGGCCTGTACATCGTCAACCGGCAGCGGCTGACGGCGCGCCGGGAAAGTTGAACTTTTATTCTACTTCCTCTCCCGTCAGAGCGGCTCTCATGCCAATCGTGTTGTGCGATTACACAACGATTCCGCTCCGGATTCAGGTCGTCCGGCAGAGTGCCCGCCAGACCGTTTCCGGCGTGGCCGGCATGTCGATGTGCTTCAGACCCGTGGTCGGGCCGAGCGCGTCGACCAGCGCGTTGATCACCGCAGGCGGCGCACCGACTGCGCCGGCCTCGCCCGCGCCCTTCACGCCGAGCGGGTTGGTGGTGCAGGGCGCGTGGTGGAAACCACAATCGAACGAGGGCACATCGTCGGCGCGCGGCATCGCGTAGTCCATGAACGAGCCGGAAAGCAACTGTCCCGAATCGGCGTCATACGCGGTCCGCTCGAGCAGCGCCTGGCCGATGCCCTGCACGCTGCCCCCGTGTACCTGGCCCTCGAGCAGCAGCGGATTGATCGCGACGCCGAAGTCGTCGACGATGCTGTAGCGCAGGATGCGGGTCGCGCCGGTATCGCGGTCGATCTCGAGCTCGCAGATATGGCAGCCGTTGGGGAAGGTGTAGGTGTCGGGCGCATGGGTGTGCTCGGCAGCGAGCCCGCCGGTCTGCTTGGCTGCCTCGAACAACGTGACCTTGCGGTCGGTGCCCGCGATCCGGTACTCGCCGTCGCCGTACTCGATGTCCACCGCCGCGGCCTCGAGCAGCTTTGCCGCCGCTTCCTTGCCCTGTTCAACAACCGACTCTGCGGCACGCATCGAAGCCACCCCTCCGAGCGCCATGAAGCGCGAGCCTCCGGTCATGCCGGCAGGCACCATGTCGGTGTCGCCCTGCACGACACGGATCGTCTCGGCATCGATCCCGAGTTTTTCGGAAAGGATCTGCACGAAGCCCGTGGTATGCCCCTGACCGTTGTCCTGCATGCCGGAGATCAGCGTCACCGTGCCCGCAGGATCGACGCGCAATTTGACGGTATCGCCGTTGCCGCCGCCGCAGCGCTCGATGTACATCGCAAGGCCGATCCCTCGCAGCTTGCCGTTCCTGGCAGCCGCGGTACGGCGCGCTTCGAACCCGGCCCAGTCCGACATCTTGATGGCGCGCTCCATCACGCCCCCGAAGTCGCCCGAGTCGTAGCGGCTCTCGACCGGCGTCTGGTAGGGCATCTCGGAGGTGGCAATGAAATTGCGCCGGCGCAGCTCGTCCGGCGCCAGTTTCAGCTCGCGTGCCGCCTGGTCGACCACCCGTTCCACGAGGTAGCTCGCCTCCGGCCGCCCGGCGCCCCGGTAGGCGTCCACCGGCACGGTGTTGGTGAGGATGCCCTTGATGTTGGCGTAGATCGCTGGGATCCGGTACACGCCGGAGAGCATCGGTACTGCCAGCTGCGGGATGAAGGGCGCGTAGTTGGAAAGGTAGGCGCCCATGTTCGCCCAGGTCGTCACGCGCAGCGCGAGAAACCTGCCGTCCCTGTCGATGGCGAGTTCGGCGACCGAGTAGTTGTCGCGGCCCTGCACGTCGGACAGGAAACTCTCGCTGCGGTCCCCGGTCCAGCGCACCGCGCGCTTCAGGCGGCGCGAAGCCCAGACGATCAGCGGCTGCTCGGGATGGAGGAAGATCTTCATCCCGAACGCACCGCCCACATTGCCCGACATCACGCGCAGATTCTTCTTCCCGATCTTCAGGACCACGTCGGCGACCTGGTCGTAGATCACGTGCGGGCCCTGGCTGGGCGTGTACAGGGTCGAACGGCCGGTGGCAGCGTCGTAGTCGGCCAGCGCCGCGCGCGGCTCCATGGGATTGGCGACCAGGCGATTGTTGATGAGTTCGAGGCGCGTCACGTGGGCCGCTTTCGCGATCGCCGCGTCGACCGCCGCCTTCTTGCTTCCGGAGCCGACGTCAAAACACAGATTGCCCTTTACCCCGTCCCAGGCAAGCGGGGCAGCGGGCGCGATCGCGGCCTTCGTGTCGACCACGCAGGGCAGCGGTTCGTAGTCGATCTCGATGAGTTCGGCGGCGTCCCTCGCCTGCCCCAGCGTTTCGGCCACCACCATCGCCACCGGATCGCCTACGAAGCGGACCCGATCCTTCGCCAGGATCGGCCGCGGCGTGTCAGCTCGCGCAGTTCCGTCCAGATTCTGCACCGGCACCAGGCAGGGCATGTCGCCCAGCATGTCGGCCGCCACGTCGGCGCCCGTCAGCACCGCGAGCACCCCCGGCGCCTTCTTCGCCGCGCTCATTTCGATGCTCCTGATCCGTGCATGCGCGTGCGGCGAACGCAGGATCGCGGCGTGCGCGGCATTGGCGAGGTGCACATCGTCTGCGTAGCGGCCCGCACCCTTCAGTAGCGCTGCGTCCTCGATCCGGGTGACGGACTGGCCGATGGCGAATTTGGTCATTGCGCGTTCCTGACGTTGGTTATCAGTCAAAATAGTATCCCAGCACGCCGGCAGACGGTGCGCGACCGCGACTGCACCGTCGGAATGTGAAACCGGCATTGCACCGGGACGGGCGCCGACACACTATCCGACGCGCATGCACCCAACCGGCGTTTTTGTCCCCATCTGTCGTTAACCCCGAACCTGGAGTCAACATGAAGAAATCCACTGCCGCCGCGCGCGGCGCCCCGCCGGCGGCACCCGCCACCTGGGCCGACCAGGTCCACGCGATGCTGAAGGCGGCGCACATCCGCCAGATCGCGCTGGTGCCGGATGCCGGCCACTCCCGCCTGATCAAACTGTGCGAATCCGACGCTGACATGAAAATCGTCCGGCTGACCAGCGAGCAGGAAGGCGTGGCGCTGCTGGGCGGTGCCTGGCTGGGCGGCGACAAGGGGGTGCTGCTGATGCAGAGCAGCGGCGTGGGCAACTGCATCAACATGCTGTCTCTGCCGCTGGCCTGCAGTTTCCCGCTGCTGATGCTGGTCACGATGCGCGGCGACCACGGCGAATTCAATCCCGCGCAGGTGCCGATGGGCGATTCCACCCAGCGCGTGCTTGAGGCGGTGGGCGTGATCGTCAAGCGCGCCGACACCGCGGACGAAGTGCCGGAGATGGTGTCGAGCGCGCTGCGCCTGGCGTTCAACACCTATCGTCCTCTGGCCGTGCTGATCGGCCAGCGCGTATCGGGTGCCAAGGATTTCCGCAAACTGACCAAGGTGTCCTGATGAGCAAGCTACTTCGCAGAAGGGAAGTCGTCGCGCAACTCCTGAAGGACCGCGGCGACCTGATGTGCATCGGCGGACTCGGTGCGCCGGCCTGGGACATCACCAGCGTCAGCGACCACCACCTCAATTTCCCGATGTGGGGCGCCATGGGAGGCGCGGCGATGATCGGTCTCGGGCTTGCGCTCGCACAACCGAAGAAGAAAACCCTGGTGATCACCGGCGACGGCGAAATGCTGATGGGCATCGGTGCGCTCGCCACAATCGCGATCCTGCGTCCGAAGAACCTTTCCGTCGTGGTGCTCGACAATGAGCATTATGGGGAAACCGGCATGCAGCAGACCCACACGGGCCACGGCGTGGACCTCGCAGGAATGGCGAAGGCAGCAGGCTTTGCGCATGCACTCAATGTGACCGACAAGGCCGGAGTGAAGAAGCTGCGCGAATTGATCTATAAAGGCAAGGGCCCACTGTTCGCGCAGGTCAAGATCGACGCCGAAAAGCTCCCGCTGGTGCTGCCTCCCAGGGAGGGTTCGTACATCAAGAACCGTTTCCGCATCGCGGTGCTGGGACCGGACGCGGTGCACGACGAGTAGCCGACCCGGATCGGTTGAAATGCACAGCTTGCCGCGCGAGATCGCAAAGCTGAGCGCCGACGTCGTCGTGATTGGCGGCGGCGGCGCCGCCTCGAGGGCAGCCCTCTCGGCGCGCAGGGCAGGGGCCAGGGTACGGCTCGTCACCAAGGCACCTTTCAAGGCCGGCGGCAGCACCGTGCACGGCGCCAGCGAGATCATGAGCATGGGCGCCGCGGGTTTCGGCGACAAGTCGGACAGCGCCGAGGTGCATTTCGAGGACACGATGCGCGTCGGCCGCGGCTTCGTCGACCCGGCGCTGGTGCGCGTGCTGGCCGAGGAGGCCTCCGCGCGGATCCACGACCTGATCATGCTAGGCGTCCCCTTTGACGAACAGAAGGAAGGCTACAAGCTGATCAAGAGCGACTTCGGCAGCTATGCGCGGACGCTGGGCGTGCGCGGCAAGACCGGCCGTGCATTCGTGGAGGCGATCTCCGACGAGATCGTGAGACTCGGCGTGGACGTCGATGAGAACGTCGCACTGATCGACCTTGTGCGCGATGCGGACGGCGCGATCGCCGGGGTGATCGGCTACGACACCGCGCGTCGCGTGCTGATCCATTACGAGGCCCCCTGCGTGGTGCTCGGCACCGGCGGAATCCACAGCGCGTTCGAGCAGCAGGTCTCCACCGCCGAGATGACCGGCGACGGGCAGGCGATCTGCTTTCGCCACGGGGCCGAACTGGTCAACCTGGAATTCCACCAGCTCGGCGCCGCCCTGGTGCTCGATCGCGCTGTGGATTCCGCCGGTGCCGACGCGCGGGGCCTCGTAATGAATCAGCGCGCAACGCGCAGTGTGCCGCCCGGTCTCGCCCGGCAATGCGCGCGTCCGCATCGCGCCGGTCTAGATGGTGCGACGTTCTCGTCGATTTCCCCACCGAGTCTCACGATCTCGTCGGAGATCGCCTCCACGAATGCACGGCCCGGTCTTGCCGCGCACGCCCAGCGTCCGCGCCCATAGCTGCCGAAGTCGCTCTTGATCAGCTTGTAGCCTTTTCTTCTGTTCGTCAAAGGGGACGCCTCAGCATGATCAGGTCGTGGATCGCGGACCTCGGCCAGCACGCGCACGGCGCCGGGTGACGAGACCGCGCCGACGCGCGGTCGTGTCCTCGAAATGCGCCGTGTCCGACTTGTCACCGACACCCCCCCATGCTCATGATCTCGCTGGCGCCGTGCACGGTGGTACCGCCGCCTTGAAAGGTGCCTGGCGTGAGCCGTACCTGGCCCCTGCCTGCGCGCCGAGAGGCTGCCCTCGGCGGCGCCGCCGCCGCCGATCACGACGACGTCGGCGCTCAGCTTTGCGATCTCGGCGCGGGCAAGCTGTGCATGTCCGCTCTCGTCGTGCACCACGTCCGGTCCGGCACCGCCATGCGGAAACGGTTCTGATGTACGAACCCCTCCCCTCGGAGGCGCTCCGCGGGAGCCTTGCGCGTCGATCTTACCTGCGCGACACGGGCCTTGCCTTTATAGATCAATTCGCGCACCTTCTTTTTTCGCTCCCGGCCTTGTCGGTCACGTCAGTGCTTGCGCAAGCGTGTCCCTCGCCGTTCCTCGACACGCCGTGGCCCGTGTGGGTCTGCTGCATGCGGTTTCAGGTCGTGTCGAGCACCACGACGGAACGCTCTTCGGACGCAGGATCGCGATTGTGGCGACCGCACCGATGCCCATAGCGTTTTTCGCGGTCGCCGGTGATCACCAGGGTTTTCTTCTTTCGGTTGGTGCGAGCGCAAGCCCGTGACCCGATCATCGCGGCACCTGCCATGGCGACCCACATCGGGAATTTGAGGTGGTGGTCGCTGACGTCGGTGATGTCCGGCCGGCACACCCAGGTCGGCAACCGGGGTTGCGTTTCCTTCTGCGAAGTAGCTTGCATCAGGACCTTGGTAGCCGGAAATCCTTGGCACCCGATACGCGCTGGCCGAATCGGCGCGGCCAAGGACATAGGTGTTGAACGCCCAGGCGCGGCGCGCTCGACACCATCTCCGGCACTTTCGTCGCCGTGTCGGCGCGCTTGACGATCACGCCGGCCCCGCCTGGAGGCAGTTGCACCATCGTCGCGGATTGGACTTGGCCATGACGGCATCGTCGACGGCGGCGCCAGCAGCGGGAAACTGCAGGCCAGCGGCGGCGCGTGTTGATGCAGTTGCCCACGCCGCTGCTCTGCGTGCGCGGCGCCCCCCTTGTCGCCGCCCGCGCACGCCGGGCGCGCCACGCCTTTCCTCTCGGCTGGTCGCCAGACGATTTTCATGTAACATCGGGTCAAGCCGCCGTTTGATGGCGGGAGTGGGCGCCGGCATCCGGCACGGCGCATGTGGGGATCTGCGCGCCTTCAGCATGGCGTGGACCTGGTCGGCCCAGGTGGCGGGTGTGCACCGGCGGGGGCCACAGCGCGCGGCAGTGGATTTCTTCATGTTGACTCCAGGTTCAGGGGTTAACGACAGATGGGGACAAAAAACGCCGGTTCGAGTTGCGTTGCGCGTCAGCGGATAGTGTGTCGGCACCCGTCGGTGCAATGCCGGTTTCACATTCCGGTAGTCGCGGTCGCGCGGTTTCCCGTCTTAAGGGATACTATTTTGACTGATAACCAACGTCAGGAACGCGCAATGACCAATTCGCCATCAGTCCGTCACCCGGATCGAGGACGCAGCGCTACTGAAGGACGCCGCTACGCAGACGATGTGCACCTCGCGGATGCGCGCCGCGATCCTGCCGCACGCGCATGCACGGATCCAGGAGCATCGAAGGACGCGGCGAAGAAGGCGCGGGGCTCGCGGTCTGACGGCGCCCGACGTGGCGGCATGCTCGGCGACATGGTGCCGGTCAAATTCCAACGGATTGCGCGAGCTGAGCGCACGGCCCAAAATGCTGGCGAAGGATCGGGTCCGCTTCGTAGCAATCCGCGGTCATGGTGGTGGCCGGACCGGCGGCAGAGGGACGCCGCCGAAGCCGTCGAGATCGACTACGAACCGCTGCCCTGCGTGGTCGACACGAAGGCCGCGATCGCGCCCGCTGCCCCGCTGCCTGGACGGGGTAAAGGGCGACAATGTGTTTGACGTCGGCTCCGGAAGACGAGAGACGGCGGTGCGACACGGCGATCGCGGAAGCGGCCCACGTGACGCGCCTCGGACTTTTTTCGTCGACGATCGCCTGGTCCGCCGATGCCGAGTGGACCGCGCCAGGCGCTGACCCGTACGAGGGACCACCGCCGGTCGACCCTGTACACGCCCAGCAGGGCCCGCACGTGATCTACGACCAGGTCGCCGACGTGGTCCTGAAGATCGGGAAGAGAGTGTGCAGCATGATGTCGGCAATGTGGCGGTGCGTTCGGATGAAGATCTTGTTCGTCCCGAGCAGGTCTCCCTGGGCTTCGCGCCGCTGAAGCGCGCCGTGCGCTGGACCGGGGAGCCGCAGCGAGTTCCTGTCCGACGTGCAGGGCCGCAACTACTCGGTGGCCAAACTCGTCATCGACAGGGACGGCACCTCGCGCTGGCGTGACGACCTGGGCGACATTCGGCGCCTACCTTCCAACTACGCGCCCTTCGTCCCCGGCGAGGCTGTACCCGATGCTCTCCGGTACCGGATGCCCAGCGATCTACGCCAACATCAAGGGCATCCTCGCCGACACCGTCAGTGGATTTGTTCCTACCGGGGGCACGGTAAGTTTCAGATGGAACGGGTGGGGGTGAACCACAGGCGGCACGCGAAATTGAAACTGGCGCCGGACGAGCTGCGCCGGCGCAATTTCATTGCCGCCTCCGAGATGCCCTACCATCGAGCCGTTACGACTGGGGTTCCTTCGGGGGCGTGATGGACGCCGCCGTCGAGATCTCGGGACTGGAACCCCGTTTCGAGAAGCGCGCACCCCGGCTGCCAGGAACGGCAAGCTGCGAGGGATCGGCCTGCGACATCGAGCGCTGGGCGGGGCGCGCGACGGCGATACCGGTCAAATTGCGCGTCGTTCGGGCGCCGGTGACACTAATACCAGCAGTAGGACGACGTAGGGCATGCCACGGGCTTCGTAGATCCTTTCCGAAGCCTACGAGATCGATGCCGAGACGAAGGCGACACCGACATGGTGCCTGCCACGTAGCCGGAGGCTCGCGCTCGCGGTGGCTTCGATGTCGGTGCAGAGTCGGTTGAACAGACCGAAGCGGCGGAAAAGCTGCTCGAGGCCGCAGGCGGTGGACGTCGGTGCGGCGACGGCGAGTACCGGGACTCGCGGGCACGACCGCAAGGTCACGTTGCTGGCAGCAGGAGCAGGAACAGCGGCTCGCTGCGAGCACACCCATGCGCCCGACCTACACCTTCCCAACGGCTGCCATATCTGCGAGCTCGAACGACCGCAAATATTCGGCGCGACCGCATCCTGGCTAAGCATGGTGAGCGAGGCATAGCGATGGATCCATGCTGCTCGAGCCTGGTACACGGGGCAGCGTGGGCATCGGCCACGTGTCGAGCAGACCACGTATGACGCGACCTTGAGGGACAGTTGCTTTCCGGCTCGTTCATGTGACTACACGATGCCGCGCGCCGGAGCGATATGCCCTCGTTCGATCTCGTTTCCGCCACGCGCCCTCCGCCGCCGACCCGCTCGGCGTGAAGGGCGCGGGCGAGGCCGGCGCAGTAGGTCGCCGCCTGGGGTGGTCAACGCGCTGGTCGACGCGCTCGGCCCGACCACGGGTCTGAAGCACATCGACATGCCGGCCACGCCGGAGGACCTGGCGGGCGCTCTACCGGAACGGTCTGAATCCGGAGCGGAATCGTTGTGATCCAGCGACACAATTGGCATGAGAGCCGCTCTGACGGGAGAGGAGTAGATAAAAAGGTTCCCGTTTCCCGGCGCGCCGTCAGCCGCTGCCGGTTGGAGCAGGCCAGACACCAACCGACCGCCGTCCGAGCAGCGACCAGCCCGTGGGAAATGGTTCGAACACAATCCCGGCGCTTCTCGTCGCCCACGCCCTGTGAGCGAAAGGCGCGAGCAGGGTCGGCCCGGCATAGTGAGAGGCGCGAATCCAGGCACATGTGGCCGATCGTGGCGAGCAGTCGCGACGAGCAGGACCCAGTGCCAGGGGTTGGAGGGCGTGACCCAGAAGACCGGAGCGATCGTCGACGGTGCCGACCGGCGCAGCGAAGTCCAGGGCATCGACGCCGGCCACCATGCGGGTGAGCACCTGATATGAGGGGCGTAGAAATGCCATGCCCACCAGTACCATGTGATGCGCCGTGCCGGGCCGCACGATGATCAGCGCGCCCGCGAGTCCCACAAGGATCGCGATAAGTCGTGGCGTCTGGAGCCACTCCTTGAGGATGGGGTGTGCAAGCGCGGCGACGAACAGCGGCAGCATCCGGATCCTCGCAATGGGCAGCGCGAGAGCGAGGTGAAGTACAGCAGCGTCGCCGAGGCCAGCGGCGCGCGGCGCGTAAATAACCAGCCGCTGCGAGCGCCAGATGGGAAAAGCGGCGTTGTCGCCGGTCGCCGGATGATCGCGAAATTGATGCCAGCGCGCCCAGACGATGCCGGGCGCCGGATAGAACTGCGGCAGGGACTTGGCGCAGGTGTCCATCAGCGAGAACACGCCGATGGCGGCGATCATCAGGAGGTCGTCCCTTGAGGGGCGGGTGGCGTTGCAGGGTTGTGGAACGCATTGTCTCGCGCGCTTCGAGAAGGACGCTTACGCTTCAGTCATGGGCGGGCGACGTGCCGCTCAACGAACTTTCTCTGCGGTGTGACAGCGGTGCTGGCGGGTGCGTTGCACGCATCTGGAACACGATGCTGAAATGGCACCAAGCAGACAGCTGGAACCCGTCGGCGTGGCGCTGCGTCTGCCCGTCGCTTGCTTCGCTGCCCCTCGTAGCAGCTTTTCCTCCCCTGGTGCACATCCTGTTCTTTCGTGCTGCTTTCAGGCGCCTACCGCTGGGGACGTCTCGTTCACCTTGGATGGTGCGCAGCACTGAGCCGCAGCAATAGTG
>CAWJNP010000016.1:0-4366 GCA_963844255.1 uncultured beta proteobacterium
GGCCGACGGCAGTCTATTGGTAGGCGTTCCCACTTGTCATATCTGACTGAGCAAGCCCATCACCAGGGTCACGGCGATGATGCTGGTGGAGGAAGGCAAGCTCAAGCTCGACAACCCGGTGTCGAAGTACATTACTTCGTTCGCCAAGATGCAGGTTGGCGTCGAAAAATCCGATTCCTCCGGTGGAAAGCCAACGCTGGAGTTGGTGCCAGCACGCAAACAGATCACGATTCAGGACTTGATGCGGCATACCTCCGGGATCACCTACGGATTCTTCGGCAATTCGCTGGTGAAGACGGCGTACGCGGAAGCCGGCCTTGGAGACGTCAGCCGCAGCAACGAGGCCGTTGCTGAAAAGATCGCCACGCTGCCGCTCGCCTAGCAGCCGGGAACTACCTGGGACTACAGCCATTCCACCGACGTGCTCGGCCGCGTGGTGGAAGTAGTGACCGGAAAATCCCTGTTCCAGGCAGAAAAAGAACGACTGCTCGACCCGCTCGACCCTGCTGACACCTCGTTCTACGTGACCGATGCGGCCAAGCACAGGCGGGCCATCGCCACGACGCCCCTGTACCTGCCCGGACCGGGCAACGGTTTCGGCCTTGGCTTCGCGGTGCGCAAGGTCACGGGCGAGGCGGCTTATTCCTCGGAGCCTGGCAGCTACTTCTGGGGCGGCGCCGGCGGCAGCTATTTCTGGGTGGATCCGAAAACAGACTTGTTCGTCGTGCTGATGCTGCAGTCGCCTAAGCAGCGCGTTCACTACCGCACACTCATGTACGACATGGTCTACGCGGCAGCAATGAAGTGAAAGGCTGACTCCGGGTCGGCGCCAGATTGCCAAGCAGCCGGTTCCAAGCTTGCTTGAGCGTCCGGTGATCCGGTAACCGGACGTTCAAGGGTAGACTCACCCCAGACTTGGGTTGTCCGGGCATTCCGCCCACCGATCCCGGCGCTTTCGCCGTGTCGTAGCGACCGCAGGGGGGCGAATGAACAGACGGAAATTTGCGGCGTTTCTCGGTGCAGCGACCCTCGGGTTGAGCATCCCGCAATCCCTGCGCCTGCGCGCCGACCGGGTGATCGAATGAGGCGGCGCGAAGCGCTGCGCGTGCTCCTGATGCTCGGCCTGGCTGCGCCCTTCGGCAGCCGGGCGCAGGAAAAGATGCGCCGCATCGGCTACCTCGTGATGTCGCCGCTCGCGGACACGCCCTCGCCCGAGCGCGCAGCGTTCATCGGGGCGCTGCGAGGGCTGGGCTACGTCGAGGGCAGGAACTTCAAGATCGAGTACCGCTCGGCCGAGATGGAAGCGGACTTCCTGCCGGACCTCGTCGGTGAGCTCGTGAAGTCCGGGGTCGAGCTGATCTTCGTGGTGGAAAGCGGTGTGGTGGTTGCCGCTCAGAAATACGCGCCCAACCTGCCGATCGTATTCGTCAGCGTCCAGGATCCGGTGGAAATGGGCTTTGCGCGCAGTCTCGCCAGACCGGGCAGGAACCTCACCGGGATCACCCTGTTCGGTGTCAATCTCGGTCCGAAGCGCATGGAATTGCTGCGCAGCCTGCTGCCGCATGCGCGGCGGATCGCCGTGCTGCGCGGCGGCGCCACCAAGGGGAGGGTGGCGGAGGCGGCAGCGCTCAAGCCGGCAGCGGACAAGCTCGGGTTCCAACTCGAGCCGTTCTTGGTCGGCAGCGCGGACGAGTTTCCGCGCCAGTTGAAGAAGATCGCTGCGGCAAAGCCCGACGCCTTGATTGTCCTCACCGACAGCCGCACGATCGCCGCGCGCCGGATCATTGCCGATTTTGCACTCAACGCGCGCTTGCCGAGCATGATGGGATTCAGCGGATACGCCGAGGCGGGCGGGCTGATTTCCCTGGCCTCGAATTTCACCGAGCAGTTCGGCCGCGCAGCAACCTACGTTGACCGGATCCTCAAGGGCGCGGCACCTGGAGATCTGCCGATCGAGCAGCCGACCACGTTCGAACTGGTCATCAACCAGAAGACCGCGAGTACGCTGGGTATTGCGATACCGCAGTCGCTGCTGCTCAGCGCACATCGGGTGATCCAATAGGCGCAGGTTCGCCACGCACTTCAAGCGACCGCAGTTCATACAAAAACGGGGAGAAGGTCATGTTCAAATCAGTAAGCACGCTGCTGGCAACGGTGCTCATCGCGGGTTGTGCAGCCTCACCTCGCGTGCCCGATGCGGCGCGTGCGGAACTGGCTCCCGGCGGAAAACTGCGTGCCGGGATCAATCTCAGCAACGCGCTGTTCACCAGGAAGGATGCGGCGACCGGGGAATTGAGCGGCGTAAGCATTGACCTGATGCGCGAGCTTGGCGCGCGCTTGGGCGTGCCGGTGGAGATGGTGGTCTATCCAACGCCGGGCGATGTGGCGGATGCGGCGGGCAAGGGAACCTGGGATGTCGCGGTCCTGGCGATTGCCGCGGCACGCGCGAAGACGATCGAGTTTTCACCTGCGATGACCGAGATCGAGGCGACCTACCTGGTGCACAAGGATTCGAAGCTCAAGGCCGCCGCCGAGGTCGATGCGGCGGGCGTGCGCATCTCGGTGCCGAACAAGGCCGGCTACGAGCTCTATCTCACGCAAACGATCCGCCACGCCACGCTCATACGCTCCAAGAACACAAAGGCGGCGATCGATCTTTTCAAGGCGGGCGGTGCGGATGCGCTGGGTGGTCTGAAACCGGCCCTGCTTGAGGTCATGCCCGGACTGCCCGATGCACGCATGCTCGAGGGCAAGTTCATGACCGTGAACCACGGCCTGACCACCCCGCGCGAGCGGCACGCGGCGGCGGCGTACCTGAAGGCGTTCGTCGAGGAGATGAACGCGTCCGGGTTCGTTGCGCGCTCGATCGCGCGCCACGGCGTGCAGGGGCTGTCAGCGGTGAAATGATGAAGCCTTTTGCATGGCGGACCGTTTCTGAGCGCTGAATTGCGCCCTCCCTCCTTGGCATCGTTCGCCCCGTTCGCACCGTTCGCGGTGCGCAGTTTCCGCTTCCAGTGGCCGAGCGATCTGCTGACCTCGCTCGCGTTCGAGATGGAAACGCTGATCCTCGGCTGGTACATCCTGGTCGAGACGCGCTCGGTCGTGCTGCTGGCGGTGTTCGGTTCGCTGCAGTTCCTCGGGACATTGGTTGCGCCACTGTTCGGCGTGATGGGCGACCGGTTGGGCCGGCGCACGACGCTGTGCGGCATGCGCGCCTGGTACGCCGCACTCGCGCTCGTCCTGACCCTGCTCGGCCTCACCGGGCAGCTGACACCGGCCCTGGTGTTTCCGATCGCCGCCCTGTCGGGCCTGGTCCGGCCCTCGGACCTGATCATGCGGCAGTCGCTGATCGGCGACACCATGCCGGCCGGACAGCTGATGAACGCGATGGGTCTGTCGAGGATGACCATGGACATCGCCCGCATCGCGGGTGCGCTGGCCGGTGCCGGCCTGTTTGCCGCGCTCGGCTTCGGCATGAGCTATGCGTTTGTGTCCGGCTTCTACCTGATCGGCTTTGCCCTCACCCTCGGCGTGACGCGGGTGCCGCTGGCGGGCAGGGATCCCGCCGTGCCGCCGCCTTCGGCCTGGGGCGATCTCAAGGAAGGCATGGTGTACGTCTGGAATTCGCCCAAGGTGCTGGCGATCATGTGGCTGGCGTTCCTGATCAACCTCTCGGCCTATCCGCTGTCGAACGGCCTGCTGCCTTACGTGGCGCGGGCCATCTACCGCGTCAACGAGATCGGGCTCAGCCAGCTGGTCGCGGCATTCGCGGTGGGCGCACTCATTGGTTCGATCCTGATGACGCTGACCGGCGGCGCGCGCAACCCGACGCGATTCATGCTCGGCAACGTGGTCCTCTGGTACGCCACGTTGCTGCTGTTTCCGCTGATCGAGACCAAGGCGGCGGGCATGGTGCTGCTGCTGTTCGCCGGCTTGTTCCAGAGCGCATCGATGATCACCATGGCGGTCGTCCTGCTCACCACGGTCAGCGAACAGTTCCGCGCGCGCGTCATGGGCGTGCGCATCCTGGCGGTCTACGGCCTGCCGCTCGGGCTGCTCGGGAGTGGCGCGCTGATCGATACGGTCGGATTCAACGGCACCATCGTGGCCAGCGCCCTGCTCGGCCTTTTCGTGACCGGGCTGATCGCGTATCGCTGGCGAGGGCATCTCTGGGGCTGAGGCCGGGAGGCGTCTCCCGGCCAGGGCGACGGGATGATGGGTCACGGGAAGGGCGGCATGATGCAACCTGGCACTTGCGAAGTCGTCGAGGGCGACATCAACCCCATGGCCAGCTGCGCGCTGTACGTTACTGCGCAGTAGTAGGCCGGGTTTCCTGACGCGTTCCGGGAGTAGACTGACCCCGGAC
>CAWJNP010000017.1:0-243601 GCA_963844255.1 uncultured beta proteobacterium
ACGTTGAAGTCCAACATGCATCTGCCTTGCATGTTGTTGGGGTTATTGTTGTTATGGGTGGCAGGTAACTTTCCTACTGACTGTGACAGGTCAAAGCCAGTCGCATTTGTTGTTGTAGATAGAAAGATAGAGTGAGAGAAGAAGAAAGCTGTGTGTTTTTTGCCCAACAAAGTTGTACCTCAAAGTATGGCAACTTTTGATTTTTTTTTGGGTTTCTGTTGGTATTGTCATTGATGATGGTTGACCAAGGCAGAAGATCTCCAACTCAAGAATCTATTTGGTGGGATGAATCGTGAGGTTAAAATGCGAAGGAATAGGATGAAATGAGAATGTGTGGGTTGACATGCAATGTGTGAACGGGTCCAGGGGTGGCGGCGTATCCTTGAGGCGAGCCAAATGGCATCGGTGCCGATGCAGATGCAGCGGTAGCCATCCCTTGCTGGCAACCATAACCAAACCCTGTTCCAGGATGATAGAACTGAGGTTGAGGTTGAGGTTGAGAGGTGGGGGATGTTTGCATGGGAGAAAATCTGTTGTTGGTGTTGGTTTTGGTGTTGCTAGCAGACATGGTGTACTGACAACAAAACAAGGTGGCAGAGAAAGGAAGTGACCGTGTGAGTTATAGGTGAATTCATTGTTTTGTTGTTGGTTAGGGTTGTTTCATCATCTTGTTGTGGTGGTCGCCCCTGTCATCATCATAACGTCGATGTTGTTGTGGGTTGGGTTTAATGTGCGTGAAATAGGTAGGCACTAGGCTTGGAAGATAAGTACATGAATTTGCGTGGAATAGCTAGTCTTAGAAGATAAGTCATTTGTAGTCCAATCTAGACGGTTCCTTCAGACTGGGGCAGGTTTGACCATGGCAACAACGGATTGGCATGGAAGAAGCTTTAAATCTGTATGAGCCAGTTCCAGGTCCAGGTCCAGTACAACCACGGACAACAAGACACCTGACAACAAGACACTTGACAGAACAACAAGACAACCAACAACTGACAAGCCGCCACCTACCCACCCCACCGACCCGACCCACAGCACTGACAACAAGACAAGACAAATCAACGACAAGACAACAAGACGACCGGCCACTACCGCCGACGACAAGTTGTCGCCACAAATAATGAAAGTAAATACTTCAAGTAGAATCTTACCGTGGTTTGTGATTTGTTGTTGGCAGGGTTCGAGGTTTGAAGGACTTGGAGGAGTTGAAGATCGACCGTGGTGAGACTGGTTGTGTCGAGACGAAAAGAAGAAAAGTGGGTTAGCTTGATCGATGAAGGGAGCTTGAAGGAAGGGAGCGTGGAAAAAACGCATTGGAAAAAGTCTATTAGGGCTGAGGATAATAACCTGAAAGTACTTCAAAGAAGTAGTACTTCAAAGTACTTTACCGCACTTCAAAAAGTGGTCGCAGCACAACCGTGTGGAAAAATAAAGACAATACCAAAAATCCCTACCAAAATACACACTTTTATACTCATAACACTCCAACCTTAACAGTGTAGTATCAACAACATCATCATCGACGTTATCATGTGACGACCTACCCCGCCAACCCCGCCAATGACAAGACAAGACCAACGACAAGACAAGACAAATCAACGACAAGACTACCGGCCACTGACCGCCAACAACAAGACACAAGAAAGAAGTTGTCGCCACAAATACACAAATAATGAAAGTAAATAGAATCTTAGTAGTAACAGAGACTTATTTTTGTTAACGATGTCTAGAGTCTAAGCTCATGAGCTTAGAGAACTAGAACACCGGAGCACTCGAAGAGCGCAGGCTATGTGAATTACGTATTTCGTCAGCGTCGTGTGTATCAGGAAAAGAAGGTACAATGATGATAATTTTGGTCCGTCTATCTATTTGTGTTGCTACAAGATTGATGAATATTGTGACTGCCACGGTGGAAGACCTCCACCGCCACCTTTGAGATGGTCACAACTTCGTCTTGATTACTATGTAATAATTCATTGAATAAAGATCGATCAATCAAGTCGATCAATCGATGATGTTGTTGATGATGAAAATGACACTTCGTAATACAGACCACCGATCAATCGAGTCGATCAATCGAGTCGAGTCGATCAATCGAGTCGAGTCGATGTTGTTGATGATGAAAATGACACTTCGTAATACAGACCCCAACATTAGAAGACAGTCCCAACAGCAGTTGAAGACCAGAAGAAGATGAGACAGATGATTCTGCCACAGTTACGACCAGACATGGCGATGACCGGCAAGTACAATCTCAAAGTCTTCAAGCTGCAAGTACAGGACAACCAGCAACTGTTGCACCACATGTCGGTGTTCAGAGTCACAACGAACCACTCGGTTGGAGAACGTTGGTGGCAAGAGGGCTTCACTGCCACCCTGCTTCAAACGATCAATGAATGATTTGAATTCAGGGTGCTTGTTCCACTTTGCGTCCTTGATGTGCTGAAGAGTGGCCATCAACACTGGCTTCTTGGTCTTGTCCATCTGCATGACCTGCGACGAGTGATTGACACCAAAGACATCCTGACCCTCCTGGCACAAATCAGACAACGAAATTTGCAGGTTGGACTCAATAAAGATAGACTCTGTATACATCATCTTCACAGAATGTTTGGTGGCAAATTCATGTGTGATGGCGTTCCCTTGACTGTTACACATTGTTAAGTAGTGAATGGGCTTGTGTAGGTCTTTTAGAACCTCCACCTCCTTCATTTCACCATTGATCCAATGGATTTGCATGTCGACATGCCCCAACTGGGCGTTTTCCTCCGCTGCCAGACGGGCTTCCAGCTGGGCTAGTTCCTCTACCTTCCGTTTAGAAAAGTACGCTTTGATTCCATCCTTTTGTTGCGCACATGCAGCCTTGCCTGTCTTGAGACTCATGATCTTCTCCGCTAGAATGGCATCACCAGCCAAAACAGCCCGGGCAGTAAGCCCTCCACCCTTCTTGTCAACAAGAGTCTCTGACACATCCAAACGGTACTCATCGACAACCAACTGACCCAAGTAAGTCTCTCCTTCGACGGAGTTAGAAGTGCAATCCGATGGGATGGTGGTGACTGGACAGGTTGAGACGTAGCAAATCCAGGAGTAGGAGGGGCGTACTGAGGATGAGGATTGGCATACAAAGTAGTGGCATGCATGGCACCGTTGTGTTCCTGCTGCCGGTGCAGGAGTGGTAGGATACACGGCAGGTGCAGGGGTGGGCGGCGTATCCTTGAGGCGAACTAAGTGACATTGCCGGTGCGGGTGCCGTATCCTGCAGTGGTGGCGGCGTATCCTTGAGGCGAACTAAATGACATCGCCGGTGCCGGTGCCGCTGGTGCAGGGGCGTATCCTGGCATCGGTGCTGCCATCCCTGGCTGGCGACCATAACCAAACCTTGTTCCAGGATGAAAGAACTGAGGTTGAGGTTGAGGTGAAGAGCCAGGGGATGCTTGCATGGGAGAAAATCCGTTGTTGGTGTTGGTGTTGGTGTTGCTAGCAGACATGGTGTACTGACAACAAAACAAGGTGGCAGAGAAAGGAAATGAAAGGAAGTGACCGTGTGAGTCATAGGTGAATTCATTGTTTTTTGTTGGTTAGGGTTGTTTCATCGTCTTGTTGTGGTGGTCTTGTTGTGGTGGTCGCCCCTGTCATCTTCATATTCGGTGTGGAGTTCGAAGCGAACGTCGTCGACATTGTTGTTGTTGTGGGTTGGGTTTAATTTGCGTGAAATTGCATGGAATAGCTAGTCTTAGAAGATAAGTCATTGGTAGTCCAATCTAGACGGTCGGTGGCGGCTTGTCCATCAAAGAACGATGTTGTCTTGTCGTTCTGTCAGGTGTCTTGATGTCCGTGGTTGTACTGGACCTGGACCTGGAACTGGCTCATACAGATTGAAGGCTTCTTCCATGCCAATGGGTCATCACCATGGTCAGGGTTTGCATTTGCATTTATAATTTCAACATGCATGTCAACCGTGCATTCTCATCTCAAATTATTCCTTCACATTTCAACCTCGTGATTCAAGTCCATTTCGATTAAATTGAATACAGCAGCCGCTGTCCCGACACGTATCTCTGCAGTGAACCTCTTGAAGTACGGTCAATGCACAACTAAATATCTCAGCCGATGACAAAGAAAATTGACTGTCGAAAACACTTGGGAGGTTCCGATGGAACGACGGAAAGAATAAGAACTTGAATAAGAACTAGAAGAAAATGGGGGACAAAAAGACACGTCGATGTCCATCACTGACATGTCCATCACTGACATCGACGCTTGGAGGATATCCGACAAAGATTCTTATACTCTGATCGTCAAGATGAAAGTGAACCCCGTACGATACGATATCATTTGACATGCGTTATTTATTGAAGTGTGAAGTACTTCGAAGTACTTGAAGTACTAGATCTAAACCGAGTTAAAAACTGACCGGCCCAGTATATATAATAAGGTCGGTCTACTTGTCGTTGTTGTATTGTATCCAAAATTTGGTGTCTATAATACCATCCCCTTTTCGTTGTTGTCGTCGTCGAATACGTCGACTACGTCGTCACATGATGAAGTTGTAGGTTGGAGTGTTAGGAGTAGTGGCGCTGCGATTCAGGTTATTAACCTCATCCCTAATAGAATGTTTTCCAATGCTTTTTTTCCACTCTCCCTTCCTTCACCGTCGATCCTTTCCTTCAATCACGCTAATTCCACTTTTCTTCCTTTCTAGATCTCTCCTCTCGATACAACCACAACCTCGGTCTTCCACAACCTCGGTCTTCTTCAATTCCTTCAAACCTCGAGCCCTGCCAACAATAAACCACGGTAAGATTATATTTACTTTCATTATTTTGTTGGTCAGTGGCCTGTCGTCGGTCCGTCGGTGGCCGGTCCGTCGTGGCCGGTCCATCGGCGGTTAGTGGCCGGTCGTCGTCGGCGGTCGTCTTGTCGGTTGTCGTTGATTTGTCTTGTTCGTTAATTTGTCTTGTTCGTCGGTCTTGTCTGTGGGGTTGGTGGCGGCTTGTCTTGTTGTCAGGTGTCTTGATGTCCGTGGTTGTACTGGACCTGGACCTGGAACTGGCTCATACAGATTGAAGGCTTCTTCCATGCCAATGGGTCATCACCATGGTCAAACCTGCCCCAGTCCGAAGGAACCGACCCGCCAACCCCGCAGACAAGACAAATTGACAACAAGACAAATCAACAACAAGAGACAAGACGACCGGCCACTGACCGCCAACGACAAGACAATCGACGAACAAAATAATGAAAGTAAATAGCATCTTACCGTGGTTTGTGGTTTGTTGTTGGAATTGAAGGAGTTGAAGATTGACCGTGGTTGTGGTTGTGTCGAGACTGGTTGTGTCGAGACGAGAGATCCGAAAAGAAGAAACGTGGGTTAGCGTGATTGATGAAGGGAGCGTGGAAAAATAGCATTGGAAAATAGTCTATTAGGGCTGAGGATAATAACCTGAAATTCTAGTTCTTATTCAAGTTCTTCTGCTTTCCATCCTATCTCCCAAGACGGGCTCCTTTGCGTCCAAGCCTAGTGGACGCTATCAGTGTTAGGGTTAGGAATGCCCGCGCATGTTTGTTTGTTTGTTTGTTTTTCTTTAAAAGTGATTGATGTAACCAGAAAGAAATACTATAATATATAGTTTTGATAATGAATTAACATGAAGTAATAGATATATACTGATAAATCAATTATCCCCATTTTTCATATGTGTTTCAAATGATGTCCAATATCGTTTGAATAGGGTGGTTTGTTCCAGAAGCACTTGTTGATATGATTTGCCTTTCGTGTATATAGTGAATTTTTTTTTGGTGTGGAACGGCATTTTTTTGCGATCTGGCAATCGTTGGGGTGGGCGGAAGTCGTCGACAAAGTTGATATCTGGTTGTGGTAGTTGATATCGTTGTTGATGAACAGGCATTCGTGCAACTGGTTCGTCTGTTGCGTCGGACGATGTATAACTTACGTGATTGTTTTCTACACTTTCTGGATCGTCTTCAGCTACTGGCATGTGAATCGATGGTTCATGGCTTGGTACAGATGATGTTGATTCTGACAAAGTTGAATGAATGGAGGAGTTATCGTTTTGTTGGTGTGCATTTTCGTGTCGTGATTGTTGAGTAGCGGCGTTGTGAAAGATTCGTACTTCGCTGTTCGATGGCAGTTCCATCTGTTGGACGATCTCGATGTCATCAACCTCATGAAGGTTTTCTTCTTCGTCACGGTGAATGTGTTGCTGGTTGGAGGTTGATTGAAGTTGCTGTATGGGAAGGTGATGCACCGGCGTGATTGTAGTGAGAGGGGTCGCCATGTTAATTACTAACATATGTGGATTCACGGTCGGGATAGGGTACGGAAACGGAATGTGCTGAGATTGCAGATACGTCACAGCGGCTTGACATTGTTTTAGTGCATACTGTTGCAGGCAGTTGTCTCCTGTGTATCGTGCCGTTGGATGAAGGGCATTCGTCTGTTCATCGTATACGGGCGTGAATGTGATTTGTACAGGCGTGAACCAGTTATGCATATGGATTGATAACGCAGGTACAGAACGGCCTTGGAGAGCACCATGCAATCGTTCATGGTCTTCTCTGTTGATGTTTCCAATTGTGTACAAGTAATATACTGCAGCCGCAAAACTATATTTTGCATAATTCGTTCGGCGGTCGTCGCCTTTGAAGCGATGCACCTTGAAAGTATTATCTGTCGGCCAATTGTATTGGGGTCTATACCAAATGGAATTAGACGGTTGTGGCGCTGTTGCAGCGTTGATGGGAGGTACACCGCCGTTCATGGCGTGAAGTTTTGTTGGGTGTGAGGATTCTGGGAGGTGCGGCTTGTGTTCGTGATGAACGAATGTTAGGTTGTTCGTTATGTGTGAGATAGAATTTTCTATGTTTGTCGCAGGTTCGATGGTTGATACTCGTGTATTTCCCGCGTAATATGCTTCGTATTCGTTCGTGTTTGTGTGTGTGTGTATTACGAAAGAGATACATTTCGTTTTTTCAGATGTCAGTGAGAGGTCTATGTTTGGTTCGTTATGGGTACCCAGGACGAGGTCTAGTTGAGTTGATTCGGTTTGGTGTATCCGAATGAGGTCGAGTCAGGAAACACAACGTTTCACAATTTTCGTAGACAAAATCAGTAACAATGAGTTTCGCTAATCCAAATGAAGCTCCATTCGTTGCGACACGGATGCAATCGGACCATTCAAATGAAGAGGTGGATCGATTTGGATTTCCAATTGCACCGCGTCCATATTACATTTTTGCCGACAATAAACAAGATGCTCAACACGTTACGCGGTGGGGAGAACAATTTGAGCTCACAGATACTATTTTTACGAGAAATG
Source organism: uncultured beta proteobacterium (assembly GCA_963844255.1). Lineage (GTDB taxonomy): Bacteria > Pseudomonadota > Gammaproteobacteria > Burkholderiales > SG8-39 > SZAS-79. The sequence goes on from CAWJNP010000017.1 coordinate 7,344, forward strand.
GAAGGGGAGAAGTTTGTATTGCATCCTTTAGTTTTAAGCATGCTAGGCAAATGTTATTAGCCGAAGTGTCAGGTATCAATTGTGACATCAGTCGGTTGCTCGTACGCCCCCCATCTTGCAAACAACGGAGGAAAGAAATCGTCTACTCTTTGACATGTTCATTGTACCGGTGTCTGGAGTTGGATCGTCTCTTGTCAAAAGGACGAGAAGTGAAGCTGGTAAGAGGATGTATTATAGATGGGGGGTTCTTTCGTTCATTGTATGCATTTCAGATTATTACGAAGCTTACGGCAGCCTATGGAAGGGATGCTTGTTGCACGGACAGAAAGGTGTTCGGTAATATCATTTCGGTTTTTCCTACAGTTCATCTGAGACGCTTGGGTGGGAGGGAGAAGCTGAGACAATTGATCGAACACGGGTTTATCGTTGAGCTGTTCAGAGAAGAGTCTTCTGAAGGAAAAGGAGGACCTCGTGAAAGAGCGCCTACACACGTTCATGTCCTGGTAAGCTTGCACTTGTAATTAGCTCGTTACGAGCGGAGAACGTTGTGTGAATTTTGCGTGTTGAGTTACAGCAACTGATGTTCTGTTTTGTTTGTGATTGTGATGTGACACTCTCGTAGATTCGAACGGAAGGGACTTTCGGGAATTTATGTGAATATGTGTATTTGGAGTACACGGAAGGATGAGACGCCGGATGAAGGAAATGACTTTGTGTTCCGAATTTGCGTAGAAAGCTACGCAAAATCGACCTCAGTAGCGCAAATCTAAATTACCGGGAAACTCGTTCGCGCTACTGAGGTCGATTGTACACAGATCCTACGTACTCTATTATTTTGTATGGTATAAATTCGGATGGTTGGTCATAATGTCTGTAATATTTTAAGTATGAATGACTGTTGATTTTTTTTCTATTTGTATACTTTTTTGAAGTCCCCTGTGACATCACGTCGGCCGGTGGCTTGCGTGGGAAATTATAGAGGTGCAAATTTTGTTGAAAACGAACACCTCAACGTTTGGGTGCGTTTTTCGGGTGTATTCGTGAGCGTGTTCGTTGGTATGTTGCACGTTTTCTTTAGTTGAGTCTTTTTTGAAGTCCCCTGTGACATCACGTCGACCGGTGGCTTGCGTGGGAAATTATAGAGGTGCAAATTCTGTTGAAAACGAACACCTCAACGTTTGGGTGCGTTTTTCGGATGTATTCGTGAGCGTGTTCGTTGGTATGTTGCACGTTTTCTCTAGTTGAGTCGCATGTTTGGTGCACCATTTCTCACTGTTTTCTGAAAGTTGTTCGAGAAAAGCATCAAAAACGAATTTATAAACAGTGAGTTCGGGGTATAGGTTTGACGAACAGATTGCTGTTCGTTTATAGTGATGTGCATTTTGATGATTGATTTTTGTTGTTGTTTTTTAATGCGTGAATATTGAATCGCATTTCTCACTTCGATCAAATACTTTTTGTATGTTTAATGACGTTTAAAACCTTACGACGATTTAGCGAAGAATTGTAAGACGTTATCAAGATGATGACCACTAAGTTTGGAAAGAACCGAATGGAAACTATTGGTATTAAGTTACGGAACGTGAACTTTGTAGGACTCGATGCAGATGATGCCGAAGTCATGTGCGAAGAAGAGTTGTTAGGGGCCAAAGAAAATGTGAGAAAGCGGAAATCCCCGAGATTGTTGAAGTTGTCACAGGAGAAGGAGAAACAAATTAGAGAACGACTGCGATTGATTGAAGAACGTGAACGTAAAGAAAAAGAGACAGCACGTTCTCAATCCTCTTCAGACGAAGATGATGACGAGTACGAGTATGAAGGTGACAAGGACGATGACGAAGATGATGAAAACGAAGGAGTCTATATTCGTGATCAATTTGATGTGGAAATAGATGTATGGTCAGGTGAGACCAAGACTAAAGTTCGCCCTAGATCTGCTCCACATCCTACTTTTAGAAGAAATGTTGGTGAACGGCGGGTTCGTTATACGCCGTTGAGTTTGGAACAAGCGATTAAGTCAATGAAAGCATCACAGACGGAGATGCGTGGTGGCGAAGAATGTTTACGGGATGAATGTTATCGTGCCGTCATGGACATGTACAAACGTGATATGGCCATTCATTGTTCGCCCCTTGATTTACATCTGAAGGGTGGTACAATTGAACCAGCATCGTATCATGTGACCACAGCTAAGGCCAAGGCTGATCACGCAAAGAATGCTATGGAAAACGGTGAAGGACCATCTCTTGCTCTATTAGGACTTGCAATGGTATTCGCAAAAAAGAGGAAGGAGCATTTTTGGTTAGATGCGGTACACATTGTGAAGACGATGTGCCAGGAACTAAAAATATCTATGCGGGAATTTCTGGAACGAAGATATCTTGTCTGCAAAACGACTGCTCGGAGTGGTCGTAACGATCGGAATTTTAATGAAAATGATCGTCGTGCATTCATTCAGAATTCTTTGGCATACCGAAAGAATAATCCGCTGCTGTTGAGAAGCGGAATGGAACACGGTAATGATGATATTTATCGCCATTTATCGAAGTCAATCAATTTGTTGTACATGTACTTAACAGATTTTAATCTGCTTCGACATTATAACAGTGCGGACGATACCTATCTGATGCGAATTCCTGTGGAACAATCTCTTTTGTCCAAGATTATCCTGTATGTGTTGTATGTTCATATGGCCATGGGAGCGGTACGATATGTGTTTCAGTATTGTGAACCTTTTCGTACCTGGGATGCAACGGAAAAAAATTATTCCAAGGAAGAAAAAGATGCTCATTTCCAAATTTTGTTCGATTTAACAGATAAGATATTTTGTGATTGTGCCGATCAAAAGACAGTCGCAAACACTTTGTATAATATATCCTGCAAATTCGAATCGGAAGGAGATACGGAAACGGCTGTTCCTGATTGTATGGAATGGATGGAAAATCCTGGTATGTTTGTGAATATATCTAAACAATGGAGTCAATCGTGGACTATCGAACATGCATTGTTTTCGTCAGAACTTGCATTGATTAACATGATGATTGAGAAAGGGAAACGGTTAGAACAACCGAATTTGATTTACACTACCGCCAACGAAGGATGGGCAATGATCCGGTGGCAAAGTGTGCGTATGTATCAGAAGTACGTGAAAGCCGGTGATAAGAATCGTCAAAACAGTGACAAATCAGTTGTCAGTAATTGCGAACGCCGATACGAGATCGATCGAAATATTGCGTATCCAAGTGGAGACCAACGAACGTACGAAGAAATCATTGGCGCCGAGTCGTTGGAAGAAGACGAAGACGATGAAGACGAGGGTATCAAGAATGGTCGTTCCGTCTCTGTATTAAATACTTGCAATGGAAATAAAAACGGGGATGGTTCAGTCGACAGTACGGAAACTAACGAAGGACCGTCCGGTACGATCAAAAACGGTGCTTCAGTCGATAATTCAGATTCGGAAGATGGCTCCGACAACATCCAACAGAAAGATGACGATATTTCAGTTGAAAGTATGGATAAGACAAACAATACGAATTTGGACAGCACGAACGAGGTAAACGACGTAAAGGAGAAAATCCACGAAGAGGATACTTCAGTTGAAAGCACAGATGAAGATGAGACGAAGGACACGGAGAGGAAAAGCGATGACGTAGAGAGTACTACAACGTTTCCACTCAGTGATAAGGAAGATATGGATGAAAGTGCCCATGCAAGTGTTCTCTCGAGTACGTCGGTTGACGAGAAAGGATGTGAAACGAATATCGTTCAAGAAAAGGCGGCAGGATCCAATGTTCCCGATAATGTCACCATCACTCCTCCAAAAAGCAAATCTAAAAGGACGTGGAATAGGTCGTCGTTAAGACCGAAACGGAAGCGGATAAATGGTCGTGTCTTACCTTTACATCGTAAAAAAAGTCGTCGCCGGTCAAAATTGAATCAATATCGAATTGGTAACAATGAAATCAATGAAGGTGTAGGCAAACAAGGACTGGAACAGGATGACAAATGTGTTAGTGAAAACAAAACCGACGAAACTGATGACGAAGACGTTGAAGCAAACGGGTACGAATGCAGTGAGAAGAAAAACGACAATTCTCGTGACACTAGCAAAGACGGTATGGGTAGCGGTGACGAATCGGATATTGGTTCGGAAATCGTGACACAAACCGAAAATGGGAGAGGTGCGGAAACGAATACTGTTGCATCCGTTGATACGGAAACACGACAGTTCGTTGATGAGTGCAAATACAACCAAGAAGAGAAGTTCGTTCGGCCAATGCACAACCTGGATGAAACCGTGATGAAAATCGTCAAAATGAAGTCTGATATAGATTCCTCAATATCTCCCCTCAACTTAGCGTCATACGCTCTAAAACTGAAGAACATGTCGGAGAACGATCTCAGGATCGAGGGTGGTAGATTGGCAACAATGAAACCAAATGAACGGTCTTCTATTGCGAAACAAGTTGCGATACTTCGTCAAACGTGTACGCGGTCTGATATTAATACAAAAAAGACATCAACGTTTCGGATTTGGCCAAAATCCAACTGGAAATATGATGATTATATCAAGAAGAATTGTAAATCTCAATTCAGTAATATGAAACTTGCGTCTGTTGACGACGTAAAGATGTTCTCACCGACACTAATTATACATGGAGAGATGGTTAATGTGCTGTTGAGATGCAGTCCACTAGAAGTGTACGTCGCTAGAAAGTTGAGCCGTTTGTTACACGGATTTGAATGTCAAACATCCATTTCCATTGATGATATAACGGATATTGGAGTATTCAACATACCCATATCTGCACCCGTATGTTCAAAGTCCGGTTTGTCTGTTGTTCGACCTATCCGTCACGGAAACAAATATTTTCCGGCAAATATAGAACAAATGATGAAAACAATTGACATGGCAGATATATTTGATTTCGTTTTAAATTACGGCGACGGAATTAACAAATCGCTTTCTGTGGATACCACGAGAGAAGGATCGCAGAAAGAATCAATGTACAATTATCGCGTTGAATTTGGTGTTGCAGGCAACAGTTTCGACGAACGTACCGAAGACGAGAAAAAAAGAGGTGAACGTGGAAAAGTGAGCGGACGTCTACTCGGATTGAAGTATTTTCGTCATTTTGAAAAAAGAAATGGATCAAAAGGTCGAGAGAAAGTGCAGAAACTATGTACAGATCTTGGTAAATTGTTTGATATGTTATCAGACACATCGGATAAGATACGTGGATGCAACATCGAGGATCATCCATGTCCTTTCTTTTCAGATTCAAGACGTTATCAAAAGTTTGCCGTCAGAGTTCGAGAGTTGCTGCGTGCAAAAAGAATGCGAAACGAATGGTGCAGTATTCAAATCAAATGTATAAATCGAGGGGACGTGACCGATGAACATTTGGATATTAACAACTGTTCCTGGACGGGATATGACGTAACTCAGACTCTCTGTTTCATATACAAGGACGAAATTGGATTACTCTGGTCAATCAAGTTTATCGCCAACTCACGGAAGCAAGCTGGGAATGCCACAATTCCTGATTTCAACGTTATACGGAGTGCGTTGGAACGTCAATTGAACGCAATCAATAATGATTATTTTTGGTTGTTCGCAAACAACGTCAAAGGTGAATACAATGATGATGACAAGGTGAATGTATCAGCAAAAGATTTCCGTAACTTTTATCTTCATGACGGGATGCCGTGGACAACTGAGAATATTGCATCAGCAACAAAAAAGGGAGATAGGGTTGATTGTATTCATATGCGTTGTCTGCAAACCGTATCAGCCATACAACGTGATTTATTTCTGTCTGGAGAAATATGTGGGATATACGATGTGCGACGTTGTAACCCAAACATTTTGTTATCGAATTTGTTGGAGCTTGGAATTGTTGCATGTTATCAGAATTCACCGAAACGGTTTTACTACTTGTGTCATGATACACAGAATCGAAAGCCTGCATACCGACCTGATACTGAGAAGCAAGTAACCAATGCATTCGAATATTACCATCAAGCCATGGAGAAATTTGGTTCCTTTGTTGGTGGGAGTGACAATCGATGTAGTTCTACCGGAATTGATTTTAAGGAAGTTTACTTGACTGATTATGATGATAAAGTGAACGGCGTGATGGCTCGTGTAAAGAGGGAGATCATTTCGTTGTGCGAATGGATCAACGGTTGTACTTTTGAGGAAGACGAATTGGAGGATCGGACAAAGCAACGTGTAGTTATTACCATTGGAGAATATCGACGGAAAATTGACGAAGTCGTAACCAAACTACGAAATATCAATACCTCATCTGGCAAAACGGTCGAAATTGGGGTATTTCGATTGCTTCTATTGCTACAAATTTGTGCGTTGAGTGGTCTTTATTTAGAACCCCATCCAATATGCACTAAGTTAGTATTTGCTTCTCGACATACAGGAGCTGTGATGTTAATAAAAGAACACATTTATAATTATCAACAACGGCAAAGAAGGAAGAGAGAGGAAGAGAAGTTGTCTTCGAATGTCTGTAACAATGAGAACTCTACGGAAGACGATGAAGGAGTTTTACTTAATCCTGAAGGATTGATTGTTCCCCTTACTAAACGACAACGTATGGTGGATGATAATATTTCAGTGACAGAAGATTACATTGATTATGCGTTGGGAAGGTTCTCGAAGAGTTTCGATTTGAATGATTTTGATCGATACGGAGCAATGGATACAATCGGTTGTGAGTCGCAAACAAAAAGGAGAGAAGGAAATGTGGTGGATGCATTTATCCAAGGACAATGTCTGCACACGTTACGACCTGATGGACGTCCTGTCCATAAACCATACGAAGAAAAGAGATGGATTCCTCTGTTTGCTATGAATACAATGTGGAAAGTCAATGAAAACCGTGATTAGTTGTCAGAAATATTTTCTTTGCAAAACACAAGTATTGCACTCGTTATTGGAAATACAATGTGAAAGGAAATGGAATTGATTGGGGGATTGATTGGAGATTTGATTTGGATTTGGGTATTGATGGTGGTTGTAATCAGCCATGTAATTGGGTATTCTGTATTATGGTACAAGAAGAAACTGTGAAAATGGATGTGGTAAAAGCGCAGATTCTTCGGATGCATGGTGGACAATCAAGCATTTGCTGTCGGAGGCATAATGTTCCTTTGGTAGTTGTTCCTACACGAATTCATGTACATTGCTGTGTTTCCTTGCATGTAATATATATATATATATACATAATTTTAATGATTGAAATAATATACGAGAAACATCATAGCACGTAAACATTGATTGCTTAACAGGAGACGGGCAACGCGAATAGTCGCTTCGAGACCAGATCAGATACTGATCGCAAACAAAGAGGAGATAAGGAAATGTGGTGGATGCATTTATCAAAGGAGAACGTCTGCACACGTTACGACCTGATGGACGTTCTGTTTATAAACCATACGGAGAAAAGACATGAACCCCTCTGTTTGCTATGAATACAATATGGAAAGTCAATGCAAACTGTCATTAGTTGTCAGAAATATTTCTTGCATATAATATATATACATAAAATTTTAATGATTGAAATAATACACGAGAAACATGAATGCTTAGCAGCAGATCACAACGTGAACAGGAGGTCGGATCAGATATTGATTGATCGTGTTGAAATTATGATACTTTCAATGAAAGATTGTTCTCTTCATACAATGTCGGGGACAGAAAAATTTTCACGGGAAGCATGATTGTACACAAATATCGAGCTGCTTATCAGCAGACGGCCGACGCGAACAGTCGCGTCAAGGCCGAATCAGTCGTCGATTGATTGTTTCGAAATTATGATAGTTTTCATGAAAGGTTTTACTTTTCATTCAAGGAGAGAAAGGGGAATACTTCTGTTGAAAAACGTTCAAGCAATAGGTTGACAGCTAGTTGTGGAGCCATACAATCTGGACAAACGTGTGCAGCAATAAAGTGGCTCAATTCTTTGACCAATACGACGTGTATCGAAATTTTATATTCTCTTACAATTAGGATACTTCGTCGTACAACTTCCACAATACTTGTAATTGGTAACTTGTTTATGATATTTCGCCAAAATTTCTCGTTGTCTAGACCATATCCAGGATCAACAACATCCTCCCAACTGTATTGTAATATTTCGAAAAGATTGGTATTTGCACCATCTATTATGCTTGTAATCATATTCGGTGTGATCAGATGCGAAGGAATACCATGTCGCCGTTGTACATGCTGTAATATTGCCGTTGTATATGTTTCAAACAAATCTTTATGATAGGATTTCCTTATCCAAACGTTACACAATTTCCATACGACAGTTCGAGCAGCTAAATTAACTCTGCTGTAATACGCATGAAAATAAATCCAGGATAAGGAATCGTCCAAAAAGCATTGTTGCACCGTTGTAACATTTTCCTTGTGGCGAAAGTCAATGTCGAAATAGTCATTTTTTTCGGCCATTATCTGGACTTTTTCTATCATGTAGTCGGTAGTCGTTTTCCAACGAGCATGAATAGGATCCTGAATTATGACTTGTTCCATGTATTCTCCAAGTAATGCAGAAAAAATATGTTCTCTATTCCTAATCATCAATGTTTTTATCGTTCGACATGTTGTTTTGGTGTTATCATCATCGGATATGTACGAGGAATTGTTCATTGATGTTTTCTTTTTGTTTCTAGAAGTTTATGAGGTACTCTGATACGTACGAGGAATTGTTCATTGATGTTTTCTTTTTGTTTCTAGAATTTTATGAGGTACATTTCTTTGGAACATATATGAATAGTTGTCTTTGCTTTCAGTAGTATTGGAATAGTAATCTATCGTAGTGTTTGGGTTAACTCAATTGAGATTTTGTCATGTCCTGTAAGACTTAAGTGAATATCAGCAGACAGACGGTCAATGAAACAGTTCGTTATTATTACAAAATCTTAATGGTTTGTTACTGTAGATACAGGCAAGAACTATTGTGTTCGTTACAATCATAGTCAATGTGAATATGTAGAACTTACTGTTATCCAACAGGGATATTCATTTCTTCTTATTTCTTGGACATCATATTAATTGTATTTGACATAAAGTGAAACTATCTATTCGTTAAAAGAGAAGTATTGAACGGACAAAATGGAAATATTTACCAACGAGATGGAAGGACGTTGTAAAAACGACATTGTATTCACTGAGAAGGCCATAGAAGTAATGCACGAATGTTTTTCTGCTGGTAACATTTCTGACAGTGAAACCTTGACGTCGGAACCAAATTATATACTAGCCGCAATATTTTCTTATCTCCATCCTGTGGATCTAGCTCGAAATAAAAAACCCGTCTCTCGTAGATTTCGAGAAGCAGCTGCTATTGCTAGGACTGAACAAAGTAATAAATCCTTTGGGTATCGGCATGAGGAACTCCGATGGGCAGTTCGTTGGTATTGTTCAGAAAACGAACGTAAAGTCGAGGCGGTGAAAAGAGTGTACGGCAATAACATAACGTTCTGGAAAGTTACAGACGTTCGAGATTTTCAATTCTTGTTTGGGAATCTAAACCATTTTAACGAACCTTTGGATTGGGACACAAGTAACGCCACAAATATGGATTACATGTTCTATGAATGTTCCCATTTTGATCAAGATCTAGGACGATGGAATGTCAGCAGCGTTACGTCTATGCACGGAATGTTTTCAGGAGCATATTCATATAAAGGAACAAATATCAACGGATGGAATGTAGGTGCCGTAACCAGTATGGAACGAATGTTCCACAATGCACTGGCATTTGTCGGTGATATATCAAACTGGAAGGTAAATCATGTAACGACCATGAAAGGTATGTTTTGTTCGGCCTCACAATATTCTGGAAATGGGATCGGAAAATGGGATGTATCAGGTGTCACCGATATGAGTTCTATGTTCAATGCAGCAATATCATTTGATGCTGATATATCTGGTTGGAACGTTTCGTCAGTCTATAGTATGGAATCCATGTTCGCAGGAGCGAGACGGTTCAATCAAAACCTAAATGTCTGGGACACTTCCTCTGTTCGCAGCATGCATGAGATGTTTGCCAGGACGAATGTCTTTAACGGTACTATTTCAGCTTGGAACGTTTCGGCCGTACATGACATGCATGGAATGTTTTCGTTGGCAGAAGTCTTCAATCAGGATCTGAATGGATGGGATACATCCTCTGTGACGAACATGAAAGGAATGTTCTATGGTGCAACCAACTTTAATGGTGCTATTAGTGAGTTCAATACATCATGTGTCATTGATTTTTCTTCCATGTTCCATAATGCCACAAGCTTCGACCAACCGATTGACCAGTGGGATCCTTCTAGCTGTGAGACGTTTCATTCAATGTTTTGTCATGCACGTCATTTTAATCAACCATTGAATCGTTGGGGGCGAAAGTTGGGAAAAGCGATCACTATGAACAGAATGTTTTGCTGTGCAATACGTTTCAATCAGGATTTGTCGAGTTGGGATCTGACGAACGTTTTTGACATGCGTGCTATGTTTCAAGGCGCGGAAAATTTTCACCAAGATTTGTCTTCCTGGGACACACGTCATGTTGGATATATCAATAAGATGTTTGACATGTGTCCTGCGTACTCGGTGGTGGATAATTGGATGTGGAAAAACATTGATCAGTTAACACATGAAGAGTATGGTTGTGTATGTTCAAAATGTTTTCGTCTTTCGCATTTGCAGTACTGTAATTGTGCCGCTTGTCGATTGGACAATTGACAGTTGACGACTCTCATATTTCTGAGAATTCTGAATATTCTATGATCATGATGTATGAATGGCTATAAATTATTCAATATACTGCTAAAGTTCATTTATTTCGTGTATGTTTCTCTTGTTTTGAAATTACTTGGTAGACCAGAATCAAGAATGTTAATTTTTTCGTTGAATTGTAATTCGTTGGATTGGTATCGAAAATGATCTAATCTTCTTAAAAATTTGTCCATGAATTTGAAAAACAAAGGATTCGATAGAGAGACGGATTGATCACATGATTTCTTCATCCATTGTTGTAATGCACGCTTTATAAGATAGGAAAGCGAATAAGATGCAGTATCTTGGGACCATTCGATGAGACATTTTCGAAAAATGTCAACAACTTCTAAGTACGGAATTATCTGTATCTTCTTCCAAGTTACATTATCATTCTTCATGTATGCCTCGTCAGTATATTCATCAGTATATTGAATCCAGGTCCGAACGTTATTGATTGATCCTCGGAGAATACCCTCGATCATTCCTTTGGTTATATTTTGAACATCAATTCCGTGATAATATTTTATATGTTGACACAAGACTAAACCAAAGCAATGTGTATATTGGTTTGCAGCTTCCTGTAAATGACGTATCAAGAAAACGGATTCAAGTTGTCGTTCTAATATTATTCTCAAAATAATGCACAACGCTCGTTGTGCTGGTATTTTGCATCTGGAGTAATATGTGTGAAAGAACATGACGCTTCCGTAGTGATCCAAAAATGTATTCTGAATATAGGTTCTGGTAGCATTACAATGTATCATATGGAAAGGGCAATTCCAACATTCTTGTTCAATCACATGCATAAGATGATCTATTAGTGTTGTGTGCTTATGATTGTCTTGAACGTACTTTCCCGTGACAAGTAGACCATGAAGTAGCTGATTAACAATAACAATATTGATGCGATATTGAAAATACTTTTCAATGGTTTGTCTGACTCTGATCTCCGTCCAATCATTATAGCTTAAGACAAGCCTACTGTATGAAGCATCTGATTTCTCACAAGGTGAGTCATCGTCGATAACCACAGGATTCATGATTTAAAACGATTGACAGTGAATGATGTATTTGTATTTTGTTCCAAATATTATGATTTCTTATTTGTTATGACTAACAAAACAGTTATTCAATAGGACAGAACATATACTTATCAAGTACTTCTTGAAGTACTTTTTTCTCTTTCTGAAGAAGATACAGTATTTCGAGAAGCCCGCTTGTGTATCATCATACATAATCATACATAATCAAGATTCCACATATACTCATATATTTCAATAGTTGGTCTTTTTTCGTTATTTGTTCTTTTCACAAGACAGTAGTACAGACATTTTAACATTACGAGCAGTAGTAACAGTATGACCGACCACAGTAAATTAAACAACTAAAAATACAGTATGACGTGCAACCTGTCAAATACATGCAGCCATTAATGAAAAATCATTATTAAATGTCTTACGCTGCTGCAGAGTGTTCTTCTCGAGTACGTTTGTGTAATTTGTGATGAACCAGAGATCCAAAATACACATGACGTCCATTAATATTTCCACTCACAGTAATTTCCACTCCGTTTGACATAGTTGTACGTGTCGTTGAAACATTACTTGAAATCACTGCCGACCCTTTCATAAGAGGATACTTTTTCCAGTCAATTACGCTGAAGTTGAAGCCACAGGAGTCGGTGTATCCATCTCGTGTAAGTTGTTGAACGACAGTGTCATACCTTCGACGTAGTTCCGGAACCATTCTATGCAGTCCATACGTTGTTTTGCATGCCTCAAACATGCTTTTAAATTTTAGCCTTTGGTAAATAGTCCAATCACTTTGAGGAGTGCTGTAGTAACTACGTAACTCTTTCATTCCGTTCCAATAACTTTTTCTTTCATCGAAGGTCAATGGAACAACTACCGGTCCCTCAATGTCATCTACTTCGACCCATGCACCATAAACTTCAATTTGTCCAGTTTGAATTGTTGACACGTTTGCACATAACAATGCCGGTGTTAGAGCTGCAACAGGTTTTTCCTCAAGCATCCAATTGTGCTTTCCACAAGTACATTCAAATTTGAGTTTGCAGCGGTTCACATCGTCAATACATATTGTTATTTCATGTTCCACACAGGCTACAATATCTGCCTCCCATGTGTTTCGTTCTTCTGTTGTCATCTTCCTCCTGCGTTGCTATTACAAAGAATGTCAACGACCTTCACAATTGATTTGTCAAATGAATGCAATGAGAGGCAATCACGGGAAGGAAACTCCCAGTCATCCACATTCTGAAGGTTGATCACCGCAATACTGCTTTCAGATTCAACGTTCAGACAAGGATGAATGTTACATCTTGCCACGACTTTGTGTTGTAACTTCAGTATATTAATCGACAACAACAACAACAGAATTTCAATAACGTCCTTTACGGCTTCATTTAATCTTAACCTACCTCTGCTACAAAAAATATTTCGTTATTTGTTTTTTTCACAAGACAGTAGTACAGACGTTCTAATTTGTTTTAGAACCAAAACAGTGAGAGGAAAAGAAAGGAGAGACGCACATTAGTTGCACTCAAAATGAAAAACAAAAAGTAACGAAGTAACTCAAACAGTGATCGTTTCCAAGTAAGTCGGAGTGCATGTGATTTTACTTTATAATCATGACGGTTGTTATCCACGGTAGAAAGCCGACAACGGATTTTCCCTTTGTAGAATGCAACAAACCATCAATGTTACATGCTGGGGTCTTGGATCAGAAAAGCAACAACTACTTCATCACTACTTTCATCTATTCGGAAAGACGACAACAACGAATTGTACACAATCATAGACACAAATTTTTGCCATTGATCTCAACAATAAACCGCACACAATTGTATACAGGTACGACCACATAGGATTGTTTTACTGATTTAATCAATTGCAACATGACTTTTCATTTACTCAATAACGAGTATTGGAAGCAATATTGTCAGATAGTGGATATTCCAAAGAACATTCGTCTGCTCATTCAGAGGTCCAATCCAATCCAGGATCAAACAACAATCAATCAATTACCACAGTTACCAGAGCGAATACTGCAGAATATAACCTCCGAGGAAGAAGATAAAAGTAATCTTTTGGAATGGTTGAATGTTCTCCATACTCAACATAATGTCATCGCACTTGAATTAGTAACTGCCATACAAGCACTCTACGACACGGAATGCGTTTCTGTCGATGACAAGACGAAAGCGTTAGCTTGTCACAAACTAAATGCGATTTGCAATTATGTTCTCGGTTGGCTCTGTATGCATGCTACGCGTGATATTGTCGGATTAAAGGATCGTGTATACAGTGACGGTACTCCCGTATATACTCTCAGTTATCCGGATGATCGTCCGTTTCTACTTCACGAACTTCAAATCCACACCGATGAACTACGCTTAAGCTTCCTAGCAGATGACTCAAAGGAACATGATTTTTTCTGTCGTGTATCTAAGGCTGTCGGTATTTACACCATCCTGTTCAACTACAATATTCCTCGTACGAAAGCAGCAGGATGCTTGACACCCAATAAGTTAACCGGATCCAAAACAGACTTCAAACGAACACAAGGAATATTTGTCATCAACCCTGATGATCCTCTGTATGAATGGTTGTGGTCAAAGCTTATGCAAGTGATTGTGATTGGTGATCGTTTGCATGGAAAGAAGTTTTACACTCTACTTAATTCGAAAGGACATCCCGTTCTCAATAATTGGTACGGTGACATTACTGGTAAATTGGATGGAAAGAAAACAAAAAATCGACGTTTAAAGTCGTCTCGAATCCTTACTCCCGATGACGAATATTTCATCAAGTCCATTGACATGGGAATCTCATGTTTTCAACGGTACATTGCCAACGATGAATGGACTGCAATTGCTGGTCGACCTGGTTCAGTTGAGTTTCTATACCCGACCGAAAACAGCAGTGAACTCATCTTAGGTGGACGCGCCATTCTTACATCAACTGGAAATGTTCGACCCATTCGACTCGTGGAGAACCGTACTCGCAATCCCTTGGGTGAACGTCGCTTGGATGACATGGATATAGCACTGTTGACACAACACGTCGATAATGCGAATTATACTTTGTTTAATTATGCACCGTCTGAACAGGGTTATGATCGGAACGGACTCATGCACAAAAACCTAGGGACACAACCACCAAAGTATGTTATTGGTTCTGGTAAAAATTACGGTCTTAACCCAAACTCGACACAAACACGTGTTCGCAATCTTCCACCAGTTCCAACTCTTCGACGATGTGTCAATATTATAAACGAATTTTACAAGGACAAAAAATTGACGGAAATACTACGATTCATCGATGATCAAATTGGTCAAGGAAATCATACGTCCGAACTTCAGCTCAGTAGAATTCGTTTCGAGAGTGAACATCTTAATGAAAGGGCGAAGGGGACTAACCCAGACTTATCTGACATAATTCAAAAACTTCAAGCAATGGTGTCCCTACCACAGTTTGATCCATCTCACGGAACTGGTTTTTTTGATTTCCAAGAGGCGTTGGAGTTTGTCACAATGACAGCATTGGTGGTAGTTCACAAAGGACTGAACAGACATTCCTATTCTACCCTAAATTTAGCCTTGAATGTATGGGAAGGACTGGTAACAAAATTCGGTTCTCGTTTTCGAGTTCATCAAAATGATGATGGTGATATCAACATACTATTACGAGAAAAAGTGATGTTCTACAGAGACTTGGTGACGATCGATCAACATCTGGTAAATGATGAATTTGCTAAGGCAGAACGTCTCGCACATAAACTGTATGAAAAATATTCCTGGCAGGATATGAAAGGTTTCCGTGATGACGTTCACCGAATGATGAAAATCTTATTCAAAGATGTTCGTGAACTTGTGCAATCTGCCCAAACAGCCGCAAAAAGAAAGCCATTCCCAGTTGATCAGATATATCAGATCATTTGTGAAATTCATGATTCACCACACTTCAAAAAAGGCGGATACGCGAACCGTATGGTTAGGTTCGAGCGTTACGCACGACCCACAAGTACTATTATGTGGTCGTTAGTTCGTGAAGGAACTGAATTAGGACAGTACGAAACTGTTCGCAACGTACTTGATAAGTTGAACTGTTATACACAGGACAACAGGTTCCCGAACACTACTCGATTGAAAATAGGGTTCTGGAGAAAGTTAACAATTGTCGCAGAACATGTATCAAACAGTCGTTTTGCCGAAGCACTTCATTTAAGTAACACACTGTATAACGTTCATGGCACCAAACCAGAACTGACGGTAGACATCCAGATACTACAATCATATCGAATGCGTCCCGAAGTTCAAAACATCAACAACAACAATAATGGAGCATCCGATGGATTTTTCTCCTGGTCGAGTCTTCCTCGACGTTTGTTCGGGAGTAATTCTTCTGGTCGAACTCCATCGAATACCACACCTGTTGTTCAACCTGTTACCCCTTCAACGATTGCAGCAATGGGCAACTATCTCAAGCGTACTTTGAGTTTTGGCAGAGATGCAGTGGATCCTTCTGTGGCCAAACGACACAGGTCTTAAAAATTTTATGTTCAGAATCAGATATTGCAGACGGGATGGATTATGATGGTTACGTTTCAGATTTCTTAGTTTTCGTTTCCAAGTCTGAGAGAAAATAAGAACAAGTATTACGTTTTCGTGACAGACGGAGTTATATTAAAGTAAAGATATTGTATAATATGAATTTTCGGTGATACTACGAGTAAATATTCCTCTCACAATTTCACGTTAGTATCACAGTTGGGAAACAACGACAACACTTTAGTTCTGGAATTCTGGTGCGACATAACGTAACTTTCGAAAGTCTTCGTTGGCAAGTACGTTCTTGAATTCATTGGGATACACATAACAAGGAACAAAGGTCGGTTCACCTAATGTTTTGTTTCTTGTTGTGGCTTTTCCTTGCATTTGTTCTGACTCTTCTCCTACTTCGCCACGACGAACAACACCCATTATATCAAATCCACCATGATTATTAATAATTGCCGTTAATTGTTTGACAATTGGTCGGAAATCAAGTTCGATGTTAGAGCGTTCTTCTCCAGTTCGATATCCAATCGGTTCACCACTCTTAATGAAAAGCTTTGTAAGTCGGAGAGACCTGACCTCTTCCAAAGTGAACGGTAATCGGTCATTTCCTTCATCTTCGTCTTTCTTGACAAGATCCGTCTTCATTACATAAGGAGAAAGTTTACTGTCCATAACAAAACATCCACAACCAATATCTGTCAAGGGCTCTGTCTGACGATCACATAAAGAACCAGAGCAACTGGGAATTTCGTTAGATCCCTTACCAATAAGACATGTTGAACTGAGTGTATATTTCTGTCGATGAATCAGAAAAAACCGATCCTCAAATGAATTATCTGGAACATACACCTGGATATCAGCAAGATCACTGATAAAAGAATCATTTAAAGGGATGAATGGCTTGCTGCTCTTTACGATTAGCATGTCACGTCTCAACTCTGTTTGCTTCTTGGCTCTTGGTTCAACAATAACAAAAGCCCTTCCTACACCAATTTTATCAATTGGATCTGATACAAGTTGTTCCATCTCCCTTACTGCATTTCTTGCCGATTTTTGATTCACGTGAATGACTACAAAAGTAAGTCCTTCTAACGTTCCGAAAAAAAACATGCGGTTGTAAGTGGGACCTTGAGAATTCCGAGCAGAGATACGGTAACGTTCTTTTTCATTCGCAGAATCACTCATACCGCTCTTATAATGTTTTATGTGAAACAAAAATCCTATCGAAACAGTGGAATCAACATCCATTCGACTGGATTTTGTTAATTCAAGGAACGACTGGATATGAACATCATCTCGGATATGAGATCGAACTAGAGCAGAATCAGGAAATAATGCATATTTCCTAAGAATTGCAGGTGTTATATCTCCATGCTGATAGGGTGGTACAGCAATGGATGGTATTTCTTGCGAGTCAGAATCATTTGTTTGTTCCTCCATTATCCCGACACTTGTAGTATCACCTTTGTTCGTTGATACGTCGTCATTCTGACCATCATTTCTTGTTATTTTAGAAGCTTTTGACGATTCATCCCTATCATCAACTTCAAGGTCATCAACTGTTTCATCGTTCACTAAACCTCCATTTAGTGTAGCGTTTGTACTACGTTTGTGTTTCACCATCTCAATTTTTTTATGAAATCCAAATTTTCAAATTCACGGTCTATAATATTTTTTTACTTCATGTACTTATTTCAACAACAGAGAAGTAGTATGATAAATACTAATGAGAAGCTTGCAAACCGAACTCTAATATTTTGATTAGCATTTATTGAGCATGTGTCTTGGTATGTAGAATTGAGAAAATGCAAACGACATGCATAATACAACGGTGAATCTTTCTAGAATAGTCTCACAAATCTCATTTTATCACAAAAACAAAAACACTCACAATCTATACCCTCAAATAATCTTACTACTATACAGTTATTAGGAGGTCCTCTACAGAAGTGACGTACGGACAACTGACAGACGACGAAGGAAGCCCAAAGGTACCACAGTTGAAGCAAAAGAAGATACCTTTCCGTGTTGAAGTTCAAAGGTCGCACCTTTCCGATTGAAGTTCAAAAAGGTGGATCCTTTCGGTTGAAGAGCAAAAAGGTACATCCCTTCGACCAAAAGGAGGAAACTTTCTGGAGCAAACCAAAAGGGCGCACCCTTCGGAGCAAAAGAAACAACCTTCTCACTCTCACGAAAAAACCAACTAACACACCCACGGTGTAAATCTGCATGAGACACAACCGTAAGAGCAAAAGGCACCAACTTTCAAGTAAAAAGTAGCACCTTTAATTCGCTCGGGGGGTGATAGTTGCCACCTTTGCACAAGGCAGTACCTTCAGCGGCGATTCTCGGTTTGAAAAGGAACAACCTTGAGTACACGGCGGTATACCCGACCGATCAGGAAGTACCTTGCGAAGCAACGACAGGAAAGGTTGCACCTTTCATCCATTCAGCGCTACGCAAGGCACCACCCCACGATCGGACGGTTGTACCTTTCGAACGGAGAAGACCCGCGAAATAGTTCATTCCTGCGATTCAAAAGGCACAACCTTACACGGCGACGATCAATAGTACCATCTTCGGACCCACAGGACCGATACGAAGGTACAACCTTGACTGAAAGGTGAATCCTTGCCGAGGTAACGAACTACCTTTACACGCACGAAGCCAACGACGACCAGAGACTGGGTCAACACCCACAAGGTCACACGTTAACTACCGAAGGAACCACCTTTAACTGACACACCCAAGGTAGGACCCCGAACGTTCAAGGTTACACCTTTTTCGGACGAGATCCACCTGGAGTGAGGTTATCTACTGACTAATCTGCAACGAAAGGTTCCCCTTAACAGGAGAGTCCTCCGTGGCGAGAAGCCAATAGATATCCATCGATCCAATACTGATCCTATCCTGTTTTTGGAGGATAGGAGACAGTAGAGTACAACAGGAAGCTGTCCAGAAGGTCTACTACCTTCTCAGTAGCTCCTAGAGCTGTAGTACCGAGGAATAGTGTCTTCCCTCAGCGGATTGCAGGGATACCCCAACAGGTTTCCTCTATCTCCGCCTTACAGAATGGCACGATACTCAACTAAAGCAGGAACTACGACAGCCACGGTATCTACAGGAGGGGCCGGCACGGCTGGCCCACCGCAAGACAACCAAGGAGAAGGAGAAGGATCTCCCACCAGTGCAACAAGCGAACGCACGGCACGCAGCAGCAGAAGCCAAGACCAACCAAGGGCAAGGAGTCACTCGAACGACACCGCCCCTGGGAGGGCACGTAGCAGGAGCCGAAGTGCAAGCCGTAGCTCAAGGGGAGGACGATCCAAGTCGTGTGATAGCCAAAGCAGTCACCACTCCACCTCGTCTAGCGTACCCCCTACGGAGATAGACGATGTAGGCGACTGGGTGGAACTCACTGAGGAACACTGCCGGGTACAGTTCAACGCTCGAGTCACCGGACAGAAGGGCACCACACCAGCAATCTGCGGAATGCGATGCGAAGACTGCGATCGGCAGCACCTAACTCAGCGAGAAGAAGGAGACCAGATGGCCCCGGGAGGGTACACAGTTCTGCACGGAAACCGGTATCGAGGACACGGAGTCGCTGGAGGTCCATACCTGAAACCGGAAGACTTTGCAAAAGCAAAGGCCCGATCGCGGGACAAGCGACGACAGGAGCTACATGACGCCATGACACCGGACGAGGACGAGGAGTCGACAGAAGAAGCGCGAGGCACTCAGGTCCGACAATCACCTCGTGTGATCAAGGACCGGAGGTCGAGCCCAAGCACCAAACCCACCTCGAGGAAGGGTGACCAGTGGTTGGGGTTGTCCAGCCCGCGGGGGAGGAGAGTCATCGTGAGTTCACCTCGGGACCTGGAAGAATGGACGGAAGTAGGATACGAACACGTCCGAACCTTCCAGGACCAACAGGAGGCCAAGGCCTGGGTAAAACGAGGGAACTCCAGAGACGCAACCCCTCCATCAGATAAGTCACCCCGACGGAGTAAAGCAGGGCATACCCCACACAGGAGTGGGCCAGACGAGAGTGAGAGTGAAGACGATGACTCAATCCCTCCCCTGACAGACCGCTCCCCTCGTCGGGATCACGCACGGCAACGCCATGGAGCCTACAAGGACTCGGACCCTAGTGAGGATGACTCCAGCAGTGACAGCGAATCCGAAGAATCCTCGTCGGAGTCAGACGACTCATACAGGGTCTCCCGAAGCCGAGACAAGCGGCACCGGCAGCAAAGGAAGCGACGGCACAAACGGCGCAACCGATCCATCTCCTTGGATGAAGACAGAGACAGACGAGACCGGCACCACCTACCCAAAGGTAAGTCCCTCATTGGAGGCGACAGCTCCACAGGCGAAGAAGAGGTGTACGGCATGGACGTAGATAGCGACAAGCTGATGGCCAGTCTAGGACCACCGGACATGACCCGCAAGATGAGTAGGACCCTGTTCGACTTCCCCACTGATGTTCTATCCCTCCCTGGGGGTTGGAGCACCACCACAGGTGAGGATGGGACATACGGAGAAGACCAACTGGTCTCCCAGGTAAACGCCATCTTACGCACTACGACAGATGGAAGGGACAAGGAACATGACCCGGGTTGGAAGTCACCCAACCACCATGCCCTTGGGAAGGTAAACAGTGCTCAGAAGCTGGCCGCGCTCATAGATGGGTATCAGAAGACCATCAACAGAGCGACAAAGTTTGAGAACCAGCGACTGAAGCAATGGATGACCCGTTTCCGCTACTCAGCCAAGGACTTCACTCGATACAAGGAGAGGGGAGGTCTTCCCATCCTCCTCCGTGAACTTCAAGGCCTGTATTTCAACCTGTTGATGAAACTCCAAAGCGAGACTAACAAGGTAGCACCCTTGTGGACTGGGACGTATGCAGAAGGACTGCTGCTGTATCACAGCCGAGAGCTAGCGTATGTACGCTCTATGGCCGGCAGCAGACAAGACCTGATATTAACCAACTACATTTACCTGCGAAACGCCGCCAAAAGCAAGTGGACTAACCTGGAAGTTAGCGACGCCATGATCAAGGATCGATTGAACGCTCTTTCACCTACCCCCGCCGGGAATGACTCGGCAGGGGCCCCAGGGCGAAAAGCGTGCCGATGCCAGAACGCAAAGCTCCACAAACTTCTCAGCTTGAGGTACTACGAGGCTCCGGCAGATGTTTGCCCAGTAGCGACCGCAGTCTCCGCTCCCAAAGCCCGCACAGCAGCGAAGCTCTTACTGACTAAGGTGGAATCCCACGACGGGGTTCCACCCAAGCCTACATGGATGGGCTGGGCAGCAAAAGCGGTAGCAGCCGCAACCGAGGGACGCACCTCCATCTAGAGATGGAAGTCGACCACCGACTGCAGTACGGGGAAGAGGGGAGGGGGCTGAGGACCACAGGGTCGAACAATGCGACAGCAAAGAGGACTAGGACATAGGGGTCAGAATGAGCTGGTAAGTAATCAGGTATGGGAAAATGGACGGATTGGACGAACGCGCATGGGACCCCGCGCCACAAACCCCCCTCAAACTGATATCTGGGAATCGCCTTACACGCCTGAGCTGGGTCGCGCTTTGAATCATTGCGACAGCCTCCTCCATCCCGGCGAAACATCTCTTCTCAGGAAGAATGCTGCGTTCTCAAGACCCGGCCCCCGTAGGCCATACGAGTGTTGGGAAACTCGTATCAGATATCAGCAGAGGGAAGGGCGGCGTCAAGGGGATCTGAGGTAACGCTGGAGTGTGGTTGACCTTTAGAACAGCCTCGTGGCCCATCCCAGGGTTCCGGCTGAGTCTGGAAGGGAGATAATTGTGGAATCGCATGTGACAGGACTCGGACTCTTCGGAGGTCGGGTCCGGGTGGCACTGAAACCTCTTCTAGAGGGCCCTCTCCGCTCTTCGCAGACTGTACTGGAGCCACACTGCAGAGTAAAGAGACATGATAACGATCGCCCACTCCGATAGCCACAAAGGAACTTAGTTCTGTTACCTCATAGTCTAAAGGGAGGATTGCACCTTCCTATGGATGAACCACTCCCTTGCAAGCGACGACGGAGAAGTACAGAGGAAAGATATCTATCGAAGACCATCAACATGGACCAAAGGAGCGGGGGTTCTCCCTGATTCCACTCAGAAACGGTTCGTGTGCAGGTCGGTCGAGGAACTAGGGCCAGATCCAGGCAGCGGTTATAAAAACCAGGCACATACCAGCTCAGGACGGTCTTATGGCCAACCCCTTCTGCCAAGGAGGAGATCAAAAAACTCAAGCAGCAGAGGATTGGGGAAGATTCGAGGTCACGAGGGCACCCCGCGACAGTTCCGACCTACAAGTCGGAAGGGTGCTGTAGCGGGGCGGACTCGGGAGTTTTGGAGAGTCCCAGCGGGTCAAGGCGCAATGAGGAGGGGAAGGACTCTCCCATATCTTATTCAGCAACGTTCCCTTGCGTTCCCTCTCTCACGTGCGACCTTCCGGTGGTTCGGGCGGACCCTTGAGGCAAAGGGATCCCAGCCGAGGAGGATGAACTACGGTTCATGGGGGGGGAGTGTCACACCTTCCCCCCCTGCCTGGTCTCTACCCTCAACACCTGGAGCATCATGTGTTGCTTCTCACCTTGTTTGTTGTTTATTCGTTCGTACGCAACGCAGGAAGAATGGAGCCATCTAGCGTCCCTAGGGGAGCAGTGCTTCCATCAGATTTTTCCACAGGTGAGACATCGCTCAGCAAGGTTTTGTGTGACTTCGAACAGAAAGAGGTGCCCACAGGGCACCTAAGGGATTTAAGGACATACGGCACAATGAATGCAGGATTGGAACTCATGAAGCTAGCCACACCCAGATTGAGGCACAAATGGAGCATACGCAAGGAGGGGAATTCTCCTCCTGACTACGGTCTACCACCTGACGCGATATTTAAGTGCGGAAACCATCCACCGTCGGATCTACTGAACGTCAACCCAGTAGACCTTCTGTTTGTGGAATACTCACCAGGTCCCAATCCCCGGTATGGAGATGACACCCCGGTGGAGGGTATGATCGCTCGAACCCAAGCAACGGCTCAACCCAAGGTAGTATTGGAAGCGTGGGGGGCCCACACACCAGTGCACCAGGGCGGACCTGCCTCCAAACTGGTCTGCACACGGTGGCAACAACTCGGGTACCACACGCATTGCCAATGGTTAGCCGCCACCCAGGCAGGAGGGGCAGTCAGCCAGACACGCCTTATGGTGGTGAGGGTTCGAGGGACATTCCTCCCATCATGGTCGTGGACCCGCTTGGAAACGGGCCCACCCAGGCCCATGAGTAACTTGCTCACGCCTCCAGGTAGAGTGCCTAGGTGGGCGTACACCGACATGGTCACGGTGTCCCCACCGTATCACCGTACAGAACCCATGCCAAGCGGACCGGGGAGATTCATCAGGACCGAAGAAGGTATACGCAGACTGGAAGTAGACGAATTTATCAGGGGCCTGGGAGGCAAGCCCCCCGACCCTCCTGTCTTTGGGAAGCACCCTTTACGCAAACTGGCGGAACACACGACATCACTGTTCCACTGGGAATATCTGCTCAGTTCCCTGGTCACTAATATTCGGCTCCAGGACAAGGGAACTGGCCCGACTCCGCCGCAATCTAGGGAGGAAAGAGGAGGGGCTCCGGTGAGGGTAGGAAAACCCCCAGAAGGGCCCGCCTTTCAATGGGCTCCACCCAGCCTCCAACCAGGATCACCGTGGCACTGCGAAAGAGTTGCTAATTTACAAAAGGCAGCGGAAACATACCCGGACCCGGAAGCGGTCATCGCGGAAGGAATGCAAATGCTGGAACGCCACCGTCTGAACTACGACAAGGAAGGTCCCAGACCAACCAGGCTGCAGTTGCTCTGGTGGGAATGGCCCAAGGAACACTGGGAAGGACTGCGGCAAGGTAGCGCCATGAATTTCCTTACTAAACCAAGAGAGACCATACACGAAAACTCGTCCATGGATCCCGACCAGCTTAAAGTCGCAGGAGAATTCGTGGACGAATTGATTTCACTAGGGACGTTAGCCCCCCTCACCACGGGTGAAGTATTGGCCACAGCTCCCTTATTCTGCATACCCAAGGAAGGTCAACCGGGACAATGGAGAGTAATTGCGGATATGCTGCGGGGAGGGCAGAATGGATGCATAGGCAACGACCCAGTGTTCCTTCCACGAGCGCTCCATATACAGGGAGAAATGTACGAAGGGGGGTATTCTGCAGTAGTGGATGCCTCCAAGTTCTTCTACCAATTCTCCACCCACCCCGAGGACAGGCCTTATCTGGGGATCAAACACCCCATCACAGGAGACCTTTACGCATATTACGGTCTCCCAATGGGGTCAGGTAACAGTCCAGCCTTGGGGAGCAGATATGGACTAGCCTTCGTGAGAGCGCTACGGGCCAGGCACCCCCATTTGTTCCAGGGAAAGTTCCGGACCACGGGCTTCCTGGCAGCATACACACCGGGAGGTGTGTACCGCCCCGAATGGGGAGACGGGTTCGTGATCGAGACGGGAGATGGACCAGCCATCCGAATCTGGGCGTTCGTGGATGACTTCCTCATCCACGCACACACCAAGGAACGATGCGAAGAAGGACTCTCACGTTTCCTGGACCTCGCCTTGGATTGCGGGATGTTGTGCCACCCAAAGAAGTTAGTACCACCACAGCAGTCTGTCCGGTACTGTGGTTTGATCTTCAGCTCCAATAGGACTCCAACACTCATCATGCCCCAGGACAAGAAGGAGAGGGCAATGGCCATGATAGACCTAGCCTTGTACCAAGTTACAAAGGAATGGTCTAGACTGGCGCTTTCTGTTCTGGCAGGAGTACTTGAATCCCTAGCCGAATGCACCCCTCAGCGCATTGGGCACACCTACCTCCGGTCCCTGCACTCCCAAGTCCACCCCGAAGGAGTGGCAGGTGGTCTGGAGGCATACTTGTCGGTCACTCGACTACGAGACCGTACAGTAACTGACCTCGGGTGGTGGAGAGACCATCTACGAGAAGGAGAAGGTAGGGTGGTGAGAGCCCGCACCGCAGGAGCACTAGTGCCGACCTTTGGGGATGGTAGCGGCACAGGGACAGGAGGTACAATCCTCCTTCCAGATGCCCCCCTCACCATGTGGAAAGGCCAATGGGCGCCAGCAGTGTTCAGCTACTCCTCCAATTGGAAGGAACTCACCACTCTGCTTCTCACCCTTGAACACATCAAGGCGACCGACATTGACTCGGTCAGGGACACTACAGTATTCTATTTTACAGACAATTCAGCCACTTACTGGATTTGTAACAAAGGATCGTCCCGACACCCTCATCTACATGAACAAGTGGTGCGGATTAGGGCCTTAGAGTCCCAATTGGCATGCCACTTAGTCGTCATCCACATCCCAGGGAAGGTTATCATCCAAGAAGGGACAGATGGTCTAAGCCGGGGAGTGTGGATCACTCCCCTCCAAGAGACAATTCCTCGTCACATACTGATGCCCGCTATCTTCTCTCCAACTCCGTTTGACCCACGAATAGTGGAGACATACTTGTCGGTACATGTCCGAGCTTACCATCAGGAAGTAAGGACTCCTATGCCTAACCAGTTCCCAAGGTGGCATGGGAGGAGATGGGACACCCCGTGGGATGCGGAAGGATGCTTCAACAGGATGACGATTTGGTTCCCACCGCCTGAGGTGGCCCGGGCGGTCATCTCATTCATTCTCAATTGTCAGGTGGAAGTGCCACTGACAACCTCTGCCCTATTCTTTATCCCGCGGGTGTTGGCGGCAACCTGGAGAGGGCTCAGTCGTAAACTAGTAGAGTTACAACCCATTGACCCCATCACAGCTGACCTTGCTTTTCCTCCCACGTTACCCATTCCTGTCACTGTTCTTTACCTACCGGAACACACCCGACGGACACCCACCAGGAACAGGTTGGACCGCCCTCCCGTGCCTCGGGGGGCGAGGTGGCATCAGGAACAAGCCGACCAGATGCGCCGGGTGTTCACACCCGCTGGGGGATAGTGACCAAACACTGAGGTGCTTGTTCCAGGCTCGAGGATTTCACAAGAATGGAAGGCGGTTCGCCGCGTGCCAAGTATCCTACCACATGAAGTGCCTTCGGGTAGGAGAGCCGTTCCACACTAGGAGAGACGATGGTCGGGGTCTAACTTTCCCAAGGATGACTGGCCCAGTCCCGTTCATATGTGAAGCCTGCACAGTCCGAAGTGTGACAGGGAGAGAGTTAACAGAGCCGGGCGACACTCAACTGCTCGCCCTGGAACGCATGAGGATACTGGATCTAGCTCATAGCTGGGCGCCAGGATCTTACGATACCTATCGCCCATATGTACGCACCATCCACCGGTTCCAGCAGGAATGGCAGGTTGACATCTTGCAACCACCTGAGCTGACCACCCCACCATCGGATCCGGTGATCCCCTTGATGTGGTGCCAAGAGACGTACGGCCTCAGGGAAGGGAGGCGGACTAAACCAGGGAGCCAGCGCAAGGAAAGGGTCACTTTTGCCACCGTTAGACAACTGCGGTCTGCAGTGGCACACTGGGAAGCATGGGCATGGGTGGTAGCAAGACCAGGCGTAGGGCACTTTGATCAAAGCAAACGGCTAGTGAACGCTACCTGCCGAGCCACCGACTCAGCTACTTACGCACTATTCTCCAAGGGTTTGGCAGTTCGTACTGGAACCGAGGCCAAGCCGTCGAAATCCCTACTCCTCCGACACATCAGCTTCCTGGACAGCCACCTCCACGGACGGTATGAGACAGAAACAGATCCCCTCCAACAACGTGAGTTGGCACTGGCCGGGCTGTTCAATCTCCTGTTATGGTTAGGGTGGCTGCGAGCCAGTGAAGTAATCGGGCTGTGCTGGGAAGACATACACATCACTCCTCCACAAGACGGACCCCAACTGGACCTACCGGTTGGGGTAGGAGCGGTACGTCTCCGCCTCCGGCCAGAGACCAAATCAAACCGGGCCAGCCGAGCCGACATGATTCTAGCCTACCAGTCTGCCAGTCGGTTACTGTTAGGCAGGTGGGTCAAGAGAGCGCTTCGTTGGGCGGCACCAGGACTCAACTCCAATGAACGAGTATTCCAACACTTGGATGGGGCACCCTGGACATCGTCATATTACCGAGAGAACTATGTCTACCCATCCCTGCATTCCCAACGGGCTGCAGGCGATCAATACCTCACACCGTTCGCAGGGACGTACGGCCCAACCATAGAGGAGGCGTTCTGGGGACTCGGTAGTTACCGGAATGGAGCAAGGTCCTCGGTCTCCAGAAAACGTACCCATGGTATTTATACCTTACGAAAGGCTACAGAAACGGAAGTATATGAACATGCTCGATGGCGAAGGGGACGACACAATGAAGCTATAGATAAGGTTTACCAGCAATGGACGTGGAATGACCGAATTGCTATCACTAAATGTTGTATGTGACGCCAACAGACAACTGCGGCCAAGGAGAACTACTCCCAGGACCACGTACACGGATGAATCGATCTAAGGATTGTACCAGGCTTGTTGGCCAAGGCGGGCAAGACGAGCGGTATCAGAAATGTCCA
Organism: uncultured beta proteobacterium; assembly: GCA_963844255.1. GTDB lineage: Bacteria > Pseudomonadota > Gammaproteobacteria > Burkholderiales > SG8-39 > SZAS-79. Next base: position 35,347 of record CAWJNP010000017.1, read on the forward strand.
ACATTTCCGTCGTCTGCCGCAACCACGCGTCCACTTCCCCAGACACCTGATCGGACATCTGCACATGGTTCGCGTTAGCGGCAACCGGACTGGGAATAGTACCATTGAGTACCGGACGCACACTGGCCGAGGCCACTTTGAGAGTCGACATACTCAACATGGTGGTTGCACCACTTAAAGGAGGCAAGTCGGGACGGACCTTACCCAGAAACGATCCAATGTACCGCTCCACATCCGGCGGGACGCCGTACTCATACGGGAGCCCGCGAGCCGTCCAACTATCTGCCGTAAGGGCTCCACCATGAGTCTTCATGAAATGAACCTTCTGCAGAAAATAAGACGTCGCAATCCCGGGGGTTAAATGCGCTAAGTTATCCCGGGCCAAGCGGAAGCTCAACTCGAGCATGGTCAAATCCCGCAGGGCCTCCTCACGAAAAGGCATGTTAGGATCCAACACTACCAAATCCTCTGACAAACTTGAAAGAGGGAGAACGCAAGGAGCGCACAAGTAGTTATTCCACTCAGTCGCATTCGTTGCAGCGGGCCGGGTCACCACCGCGCCTTCTACAATGAGAAAGGCCCGAGGGAGGCCCGTCAAGCCATACAACGGGATGGTAGCTAAATCAATGCCACCCACATGGGAACGGAGCAACTCCACACAGGCAAGCTCCACGTTGTAGTACTCAGCCTGGCGGATCAGACGCGCCCGCTCTGCGGGAGAATACACGGGAGGTACTTGACGCAAGGGGCTTCCATCAGGAGAAGCCAGGACCATGTCAATCATGGCCTTCGCCATCCCCCAAGTCGTAGGACGGTTCCGGACCAGCGTCTGCCCTTGAAGGTCAGCCGGCAGGTCGATTCGTCCGACAAGCTTCCCACGCGAGTCACGCTTCCCGGGTGGCTGGTCAGAACTGCGACCTAGCAGAGTCATCACGGCCGACTCGACACTATTAATAGCGCCAATCCCCACAGAATTATGGGCCTTCCATGCACCGGGCTGTCCAAAGGAGAAACCCGGAAGCTCGTGCCAGACGACCTTGACGTTCTGCCCCGTTTGATTGAACACAGGGACGGGCTTGAAATAGTTGGCGTTGATGTCAGCCGGCATTAAGGCAGGCATCAGCCCCACCAAGGTCTGAATAGCGACCAGCATCGCATTGAGCCCCTGGGAGTAAAACACCAGTTTGCTACGCTTAGTTGACATCTCTTGGCCGTTCCCATCAAAATGAAACAAGGTCAACTCATTTTCTATATCTCGGCCTATCGAACGATAATGGGCCTGCACGTTCGCGCAGCCAGTCAACGCATCTCGAGGAATTCCGGGTGTCTCATCGAACTCAGGAGGCTCGGACTCACCCAAGCGGAACACAGGAACATTGTTACTACGGACCATGGTTGTTCGCGAACGCTTACGAGAAAAAGATTCAGAATGGTTGTTGAGTTCACGTTGCACTGAATTATGAGGACCACCGTTAAGAGGATCGGCCCCCACCGACAGCGCCGTAACGCCGTTACCCGCCATCCGCCAATGCAACAGACCCCGCCCAACCGCACAAGGGGGTGTATAGTTAGTTAGAAAAGAAGACAAAGTTACAAACGAGAAAACACGGTAACTTTGACCAGTTGGGAATTTGAAGCAACCTCTTGTCAAAGGTGACACCTTCTACAACAAACGAGCAACCGTCGAGGATATGGAAACACGGGAGAGAGTCCCTAAGAGGGTTAGCAACTCAACGGAAGAGCTATCATAGCCCCAAAACCCAGCTCCCAAAAATTGACGGCACGAAGTATCCAAGAACAGTTGACCTGAGAACAACGCCCCCTCCCCCCACTGCAAAACCTTGTCCAGCCGAAGAGCAGTAGGGAAGGGAGCAATCACACAAGAAGGAGGTCCGGAAGGACCGCAAAAGGGGGGAAGTACTGACAGGAGAAAGGACTAACTTGGACCTACACTCCTGGGGGGGCCCAGTTGGGCCCTCCAGCCACACAGACCCTGTTACAGGAAGAGGCTTCAGAGTAAATACCAACCTGGGTCGGAGTGGACTGGGCCCCATACTAAGCCGCCTAATCATGTACCAACTCACATTCTAGGGACCTTACTACTATACAGTTATTAGGAGGTCCTCTACAGAAGTGACGTACGGACAACTGACAGACGACGAAGGAAGCCCAAAGGTACCACAGTGGAAGCAAAAGAAGATACCTTTCCGTGTTGAAGTTCAAAGGTCGCACCTTTCCGATTGAAGTTCAAAAAGGTGGATCCTTTCGGTTGAAGAGCAAAAAGGTACATCCCTTCGACCAAAAGGAGGAAACTTTCTGGAGCAAACCAAAAGGGCGCACCCTTCGGAGCAAAAGAAACAACCTTCTCACTCTCACGAAAAAACCAACTAACACACCCACGGTCTGCATGAGACACAACCGTAAGAGCAAAAGGCACCAACTTTCAAGTAAAAAGTAGCACCTTTAATTCGCCCACCCACCCACCCGGGGGAAGGACTGACAGGAGAAAGGACTAACTTGGACCTACACTCCTGGGGGGGCCCAGTTGGGCCCTCCAGCCACACAGACCCTGTTACAGGAAGAGGCTTCAGAGTAAATACCAACCTGGGTCGGAGTGGACTGGGCCCCATACTAAGCCGCCTAATCATGTACCAACTCACATTCTAGGGACCATGAGACTGATTGATAGATCTGCAGGGTGAGCTCATCAGGCTGTACTCCGTTGGCTTGTAGGAGGTCGAGCGGTGGTGTTACGTTGTTAGAGAGCGCGCGGCAATGTTTCGAGCTTCGTCGATTCATTGATTCATGAATGTCAACAGGCATTTCGTACCGAAAGGCACATATTTCCATATGTGTCGACGCCCAGTGATCTGCATATCCAATTGTCACGATGGCACTCTAGTCGTCAAATCATAAAACTTCGAAGGTTGTCTGACGTAAGAAGTTTCGTATTCGTTGAAACGTCCTTCTGTTTACTTGTTCACTTTGGACTTCCATCTTTGCCAATCTATCATAACCCGTCCGTTGTCATCCTGTATGTTAAAGCTCAAAATCAAACAAATAAAAAACACACCGTGACAACAACCAAAACCAAGTAATTTATCATTTCACCATGGCGCCAAAGAAAGCTTCAGAAAAACAAAGTCCTAAAAAGAAAGGTACGTCCGCAAAAGCTGTAAATGTTGTTGAAACAGCGCACGTTCCTCCTTCTCCAGTCTATCTGCAGTTCAAAGATGGTTCATCGTTGATTTACGATGCTGGTCTCAAAGATGCGGAAACACGCATTCGACGACACCGTTGGACTCAATTCCGTGAATCAACTATGGAAAAACTTCAAGTATACAAAGAATTAGACGACAAACAACTCAAACAATCAACCAAACCTACCATTGCCAACGAAGTAACAGCCGAGCTTAACAACATCAATCCTGTTGTCATTCAATTCAACGACAATTCAGCGTCTGTTCATCCATTAGGAAAGGATTACGTCATCGAAAAGTTAGAAGGAAAAGACATTCGATATAGGTTACACGAATATGACGATTATTACTTGGCACAAGATGTGGCTGGTATTATGAACACGCGTTGTACTCAGATGGAACCAACATGCAATAAAGTGATGAAGGAAATATTCGGAATGTCAAAGTAAGTTCTTCTGACACAGCAATTTTTCGTTTTGCTGACATTGCTATTTTCTGCCTTGGAATAAACTAACCTCGTTCATCACTTGGTTTTCCACATTCTGACATCCTAATTTTCTAATATGAAAAATCATGACGTGACTTTATTCCAACAGTTTGAAGAAAAAGGAACGTGTCTTTGTGGGAGCAGCAGCAGTAGCATCAAATAATCAAATTCCAGCTGTATCTAGTACCGACTCTACAGAGGAACCATCAACTCCTAAAAAGTCTGTCCCTTCATCGTCTACAGAAGAAAATTTGTCAATCTTTGATAATTTCCCAGCAGATATACCAACTGTTGTTACTCCATCTAAATCTCAGCCAACCACATCTACTCCTTTGGTTCACGATAAAAAAACACTCGACATGTTGGCAAAGGCAAAAGTAGAAGCTGATAGGGCCGGGTTTGAAATTCACATCGACTTCATCAGACCTATGCACCAATCTCCTAAATCACAAATAGTGATTGCTTTTAAACTTTGGAATCCAATCCGTAAATGTATGCACTGGGCTTGGAGACCGGATAAATGGCATCAAGTTTTTAAAATCCTTGACAAAGAATCTATTCTATGCAACATTGGATATTACAGTTACGCAGCTGAGGATCGACGTGAACCTTTCATCAAGGAAATCAAAAACGAAAAAACCGGCAAAATAATTCATTTGAATCAATGGGCGCTAGTCACCCACATACAATCAAAGGCAACAGATCAGGAAATAGAGCAATATGTTTTGTCCTTAATTGAGGAAATGCTGACCGATGCGCCTAAACAACTATACGTTGAATTCTGTCGAGAATCAACCGAACGAATGCAAGCCGCATGCGACCTTGAAAACGGACCGTTCTGGATATGCTTGAAAAGCGCTAAAAATGTCCGAACACTCCATCAACATAACTCCATTGATGACGTATTGCAGACAATAGCAGCGGAAACAATTGTGCGAGGAATGTACCACATTCCCCCAAATCTTCCACCTTCAGCTTGGCCTGTCTCAGTTCGTAAATTTACATCGGCTCTTGACTAATCTCATCTTTTCTGTATTTTATTTTATAACAGCGAAACAACCGGCGAAAAAGCAAACACGATCCAAGGCAAAAATCAACACCCTTCACTTCAACGCCAATTCATCTACATTATCTAAATTACGTTTAACTCATCAGGAGCAAGCATTCATACGTCAATATTACTCAAAACAACGCAAAACAAACAATCAACCAAGGTGTGTGCTCAGCTTTGATCAATATTCTTGCAGTAACATCATCAATTCCGAAGTTGGCAAATTCTAACCTAATATGTTGCTTTAGTTCTCAAGTTCCTGAAATGCATTTGTACAAAATTCTAGAAGAAGTAAACGAAGAAGAATTATATAACAACATCCGTCAATTCGAGGAACTACTTGCCAAAGAAAAACACAAATTCTGCGATATGTGCAAGAGTGTCTCGCTAAACTTAGCTACTACAATGAAAGACGGACGACCCATTTGTGCTACATGTAAAACCAAACGCGTAACTTACTACTATACAGTTATTAGGAGGTCCTCTACAGAAGTGACGTACGGACAACTGACAGACGACGAAGGAAGCCCAAAGGTACCACAGTTGAAGCAAAAGAAGATACCTTTCCGTGTTGAAGTTCAAAGGTCGCACCTTTCCGATTGAAGTTCAAAAAGGTGGATCCTTTCGGTTGAAGAGCAAAAAGGTACATCCCTTCGACCAAAAGGAGGAAACTTTCTGGAGCAAACCAAAAGGGCGCACCCTTCGGAGCAAAAGAAACAACCTTCTCACTCTCACGAAAAAACCAACTAACACACCCACGGTGTAAATCTGCATGAGACACAACCGTAAGAGCAAAAGGCACCAACTTTCAAGTAAAAAGTAGCACCTTTAATTCGCTCGGGGGGTGATAGTTGCCACCTTTGCACAAGGCAGTACCTTCAGCGGCGATTCTCGGTTTGAAAAGGAACAACCTTGAGGACAAGGCGGTATACCCGACCGATCAGGAAGTACCTTGCGAAGCAACGACAGGAAAGGTTACACCTTTCATCCATTCAGCGCTACGCAAGGCACCACCCCACGATCGGACGGTTGTACCTTTCGAACGGAGAAGACCCGCGAAATAGTTCATTCCTGCGATTCAAAAGGCACAACCTTACACGGCGACGATCAATAGTACCATCTTCGGACCCATAGGACCGATACGAAGGTACAACCTTGACTGAAAGGTGAATCCTTGCCGAGGTAACGAACTACCTTTACACGCACGAAGCCAACGACGACCAGAGACTGGGTCAACACCCACAAGGTCGTCGGTCGCGGCGGGCGGCGAGGGATGAGCATGACCGGCTCGGCGATGATCGCCGAGACGATCCAGCTGTCGGTCACCCCGGTGTTCCTGCTCGTCGCGACGGGCAGCCTGCTCAACGTCTTCACCGGGCGGCTGGCGCGCGTCATCGACCGTTCGCGCGTCCTGATGGAGCGCTGGGCCGAGACCGAAGGGCAAGATCATGAGCGCATCGTCGCCGAACTGCGGGTGGTCGATCGCCGCATCGACGTGATCAACAATTCGATCGCGGCGGCGGTCGCGTGCGGCATCGTCGTATGTTTCCTGGTTGCGCTGTTGTTTGCGCAGGCTTTTGCCGGGTTCAATCTGGGCCTGGCCGCGGCGTGGGTCTTTGCGCTGGCGATGCTGCTGTTGCTGGTGTCGCTGGTGCTGTTCCTGATTGAGGTGCGGCTGGCGATCCGTACCATCCATGTCCCGATGGAATTGCTCGAGCTGGAAGAGATGGGCTGGCAGCGGCGACGGGATAAACGGTGAAGCGATCCTCCCGGTGGCGAAGCCATGGGGAGGGGACCGCCGCCACAGGCAGTGGTGTAGGGGCGGCGACGTCGCGCCATGGCCCCTCCGTCAGCGCTTCGCGCTGCCACCTCCCCATGGCTTCGCTACAGGGAGGATTTAGGGCGCCACGCCCACCCGATAGGTTGGCGCCACCCGCTTCCGGCTCGCCTGCTCATAGGCATAACCCGCCGCCAACACGTCAGCATCGGCCCACTTGCCACCGATAAACGACACTCCGATCGGCAGCCCTTGCACCGCGCCCATCGGCACGGTCGATGCGGATAGCCTGCAACGGCGGGCAGCTGGCTGGCGCTGGGGCCGGTGTAATGATCACCGTTGACCAGATCGCTCGTCCAAGCGGGACCGTTGGTCACCCCGACGAGCAGATTGACGTCATGCTCTTTCATCAACCGGTCGATGCCCTCTGCCCCCGCAAGTCGCGCCGCCTTGGCGCGCGCGGTGACATAGGCGGGGCTGTCGAGCCCGCCCTTGCTTTCCGCCAGTTCGAACAGCGACTGGTCGAACCATTTCAGTTCCTCCCGGTTCGCCTTGTTGAAGGCGATGAGGTCGGCGAGCGTTTTGGGGCCGTCCTTGGCGGGCAGTCCCGCAAGATAGGTCGCGATATCAGCCTTAAGCTCGGTCATCAGCACTTCAAACTCGGCCGCGCCCAGCTCTTCCAGTCCCTTGCGGCTGTCGGCGATCTCGACCACGGTCGCGCCAAGGTCGGTCATCTGTTTCAGCGCCGCGTCGAATAGCGCGGCGATGTCGGCGCGGTCGCCGATGCGGTCGCGCAGCACCCCGATGCGTTTGCCCTTGAGCGCGTCGGGCGACAGCGCCACGGTGTAATCGACCTTGCGCGCGTCGGCCTCGGCGGTCGCCGGGTCGGCGGGGTCGCTGCCCGCGATGACGGTCATCACCGTGGCCGCATCGCGGACGGTGCGCGTCATCGGCCCGGCGGTATCCTGGCTATGGCTGATCGGGACGATATGCGTGCGGCTGACCAGGCCGACCGTAGGCTTGAAGCCCGACGACGCCATTGACCCCGGCGGGGCAGGTGATCGATCCGTCGGTCTCGGTGCCGATCGTGATTGGCGCCAAGCTCGCCGCGGTCGCGGCGCCGCTGCCTGCCGACGAACCGCAGGTGTTGCGATCGAGCGCGTGCGGGTTCTTCGTCAGCCCGCCGACCGCGCTCCATCCGCTGGTCGAATTGTTCGAGCGGATGTTCGCCCATTCGCTAAGGTTGGTCTTGCCCAGGATGATCGCACCGGCATCGCGCAACCGCGCCACCAGCGGCGCGTCGCGGTTTGTGACATTGTCCTTCAGCGCCAGCGACCCGGCGGTTGTCGGCACCGGCCCCTTGGCCTCGATATTGTCCTTGATCAGGATCGGGATGCCGTGGAGCGGGCCGCGCACGCCCCCGGCTTTGCGTTCGAGGTCGAGCGCATGCGCCTGGCTCGTCGCGTCGGGAAAGCTCGCGATAACGGCATTCGAGTTTCGGCCCGTTGTCGTCGAGCGTGCGGATGCGGTCGAGATAGGTTGCGGTGACGACGTCGCTGTTGATCCGTCGCTCGGTCATTTCGGCCTGCAACGTCGCGGCATCCTTGCCCTCGACCGGGGGCAGCGGCGGCGGCATGGCCAGCGCGGGGGCGATGGTAAGTAGGGCGGAAGCGGCGAGCAGCGAAATTTTTTGCATGGGCAACACGCTGCCAGCCGTAGCGGCAATTGCAAGCGGCGATTTTTGGGGTGCCGCAATGGCGTTGACACCGATCCCCCCGGTCTGCTCCCATGAGCGCGGGAGAATGATATGAACGACAAGCCTGCCCTTGCCACGGGTATCGCGGCGCCATCCGTAGATGGTGTTTCCGCGCAAACGCGGACGATGCTGTGGATTCTGCTGATCGTCTATATCTTCAATTTCCTCGACCGGCAGATCGTCAACATTCTGGCCGAACCGATCAAGGCCGAGCTCGGGCTTTCGGACACCCAGCTGGGGCTGCTGGCGGGACCGGCCTTTGCATTTTTTTACGCTCTCCTCGGCATCCCGATCGCACGCTACGCCGACAAAGACGGCACAAATCGCGTCCGCCTGATTGCACTGGCGCTGGCCATTTGGTCGGCGATGACCGCAGTGTGCGGCCTCGCGCAGAATTTCGTGCAGCTGTTGTTCGCGCGTATCGGGGTCGGGGTTGGCGAAGCGGGGTGTACGCCTGCCGCGCATTCGCTAATTTCGGACAGCGTCGTGCCCGAAAAGCGGTCGTCGGCGATCGCCTTCTACGGGCTGGGCGTCCCGATCGGATCGTTGCTCGGTCTGATCATCGGCGGCATCGTCAACGACCTCTATGGCTGGCGCATCGCGCTGATGATGGTCGGGGCGCCTGGGCTGCTGCTTGCGCTGGTCGTGCTTTTTGTCATGCGCGAACCGCGGCACAGCCGCTCGGCCGAGGCGACCGCGACGGCGCAAGCGGTGGTGCCAATTTCGACCGGAGAGGCGATGCGAGAAATCTTCGCCTCGCGCGCTTTCGTTTATATCCTGATCGCGTCGTCGGTCGTTGCCTTCCTCGGCTATGGCAAGGCGCTGTGGACAATCAGTTTCTTCATCCGCAGCCATGGGCTGTCGACGACCGAAGCCGGGTTATCCATGGCGGTCGTGCTGGGGTTGGCGGGGGTGCTCGGCACATGGCTCGGCGGCAAAATGGCCGACAAATTCGGGGCTCGCGACAAAAGGCACATCTTGACGTTTCCGGCCGTTGGTATGGCTGTTGCCGCGCCGATCCTGTTCCTCGGCTACTTCATGGAAGATTGGCGGATTGCCGTTGCGCTGCTGATCGTTCCGACGATCCTGAATTCGGCCTATTACGGCCCCGCCTATGGCTGTGTGCAGGGTTTGGTTCGGCCGCAGGCGCGCGCGGTCGCGGCGTCGGTGATGCTGTTTGGACAAAACCTGATCGGGTTGGGGTTTGGACCGTTCCTGTTTGGGGTGTTGTCCGACCAGTTGATCCCGCAATATGGGCAGGAAAGCGTGCGCTATGTGCTTTATGGCGCCGCATGGCTGGGACTTATCCCGGCGTTCTTCTTCTGGCGCGCCAGCCTGCGGCTGAAGGCCGAGCTCAAGTCGGGTTAGCGCCCACACCCCGTCATTGCGAGCGAAGCGGGCCGAAGGCGGCCGTAGGCCAACCAATCCAGAGCGGTTTACGCACACTCTGGATTGCCGCGTCGCTTCGCTTCTCGCAAGGACGAATCAGTAAGGGGGGTCTTGTTTTGCGCGCTGCGCCTTGGCAGCGTCGATCCACCAATTGAGGTCGTCGGCGAAGCGCGGAAAGCTTTTGACCAGCCGCGCCCCATCCTCGCCCGTCGGCTGACCATCGGCATCGAACGCACCGCCGATCCGTCCGACCGGCAGGATCGACGAGGTGACCGCCATCCCCATTTCGCCGAGCGTATCGCGCCACCCCATCATTGCGCGCACGCCTGCGAATGGCCCGGCTGAGTAACAGGCGATCGCGGCGGGCCGCCAGAACCATTCTTCCAGATAATGGTCGGTCAGGTTTTTCAGCCCCGGCTGCGGCCCCCAATTATATTCGCCGGTGACGAACAGAAAACCGTCGGCGGCGCGGATCTTCGCGGCGAGTTCTTCCATGGCGGGCGGCGCCTCGCCCTTCGGATATTCCTTATACATGCGGTCGAGCATCGGCAGGTCGACCGCCTTGGCATCAATCAGTTCGGCGCTGTCGCCGCGGGCGACGATGGCATCGACCAGCCAGTGCGCGAGCTTGATGCCCTGCCGGTCGCGGCGGTAGCTGCCGTAGAAGACGAGAATGTGACGGGTCATCGCGCGATGGTGCCACGGCTTGCGCCGCAACGGAAGTCCCCTAAGCTGCCCGCGACCATGGGTGGGGGAGAATATGATGCGCGCTTATCGCACGCCGGACGATCGTTTCGCGGACTTGCCGGACTGGCCCTATGCGCCAAACTATGCCGAGATCGCCGACGGCCTGCGCGTTCATTATGTCGACGAGGGCGCGTCCAATGCCCAGCCGGTACTGATGCTCCACGGCGAGCCGACCTGGGCTTATCTCTATCGCCATATGATCGGTCCGGCGGTCGAGGCGGGGTTTCGCGTTGTCGCGCCCGACCTGATCGGTTTTGGACGGTCGGACAAGCCGCTCGACCGCGCGGCGTACAGCTATGCGGCGCAGGTTGCGTGGATGCGGCAATGGATCGCGGCGCTTGACCTCAAAAACATGATTCTCGCCTGTCAGGATTGGGGTTCGTTGATCGGCCTGCGACTGGTCGCCGAAATGCCCGAGCGGTTCGCTGGCGTCGCGCTGTCGAATGGCGGACTGCCCGAAGGCCAGCCAGCACCGCGCGCCTTTGCCATCTGGCGTGCCTTTTCGCGCTACAGCCCGGTGTTTCCGATCGGCAAGATCGTCAAAGCGGGCGCCAAACGCGAACTGAGTGCCGCCGAAATTGCGGCTTATGATGCGCCCTTCCCGACGCGGGCGTCGAAGGTCGCGGCGCGCGCGTTCCCCTCGTTCGTGCCGCTGGGCGACAATGTCGCGGTACCCGACCAGAGGCGTGCCTGGGCCGCGCTGGAGGCGTTCGACAAACCGTTCATGTGCTGCTTTTCCGACGGCGACCCGATTACGCGCGGCGGGGATGCCTTGTTCACGTCGCGCGTCCCCGGCGCGGCGCGCGTGACCCATCGCACGCTGCGCGGTGGACACTTCATTCAGGAGGATGATCCGGTCGGTTTCGTTGCGGCGATCCGCGACGTAGCGGTGGCGGGCAAATAATCCTCCCTGTCGCCAAGCGACGGGGAGGGGGACCGTCCGCGCAGCGGATGGTGGAGCGGCCGCGACAGTCGCGTCAAAGCCCCTCCGTCAGCGCTTCGCGCTGCCACCTCCCCATGGCTTCGCCACGGGAGGATCGATTTAGTCGCTGAACGGGTCGCGGATCAGGATGGTGTCTTCGCGCTCGGGGCTGGTTGATACCAGCGCGATCGGCGTTTCGATCAGTTCCTGAACGCGCTGGATATATTTGATCGCCTGCGCGGGCAGGTCGGCATAGCTGCGCGCGCCCGCGGTCGTTTCCTGCCAGCCGTCCATTTCCTCGTAGATCGGCTCGACCTCGGCCTGGTCGGCCGAGTGGGCAGGGAAATAGTCGAGGATCTTGCCGCGCAGGCGATAGCCGGTGCAGATGCGGATCGTGTCGAAACCGTCGAGCACGTCGAGCTTGGTCAGCGCGATGCCGGTGACGCCCGAGACCGCGCAGCTCTGGCGCACCAGCACCGCGTCGAACCAGCCGCAGCGACGCTTGCGCCCGGTGACGGTGCCGAACTCATGCCCGCGCTCGCCGAGCATCTGGCCGATCTCGTCCTCGAGCTCGGTCGGGAAGGGACCGCTGCCGACGCGCGTCGTGTAGGCCTTGGCGATGCCGAGCACGAAGCCGACCGCGCCGGGGCCGAGGCCCGAGCCGCTCGCGGCGGTGCCGCTGACGGTGTTGGAGCTGGTGACGAACGGGTAGGTGCCATGATCGACGTCGAGCAGCACGCCCTGCGCGCCCTCGAACAGGATGCGCGCGCCGGCCTTGCGGACCTTTTTCAGGCGCTTCCACACTGGCTGGGCATATTCGAGCACATAGTCGGCGATTTCGGTGAGATCGGCGACGAGCCGCTCGCGGTCGATCGGCGGTTCGCCGAACCCGGCGCGCAGCGCGTCATGGTGCGCGGTCAGGCGATCGAGCTGCGGTTCGAGCTTGTCGAGGTGGGCGAGGTCGCAGACGCGCAGCGCGCGGCGCCCGACCTTGTCTTCATAGGCGGGACCGATGCCGCGCCCGGTGGTCCCGATCTTGCCTGCACCTGCGGCGGTTTCGCGCAACGCGTCGAGGTCGCGGTGGAAGGGCAGGATCAGCGCGCAATTGTCGGCGATCGCGAAATTCTCGGCGTTTATGACGACGCCTTGGCCGCGCAGCTTGGTGATCTCGTCACGCAGCGCCCACGGATCGAGCACGACGCCGTTGCCGATGATCGACAGCGTACCGGTGACGATGCCCGACGGCAGCAGCGACAGCTTGTACACCTGTTCGCCGACGACGAGCGTATGGCCGGCGTTATGACCGCCCTGAAAGCGCACCACGGCATCGGCGCGACTGGCGAGCCAGTCGACAATCTTGCCCTTGCCCTCGTCGCCCCATTGCGACCCGATGACGGTAACATTTGCCATGATGCTGTCCTGCTGAACGAGGCCATTGACCCGGCGCGGCCTTAGCGGATTTGGGCGGCGAGACAAGGTGCAGTGGGATGAATTTGCGACAATTGCATCGGACAAGGCAGGCGCGCCGGGGGGCGATGGAGGTGTGGATATGAGCAAGCGATACTGGATCGGCCTGTTCGCGGCGACCGCTGTGATAGCGAGCGGCATGCCTGCGAGCGACGCGCGCGAAAAATTGCGCGACCGCCTGCGCGAACGGATGGCCGAACGCATGGGTGCGGACGAAGGGCCGCAGGTGTCGGGTAGTGAGACGATAAGCTATGGCAGCGATCCGCTACAGGTGCTCGATATCTGGCGCGCGAAGGGCGCAAAAAAACCGGCACCGCTGATCGTCTATGTCCATGGCGGCGGGTGGAAACGTGGCAGCAAGGACAATGCGACCGGGCGCTTCAAACCGGTGCATTATCCGGAGCAGGGCTATGCCTTTGCCTCGATCAACTATCGCCTCGTCCCCGCCGCGACGGTCGAGCAGCAGGCGGCGGACGTCGCGAGCGCGGTGAAAGCCTTGGTCGATCGCGCCAGCACGCTGGGCATCGATCGGCGGCGCATCGTGTTGATGGGGCACAGCGCGGGCGCGCATCTGGTCGCGCTGGTCGGGACCGACGAGCGCTATCTGAAGGGCGCCGGGCTGTCGTTCGCCGACGTCGCGGGGGTAATCCCCAATGACGGCGCCGCTTACGATGTGCCGGCGCAAATGAAGGACGGTCCGCCGATCATGCAAAAGACTTATGCGCAGGCGTTTGGCACCGATCCGGCGCGGCAAAAGGCGCTGTCGCCCACCGCGCATGCATCGGCACCCAACGCGCCGGAGTTTCTCCTGCTCTATGTCCAGCGCCCCGATGGAGTGCGGCAGGCAAAGGCGCTGGGCTCCGCGCTGACAGCGGGTGGCAGCCGGGTCGAACATGGCAGTTTTCCCGGCGAGGGGCTGAAGGGCCATGCGGAGATCAGCCGTAGTCTGGGCGATCCGGCCTATGTTGCGACCTCGACGGTCGATGCGTGGCTGAAGCGAGTGTTCGGGCGGTAGAATTTCGTCATTGCGAGCGTAGCGAAGCAATCCAGAGCGGGGTAAGGACGCGCTGGATTGCTTCGCTACGCTCGCAATGACGGCTGAAGAGTGAGGAAATGCTGCTATGACAAACCCCGACGCCCCCTACCACGCCCACATCTATTACGACCCCGCCGAGCGCCCCGCCGCCGTCGCGCTGCGGGACGCTTTCGAGCAGAATCCTGCGATCCTGTTCGTCGGTGCGATGACCGATGGCGCGGTGGGGCCGCATCCGATTGCGCAATATGAGGTGCATTTTCTGGCGCGTTCGCAGGTCGCGGTGGTTGCAGCCATCAAAGCGACCTGCCTGCGCGCGCTGGTGCATCCGCTGACCGACGACGATCTGGCCGACCATACGACGTTGGCGCAATGGATCGGCGATCCGGTTGTGCTCGACGTGACGGTGCTCGATCCGCCGGGGGTCAATCAGGGCGTGCCGCGGTTCGGGATTTCGGATTTTTAGCCTGGGGTTTGGGGATGCCTCAGCCCGCGACTGGCCCATCGGCGCCGAGCCGCCACCCACATCCCAGCGCCTGCGCATCGTCGGTGTCGGCCAGCGCCGCCACCGTCTGCCAGTCATCGGCGCGCAGGCTGGCTGCGAGCGCCGGATCGTGGCCGAGCGGCAGAAAAATGCGGCGGTCGCTGTCGTCTTCGGCGCCGAGCCCCGCATCGATCAGCGGATCTGGATAGAGCGAAAAGCCGACCGCGGCCTCTTCCTGTTCGCCGACCGGGATCGCATAGCCGCCACCGCGACCAACTGCGTCGCCCTGACCCCGAACGAAGATCTGGAAACCGAACCAGCTTTGATAGGCAAAGCCATGACGCTCGGTCGGGTCGAGGGTCAGCGTGACGCGGTCGCGCACCGGCGCCGCTATGGCTTCGAGGGCATCAATGCGCGCGGTGAGGACGCCCGATGTGTCGAAGGCGCGCAGGTCGGCGATCGCCTGATCGAAGGGACCGGTGGCGCGCAGCAGCGGCAGATAGGCGGCGGCGCCGATCCGCGTCAGCGCCCCCGCGTCCTTGGCGTCGAGTTCGTCGCGCAGCTGCTGGATGTCGGTGTCGACCGGCAGCGGGCCGTTCGCGAGCAGATCGACGACGTCGGGCAGGGTGAAGTCGACCGTGACTGGACCAATCCCCGCGGCTTCGAGCGCGTCGATCGCGACAGTCACGATTTCGCGCGCTGCGGCAACACTGTCGCTGCCGATCAGCTCAGCGCCGACTTGCAGCATCTCGCGCGCCGGGCGGGAGCTGGCTGGCGCGCAGTTTGACGACCTGTCCGGCGTAACGAGGCGCAGGCGGGCGCGGCGCCTTGTGCAGCAGCGAACGTGGCGATGCGTCCGACCTGCCGCGTGATGTCGGGACGCGGCGCCAGCGTGCGCTGCGACTCCGGGTCGGTGAAGCGCAGCAGGTCGCGAGCGGTGCGATCGTCTTCGCCGCCCAGCGTCTCGCGAAACTCGGCGAGCGGCGGCGACACCCGGCCATAACCGTGCGCGCGCATCGCGTCGACGAGCGCGCGGGTGACACGCGATGCGGCCTCGGCCTGTTGGGGCAGGCGGTCGCGGAGGCCTTCGGGCAGCAGGGCAGGGGTGCGAGGCATGGTGCGGCCTTAGGCGGGTGGAGGCGGCGTTTCAACAACGCTAAATGTCCGTCCGCATCGAGCGAAGTCGAGATGCCTTGATGGCATCGTCTGCCAAAGGGTGTCTCGACTTCGCTCGACACGAATGGAAATAGAGGGTGGTGCTGAGAATTTGAGACCCTTCACCGTCTTCACCCCCGGAAGTTGGCAAAGTTGCCACAGAAGCGGTTCGGGCATCGGCGAAGTTGAGGCTCAAAAGCAGCACTGCCTCGCCGCCCGCGGCGCGGCGGCCGAGGTGGAAGGTGCCAATGTTGAGTCCGGCTTCGCCGAGCGCGGTGCCGATGCGGCCGATAAAGCCGGGGGCGTCCTCGTTGACGATATAGAGCATATAACCGTCAAGATCGGCCTCGACCTTGATCCCGAACATTTCGACGAGACGCGGGTCGCCGTTGCTGAACAAGGTGCCAGCGACCGAGCGGTCGCCCTGTTCGGTCGCGACGGTGACGCGGACGAGCGTGTGATAGTCGCCGTCGCGGTCGTGGCGCACTTCGCGGACATCGAGCCCGCGTTCGCGCGCGAGGTGCGGGGCGTTGACCATGTTCACCGCGTCCGAATAACGGCGCATTAGCCCGGTCAGCACCGCAGCGGTGATCGGCTTGAGGTTGAGTTCGGCGGCGGCGCCCTCGACCTCGACCGAAATAGTGGTCGAGATTGTCGTGCGCGAGCTGGCCGACGAGGCTGCCGAGTTTTTCGGCGAGGCTCATATAGGGGCGCAGCTTCGGGGCTTCTTCGGCCGACAGGCTGGGCACGTTGAGCGCGTTGGTGATGCCGCCGGTGAGCAGGTAATCCGAAATCTGTTCTGCCACCTGGATCGCGACATTGACCTGTGCCTCGTCGGTCGAGGCGCCGAGGTGCGGGGTGCAGATGAAGTTCGGGGCGCTGAACAGCGGATGATCGGCCGCCGGCGGCTCCTGCGCGAACACGTCGAGCGCGGCGCCCGCGACATGGCCGATTTCAGCGCGTCCTTCAGCGCCGCTTCATCGATCAGCCCGCCGCGCGCGCAATTGATGATCCGCACGCCCTTCTTGGCCTTGGCGACGCAGGATTGCATGGCCTGCCATACCGACCATCCCGTTGCGGGGCTCACCGGGCGCAGCAGCAAGCGGTTTTCGCACGCGTTGCTGCGCGCCGACGTTCGCGGGCGCTGCGAGTCCTGCCACAAGCCGCCCGTCGATGCGCTGCACCGGCAGGTCGCAGGCAACTGCGCGCAATGCCACCGGTCGGAGGGCTGGAAGCCGGCGAGCTTCGCCCACGACAAATTGTTTCTGCTCGATGGCGACCACAACGCCACGTGCGCCACCTGCCACGTCGATAACGACTTCAAGCGCTACACCTGCTACGGATGCCATGAGCACCAGCCGGACAAGATCCGCAGGAAGCACGAGGAGGAAGGCATCCCGGATTTCGAGAACTGCGTGAAGTGCCACCGCAGCGCGGAGGAGAAGGAAGGGAAGAGGGGTTCGCGCGGCGGGCGGGAGCGGGACTGAATGGGCATGAGTCGCAGGGCAGCGACGGTCCGGTGAATTGCAACCTGTAACGCTACGCTATACAATGCGGCGATGATAAGGCAGTTCCTGCACAAGGGCTTGCGGACATTTTTCGAGCGTGGGAGCAAGGCCGGCATTCAGCCGCACCATGCCGCGCGGCTTGCGCGGCAATTGGCTCGCCTGAACGATGCCAGGAGCCCCGACGACATGAACGTACCGGGCTGGAGCTTGCACCCGCTGCAGGGCAAGCCACCGGGGCGCTACGCGATCACCGTGAACGGCAACTGGCGCGTCACGTTCAAGTTTGAGGGGTCCGATGCCGTGTTGGTGGACTACGTCGACTATCACTGAGAGGATGAAGACCATGAGCAGTATGCAAAACCCGCCGCACCCCGGCGCCACGCTGCGTGAAGACGTGCTGCCCGCACTGGGCCTGTCCGTGACCGAGGCCGCGCTGCAATTGGGCGTGACGCGCGCCGCGCTGTCGCGTGTGCTGAACGAGCGCGCGGCGATTTCGCCCGCAATGGCGCTGCGGCTCGAAGGCTGGCTCGGGATTGCGCGTGGTGGCCGTGCCGATCTATGGGTGGCGCAGCAGGCCGCGTTCGACCTGTGGCAGGCACGCAAGGCCGGGGCGCCGAAGGTAAAGCACGCGCCGCCGGCGCTTGAAGCGGCGTGATTGCGTGGATGCGACGCATTTGCTTTATCCTCTTTGCCGATCCGCTTTGCAGACACTTCAAGGAACAACCCCATGCCCAATCACTATGACCTGATCGTGCGCAACGGCACCGTTGTCGATGGCACCGGCGCCGCACCCACCAAGGCGGACGTGGCCATCAAGGACGGCGTGATCGTGGCGGTCGGCAAGATCGACGGCACGGCCGCACGGGAAATCGACGCGACCGGCAAGCTCGTCACGCCCGGCTTTGTCGACATCCACACCCACTACGACGCGCAGGCCGTCTGGGACAGCCATCTGGCGCCGTCTTCGCTGCACGGCGTGACTACCGTGGTGATGGGCAATTGCGGGGTCGGCTTCGCACCCTGCCGTCCGCAGGATCGCGACAAGCTGATCGAACTGATGGAAGGCGTGGAAGACATTCCCGGTGCGGTCATGCACGAGGGCCTGGACTGGACCTGGGAAAGCTTTCCGCAGTACCTCGACGCGCTGGAGAAGAAACCGCGCGACGTCGACGTCTGTGCGCTGCTGCCGCACTCTGCGGTGCGCGTGAACGTGATGGGCGATCGCGCCGTGGCCTTCGAGCCGGCGACAAAGGATGACATCGCCAAAGATGCGCGCCATCACCAAAGAGGCGGTCGAGGCCGGTGCCTTCGGTGTGTCGACCAGCCGCACCACCTCGCACAAGACGCTCAAAGGCGAGTACATCCCGACCCTGCGCGTCTATGAAGAAGAACTGATGGGCCTGGCCGGGGGCTTGTCGGACGCGGGCAGCGGATTCATCGAGGTCGTGTCCGACTGGATCACGGACATGAGCCCGGACACGATCAAGGCCGCGCCGGATCCGGTCGAGGCCTTCGGGATCCTCAAGCGCGTCGCACAGAACAGCGGCCGGCCGATGGTCTACACCCTGGCGCCGCGCAACAACATGCCGGAACTGCTGGGCAAGCTGCTGGAGATGAACCGCACTGCGTACGAGACGGAAGGCGTGAACATCCGCCCGGTGTTCGCGCCGCGCGCCATCGGCGTGCTGCTCGGCCTGCAGGCCAGCCAGACCCCGTTTTCCGGCTGCCCGAGCTTCAAGCCGCTGAACATGCTGCCGCTGGACGAGAAAGTCGCCCGGCTGCGCGACCCGAAGACCCGGGCGCAGATCCTGTCCGAAGATCCGGTCAAGGAATCGACCTTCCCGCTGATCCACCGGCTGTCCTACACCCACATGTTCCCGTTCGTCGACAAGAACTACCAGCCGAAGCAGGAAGACAGCGTGGCCGCGATCGCCGGGCGCGAGGGTCGCACTGCGCCGGAAGTCGCCTACGACCTGCTGACCGACAACGGCGGTGCGAACTTCCTCTACATGCCGATCACCAACTATTCGGACTTCAGCCTTTCGTCATCCGAAAAGATGCTGAATGAAAAGATGGCGATCATGGGCCTGGGCGATGGCGGCGCGCATGTGGGCTTCATCGTCGATGCGGGCTTTCCGACCTGGCTGCTCACCCACTGGGGCCGGCACGAGAACAAGTTTGCGATGCCCGAACTCGTGCGCCGGCTCACCAGCGATACGGCCGGCGCGGCGGGCCTGGGCGATCGCGGCCGGGTGCAGGTCGGCCTCAAGGGCGACCTGAACATCATCGACTGGGAAGCGCTGGACTTCGAAGCGCCGTACATGGTCAAGGACCTGCCCGCCGGCGGAAAGCGCCTGATGCAGGGCGCCAGCGGTTATGACTACACCATCGTCAGCGGGGTGGTCACGCACGAAGGCGGCAAGCCGACCGGCGCACTGCCGGGCAGGCTGGTGCGCGGGCAGCGCGGCGCGCCTGGGGCAGCGGCGGGGTAGGGGACCTGCGGGCTCCGGTCAATAGGGCTCAGCCTGCCCGGGTTCCGGCGCGCGGGCAATCCGAGTTTGCGCGGGGGACTCTAGGTCCGGGCGCGCCAGTAAGCGGGCTTGCGACGGTGATGCGCCAACGCCACCACCCTCAGTTCCTCACCGCGAATGTAGTACACGATGCTGTAGGGGAATCGTCGGAGCGGAAAGCGCCGCCTGCCGTTCCCCCATGGGGCCCCCAGGTTAGGGTGGACGCACAAAAGCGCCAGCGCCCTTTCGTATTCCAGAATGAACGCAAGACCGATTTGCGCATCGGCTTCGCGGGCGTAGTGCATGGCGCCCTCGGAAAGCTCCCAATCAGCCGCTGGGCTGACTGAGGCGATCATTTGATCGCGGCGCGTGCCCTGGCGATCGAGTCGGCCGCAGGGATCAGCCTGGCACGGCCGCTTTCGATCTCTTCGATTCGGCGCTCCACCTCGATGGACCAGGCATTTTCGATGTCGTGATCCACGAACAGGCTGGTAATCAGCTTGTCGGCAAGTTGTGCCCGGTCTTCGGGCGAAAGCGCCAGTGCCTGTGCTTCAACATCGTCAAGTCGATTTGTCATGCGAACCCCTTGAGCCGGGTGGATTGACAATCATACCTGCAAAGTTTTGCGCTTTATTGTCATGCCGTCCGGACTTACTTGATCCCGAAGCGGTTGGCGTGGCCGATCCGGTGCTTCCCCTGGACCGGCCGATGGAGCGGAGGTTGCGGCCTGAATCAGGCTAATTTACTACCGGACATCGGCTCTGGGAGCCGCTGAGCTGTCAGTTCGCGTATCGGTATCGATACAGTTCAGGTTTAAGAACCGGGGTCAGAGTCGACTTCCCTTACCTGCGTCGGTTCAAATCAGGGGATCTCGACCTCGGAGTAGCTTCCCGGGGACGCGGCGCCGATCGCCTTGACTACCTCTTCGACGGCCCTCTGTACCCGTGGCCAGCTCGGCGTGGAGAGTACGATCACTGCATTGCGTCTCAGCAGGACGCGCACTTTCAGGCGGGAGCCAGTGCGCTCCGCGCGGCGTGCTCAAGAACGGCGCGAACCTGCTCCGCGGTGACTCCGGGAAACCATTCGACGAACTGCGACACCTGCGCGCCGTCCTCGAGATTTTCGAACAGGGCCGCCACGGGCACGCGGGTGCCACGGAATACCCAGGCACCGCTCACGCGTTCCGGGTCACGCTCCACCATCGGGCAGGAAGACCAGTCGATCATGATTCGGCCATTCTACGCCGGTGCCCCTTTTGCGCTAGAACTGCGCCGCGTACTGCGGGGTGAGCTGGTCGTGCGTCGTCCAGAACGGGCGCGGCTTCTCGCCCCTGAGGAGGTCGGCGAGGATGCCCGAGTGCACGTCCCAGCCGCCGGTGACGTTCTTGGCCGTTTCGCGATCGAGCCGCTGGTGCACGATCGTGAGCAGCACGTCCTTGCCCTTCGGGGTCAGCTCGTAGGTGACCTCGGTTTCCTTGTCGCCCCAGAGCCAGGTGTGGGCCAGCACGCGGTTCGTTTCCAGGCGCGTGATCGTGCCGGTGAACGAGTGGATCCCGGTGCCCGGGTGCTTGGCCAGGCCTTCCTCGTCGTTCGGCAATTTGCTGTTGTCGAATTCGAGCTTGATCGCGCCGCCCACGCGCAGGTCGAACGCGCCGCCCGCGAGCCACTGCGCGCGCTTGTCGCCATCGGTGAGGTAGGACCAGACGCGCTCGACGGGGCCGGGGAGCAGGCGCTCCATCTTCACGGTACCGGGTTCGATAAAGGTGGCCTGTTCTGGTGCGTTCATTTCCTGCTCCTTTTGGGTTTGGGTTTCCTTGCGGCGTTGATCGCGTCCTCGGCGCGCAGCGCGGCCTCCAGCGCGTCCAGCCGGTTCGACCAGAACGCGCGCGTCTCCAGCATCCACTGCGTCAGCTCGTCGAACGGGCCGCGTTCCAGCGAGAGGAAATGGTCGCGGCCGGAAATGCGCCGCGAGACCAGCCCCGCGCGCTCGAGGAGGCGGATGTGCTTTGAGACCGAGTTGAGGGAGATGTCGAACGGCTCGGCGATTTCGGTCACCCGGGCGTCGCCTGAGGCGAGGCGCTTCAGGATGGCGCGGCGGGTGTCGTCGGCGAGGGCGATGAGGGTGTTGTCGAGGTGCATGGGGATCTATATTCAACCAAAAGGATTAATATGTCAAATCCCCAAGTTTTTACCCTGTCGGCCAAAGTTGCTTTTCACGGGGATTGATCAGGGTTCGATGAACTGATAGTCGACGCGAATCCGCCCATCGACCGCAAGCAACAGAAACTCGATCCCGACTGACCTGAGTTTCTCGTCGCCCGCATTCGCCATCTCCCACGTAAACCGCAGCGCGTCGTGGTGCCGCTCCAAATGGCGCGTGCGGAACAGGCACCTCTCGTCACGCCCCCACTTTTCCCACGACACCCGCACCCGCGCTTCCACGGCGTCCCAGCCGTGGTACGCATTGAGTTTGGTGAAATTCGCGCAGTCGGGTGTCCAGAGTTCCTCGATGAGCCGGCGCCGCCGCGCCGGATCGGCTTCGTTCCACATCGAGACGTAGCGCTCGATGAACAGATCAACTGAATCGGCCGGCGCGTTCATGCGCCGATCCTTTTCAGTCCTGCGTATTCCAGCTCGGCCAGCACCGCCACCGCCACGCCCTGGACAATGACGAACGCGGTGCCGAGCGCACTCGGCGCAAAAACAAACAGCACCAGCACGCTGCCCGCGACCCAGCCGGCGTTGCCGGCGATCGCGAGCCAGGCCCCGCCACGCGGTAGGTCGCGCCGGGTGGCGACCCAGAGCATGAAGGCGGCGACCGGGAAGAGCGACACGCCCACCCAGAACAGCAGGGCCGCGGGCAGGCCGAAGAGAACCGAGAGCGGCGCAGCGTCGACGCTCATCAGCGCGCCCATGACAATGCAGGTGGCCGTGTCGACAAACAGCACGCGGCGCAGGAAGGCGGAGCGGTCCAAGGGCAGGGCAAGGGTGTTCATGCGGTTCTCCACAAGGGTTGAATGCGGGTTGAAGACGGCCGCATGGTGGCGGGGTAAGCAACCACGGTCGATTACCTCCGAAGTAATGGGATCGGCGCAACCCGCTGCTATCCTCCCGCCATGCAAACCTCACTCCAGCCGGTCGGGACGCTCCTGCGCGAGTGGCGCCAGCGCCGGCGCCTGACCCAGATGGACCTCGCGCTGGACGCGGACATCTCGCCGCGCCATCTCTCCTTCGTCGAAACCGGGCGCGCGCAGCCCAGCCGCGAGATGCTGCTGCACCTCCTCGAAGAACTCGAGATCCCCCTGCGCGAGCGCAACACGCTGCTCGTCGCCGCCGGCTTCGCCCCGATGTTCAAGGCGCGGCGCCTGGACGACGCGGCGCTCGCGGCGGCGCGCAAGGCGATCGACGTGGTGCTCGAAGCGCAAAGGCCGTACCCCGCGTTCGCGCTCGACCGGCACTGGAACATCGTCGCCTCCAACTCCGCGCTGCAGGAACTCTATGAGGGCGTGGCGCCGGAGTTGCTGGTGCCACCCGTGAATGCGATGCGTCTGTCGCTGCACCCGAAGGGCATCGCGCCGCGGATCGAGAACCTGGCCGAGTGGCGCGCGCACCTGCATGCGCGCCTGAGGAAGCAGGTGGAACTCACCGGAGACCGCGTGCTGGCGGACTTGCTCGAAGAAATCCTGTCGTACGGCGAACCGGGAGGCGGCTTCAAATCCACGCACAGCCTCGAACACACGGTTCTGGTGCCGCTGAAGATCCGCTGTTCCCTTGGCGTGCTGTCCTTCCTGTCCACCACCACGGTGTTCGGCACACCGGTGGATGTGACGCTCTCGGAGCTCGCGATCGAGATGTTTTTCCCGGCGGACGCAGACACGGCGCAGGCGGTGCGCAGCGCCGGATAAAGGCGACTCTGACCCGGGTTTCCGCGGAAATTTGACGAATTATTAAAGTGACTCCGTCTCCTGGAGCCGCGCTCCTGTCAGTTCGTGTATCGGAACCGATACACCGGGGAGCCTGTTAGTGGATCTCCGGATCCGGAATCGCCGCCGTTCCTTCCAGAAAATCGAAGTCGCAGCCCTCGTTCGCCTGCTTGATGTGGCGTGAAAAGATCGCTCCGTAGCCGCGCTCGTACTTGAGCGGCGGGCGCTTCCAGGCGGCCTTCCGTTTCGCGAGCTCGGCTTCCGACACCTTCAGATTCAGTTCGCACTTGGCGACATTCAGTTCGATCATGTCGCCGTTCTGCACGAACGCGAGGTTGCCGCCGACGTAGGCTTCGGGCGCGACGTGCAGGACGCAGGTGCCGTAGCTGGTGCCGCTCATGCGCCCGTCCGAGATCCGCACCATGTCCTTGACGCCCTGCTTGATGAGCTTGCTGCGGCATGGGCAGCATGCCCCACTCGGGGAAGCCGGGGCCACCCAGGGGCCCGGACATCTTGAGCACAAGCACGCTGTCGGCATCGACATCCAGTTCATCGGTGTCGATCCGCGCGGCCATGTCGTTGTAGTCCTCGAACACCACCGCACGGCCGGTGTGCTGCATGAGTTGCGGATCCGCGGCGCTGGTCTTGATGACGGCGCCATCGGGCGCGAGGTTGCCGCGCAGCATGACGATCCCGCCCGAGGCCTTCAGCGGCTTGTCGCGCGGCAGGATGACGTCGTCGTTCCAGACCTTGGCGCCTTCGATGTTCTCGCCCAGCGTCTTGCCGTTGACGGTCTTCGCCGAGAGATCCAGCAGGTCGCGCAGTTGAAACAGCAGGGCGCGCAGACCGCCGGCGTAGAAGAAATCCTCCATCAGGTACTTGTTCCCCGAGGGCCGCACGTTGGCAATCACGGGCGTCCTGGCCGAGATCTCGTTGTAGCGCTCCAGCGGAAACGGCAGCCCCGCGCGACCGGCCATCGCCACCAGGTGCACGATCGCGTTGGTCGAACCGCCCATCGCCATCAGGGTGGTGATCGCGTTGTCGAACGAACCCTTGGACAGAAAATCCCGGGGTTTGAGATCCTCCCACACCATCTCCACGATCCGCCGCCCGGTCAGCGCCGCCATGCGCGCATGGTTGGAATCCGGCGCGGGAATCGACGAATACCCGGGCAGCGTGAACCCCAGCGCCTCGGCCAGCGACATCATGGTCGCCGCGGTGCCCATGGTCATGCAGGTGCCCGGCGAGCGCGCGATGCTGTCCTCGATGCCGTTCCAGTCGTCCTGCGTGATCCGCCCGGCGCGCAGCTCGTCCCAGTATTTCCAGGTGTCCGAGCCCGACCCGAGCGTCTGGTCGCGCCAGTGCGAATTCAGCATCGGCCCGGCCGGCAGGTAGATGGTCGGCAGGTTCATGCTGGTCGCGCCCATGATCAGCGCGGGCGTGGTCTTGTCGCAGCCGCCCATGAGCACCGCGCCGTCGGCCGGATACGACCGCAGCAGTTCCTCGGTCTCCATCGCGAGGAAGTTGCGGTACATCATCGTGGTGGGCTTCTGCATCGTTTCGGCCAGCGCCATCGCCGGCATCTCGAGCGGAAAGCCGCCGGCCTGCCAGACGCCGCGCTTCACTTCCTCGACGCGCTGCTTGAAGTGCGTGTGGCAGTGGTTGATGTCCGACCAGGTGTTGATGATCGCGATCACCGGCTTGCCCGCGTAGTCGCTGCGGTCGTAGCCCATCTGGGCGGTGCGCGAGCGGTGGCCGAACGAGCGCAGGTCGTCGACGCCGAACCAGCGGTGGCTGCGCAGGTCCTCGGGCTTCTTCTTGTTCACGTGGCGATCCTCCTCAGGCGGGAGCAGGGATTCTAATCCGGCAGCGTATGATCGGCGCATGGACGGGACTTCGTTTCACGAGACGCCACAAAAGCTCGGACGCGCGCTGCTCGACTGGATGGCGAGCTGGTGGCGGGTGTTCCATTTCGGCGCCCGGGCGCTGGTCATGGCAGGCTCGCCGCAGGCCTACGACCGCGCGACCTCGACCCTGATGGCGCGCCAGATCTACTTCACGGCCTGGCAGATCCTGCCGGGGTTCATCCTGGTCTGCGCGCTGCTCAGCTACGTGGTGATCCGCATCGTGGTGCTGGCGGCGGGCAGCTACGGCCTGGCCGAATACGCCCTGAACATCGTGGTGCGCGTGCTGATCCTCGAGCTGATCCCGCTGTTCGTCGCCCTGTTCGTCGGGCTGCGCTCGGGGGCGGCGATCAATACCGAGGTGGTGTTGATGCACATCCGCGGCGACCTGGAAAAGCTGCAGCGCGCGGGCGCCGATCCGATGCGCCACGAACTGGTGCCGCGCGTGATCGGCAGCGCGGTGTCGGTGCTCGCGCTGACCGTGATCGGCGGGTCGATCGCCCTGGTGCTCGCCTATGTCGCGATGTACGGCTTCACCTCGGGTGGCGAGGAGAGCTTTACGAACGTGGTCGGGCAGGTCTTCAGCCTCGTGATCACGCTGGGACTCGGACTCAAGGCGCTGTTCTTCGGCCTCGCGGTTGCGGTGATCCCGATCACCTCCAGCCTCGATGCGCCGCGCGACATGCGCTTTGCGCCGATCGCCGTGCTCAACGGCATGGTCCGCCTGTTCCTGTCGCTTGCCCTGATCCAGGCCGCATCGCTGGCGGTGAAGTACATATAATCCGCGCGCCATGGAAAAACAAACCGCCGCCGCTTCCACCGAGACCGTCACGGCCGTGCCGATACGGTATCTCCAGTTCAAGGTCGCGCTGCTGCTGGCGCTGACCCTGGTGCTGTCGGCCGCCTTCGTGGGCTATGTGCTCTACGCGCGCGGCGTGTTCGAAAACACCCAGCGCGTGGTGCTGGTCACCGACGATTCCAACGGCGTGAACGTGGGCATGGCGCTGAGCTTCAAGGGCTTTGCGATCGGACGCGTGCGCGGCATCGAGCTGGGCGACGATGCCAAGGTGCGGATCAACATCGACGTGCCGAAAAAGGATGCGCGCTGGCTGCGCACCTCGAGCGTGTTCACGATCGAGCGCGCGCTGGTCGGCAGCGTGCGCATCGTTGCGACCACCGGGCGACCTCGATGCCGCGCCCCTGCCCGACGGGGCGGTGTGCACCAGCACGCGGCCCGACCCGCCGCGCGCCGATGGCGTGGCCTGCCTCGCCCTACGTGGCGACGCGACCGAGGACATTCCGTCACTGGTACTCAGCATGAAGGAACTGCTCGGCAACCTGCGCAACATGACCGCCGCCGATTCGAGCCTCGGCGCGAGCCTTGCCAGCGTGAAGACCGTGACCGAGCGCATGGCGGGGCGTTCCGGCGTGCTCGGGGCCGTGCTCGGCGGCGAGGAGAACGCGAAGAAGGTGATCACCGCGCTCGACCGGGCAAACAAGCTGCTGGCCTCGCTTGACAGCATCTCCCTGAAGCTCGACCAGACGCTCGCCAAGGCCGATCAACGCGTGTTCGGCGCCGGCGGCGTGATGGACGAGACGCAGAAATCGGTGCAGCAGCTGAACGCGATCCTCGGTGACGTGCGGATGAGTCTGAAAAAGGCCGACGCCGTGCTCGCCGAGGCGCAGAAAATCAGCTCGAACGCGCGCGCCGCGACCGACGATCTCGCAAGCCTGCGCGCGGAGGTCGACGCGAGCCTGCGCAAGGTCGGCGGCCTGATCGACGAGATCAACCGCAAGTGGCCCTTCAAGCGCGAAACGGAACTGAAGCTGCCATGAGGACGTCTGGAACACTTGCGGCCGGCATGGTCCTCCTGCTTTCAGCCTGCGCCGGCGGCCCGGTGCCGCCCGACTGGCAGGTCAATGCACGGCTCGGCCTCGCCGGTTTCGAAAAAGCCAGTCTTGAGGGCAACACCCGGGTCGCCGAGGTGGAGTTTTCGCG
This sequence comes from uncultured beta proteobacterium, assembly GCA_963844255.1. Taxonomy (GTDB): domain Bacteria; phylum Pseudomonadota; class Gammaproteobacteria; order Burkholderiales; family SG8-39; genus SZAS-79. Next base: position 62,658 of record CAWJNP010000017.1, read on the forward strand.
TGCGCGGGCTACGCTGACGGCGACCGGCCGCGCGGACCTCGTGGCGCGCGCCGAACTGCTGCGCTGCGCGGTGCGCGCGGCAAGCCTGGAATTCGACGACTGCCCCGGATTCCTCGCGCTGGCCGCCGATGCGGGGCTGGAGGAACGCGCCTATGCCGAATTCCTCGCCGGCCGCTGGCAGGGGCTCGACGCGCGCCTGCTGCCCGAGGCGCAGCGCGGGGTGGTGGCCGGACACGCCGAACTGCCTGTGGATCCCTTGTCGCGTCTCGTGGCCGCGGGGGTGCTGCTGCGCGGCGGAAAGATCGCACCGGCCGGGATCGCGGCAGCGATCGAGTCGGCATCGGCCAACGGCTGGCGGCGGCCGCTGCTCGCCTGGCTCGGGGTGGAGGAAAAGCGCGCGGCGGCGGCCGGCGATGCCGATGCCGCGGCCCGGATCCGCAGGCGCATCGCGCTGGTCTCGGGCCAGCGGCCGGGCGGCGACAAATAGTTCGCTCCGCCCGCCAAGCGGGCGCCGCGCTCGTGTAGTCTGCGCGATACAAAAAAACCGAGGAGACCGAAATGAATCGCCTGTCCGTGTTGTTTGCCGCGTCCCTGACCGCCATTGCCTTGCACGGCACCACCGCGCTCGCGCAGGGCTATCCCACCAAGCCGGTGCACGCGATCGTCTCGTTCACGGCGGGGAGTTCGACCGACATCGTCGGCCGGGTGGTGATGCAGAAGGTTTCCGAGTACTGGGGGCAGCCGGTGGTGGTGGAAAACCGCGCAGGTGCGGGCGGCTCGATCGGCTCGGCCGTGGTCGCGCGCAGTGCCGCGGACGGTTACACGCTGCTGATCAACTCCTCGGCGCACGCAGTCAATCCGGCCATCTACGCCAAGCTGCCCTACGACACGACGAAGGATTTCGTCGACGTCGTACCGCTGTCGATCCAGCCCAACGTGCTGGTGGTGCCTGCGGCCTCGCCGATCAAGACCATGGGCGAACTGATCGCTGCCGCGAAGGCCAGGCCGGGCGCGATCAATTTCGGCCACGCGGGTGTGGGCAGCGGAACCCACCTCTCGACCGAAAAACTCATCGCCGCTGCGCAGATCAATGTCACCCAGGTGCCCTTCAAGGGATCGCCGGATGTCATCGCGGCGCTGCTCTCGGGCTCCGTGGATTGCTACTGGGCGCCGATTTCGGCCGCCATGTCGAACATCAGGAGCGGCAAGCTGCGCCCGCTTGCGGTCAGCACGCCGAAGCGCAATTCGCAGCTGCCGGATGTGCCGACCACGGGCGAGGGCGGTGTGGCGAATGCGGATTCGCCGCTGTGGTTCGGTGTCTGGGCGCCGGCCGGAACGCCGGCCGAGGTCGTCAACAGGATTTCCGTCGACGTGCGGCGTGCCCTGGCAGACAAGGGCGTGCGCGAGAAACTTGCCAATCTCGGCAACGACACCCTGGACATGTCGCCGCAGGATTTCGCGCGTTTCGTGCGCAGCGAGATCGAGGATTACGGGCGGGTCGTCAAGGCCGCGGGCATCAAGCCGCAGTAGCCACCCCCAGGCGCTTTCAGCGGCACGCCCGAGAGGCGCTGCAGTTCCTCGAACGAGAGGCCCTCGACCATGTCGACGACCTGCAGTCCATCGGGCTTCACGTCGATCACGGCGAGGTCGGTGTAGATGCGGCTGACGCAGTGCGCGCCGGTCAGCGGGTAGCTGCAGCGCTCGACGAGCTTGCTCTCGCCCGACTTGGTCAGGTGTTCCATCATCACCAGCACGTGCTTCGCACCCACGGCAAGATCCATCGCGCCGCCGACCGCGGGAATCGCATCCGGTGCGCCGGTGTGCCAGTTGGCGAGGTCGCCCTTCACTGAAACCTGGAACGCGCCGAGCACGCAGTAGTCGAGGTGCCGGCCGCGGATCATCCCGAACGAATCGGCGTGGTGGAAGAACGAGCCGCCGGCGAGCAGGGTGACCGGCTGCTTTCCGGCGTTGACGAGGTCTTCGTCTTCCTCGCCGGGCGCGGGTTGCGGCCCGATGCCGAGCACCCCGTTCTCGCTGTGCAGGAGCACCTCGCGTCCCTTGGGTATGTGGTTCGCCACGAGCGTGGGCAGGCCGATGCCGAGGTTGACGTAGGCGCCTTCGGGGATGTCCTCGGCGACGCGCGCCGCGATCTGGTTGCGGTCCCTCTTCTTCATGTTGCCGCTCCGGTTTTTACCACGCGCTTCACGTAAATTCCCGGCGTGACGACCGCCTCGGGATCGAGCGCGCCGAGTTCCACCGTTTCGCGCACCTGCGCGATCGTGCATTTCGCCGCGCTCGCCATGATCGGCCCGAAGTTGCGCGCGGTCATGCGGTAGGTGAGGTTGCCCCAGCGGTCGCCGCGGTCGGCCTTGATCAGCGCGTAGTCGGCGTGGATCGGATACTCGAGCACGTAGTCCCGGTCATCGATGCGCCGCGTCTCCTTGCCCTCTGCGAGCAGCGTGCCGTGCGCGGTCGGCGTGAAGAACGCGCCGATGCCCGCACCCGCGGCGCGGATGCGCTCTGCAAGCGTGCCCTGTGGCACGAGTTCGAGTTCGAGTTCGCCGGCGCGGTAGGCGCGATCGAAATGATGCGAGTCGGCCTGGCGCGGAAACGAACAAATGATTTTCCGCACCTGTTTCGCCGCGATCAGCGCGGCGAGGCCGCTGTCCGCGTTGCCCGCATTGTTGTTGACCACCGTGAGCCCCTTCGCGCCCTGCGCGATCAGCGCGGACATCAGTTCCGAGGGCATGCCGGCACCGCCGAAACCGCCGATCAGGATGGTGGAGCCGTCGGCGATATCGGCGACGGCCGCTTCGAGAGAGGGAACGATTTTATTGATCATCGCGTGATTCTAGGGGCTGGCGCGCGATTTCCGCGCACGCATCTCGCTGTTTTGGCCAAAAATTCACTTCTTGTGAGAACTTACTTTCGGTTGATTTTTTAAGATTTTGATTATTAATGATTAATTATTTCATAATCTGGCTGTGGGAAAGATCGCTAAGTCCTTGTTGGAACGAGAAAAAACCCTTGACCGAGCGATTCCATTCACATAAAGTGGAGAAAGGTAGAAAAAAGTGGCAAATCTGGGCGGATTCCAATGGATTCGCCGGGGATAAAAATAATGAGTGGGACATTTCACGGAGCAACGGTCATCACGCTGGACGCCAAGGGGCGTCTTGCGCTGCCCACGCGCCATCGCGACGCCCTCGCCGCGAGCGGCACCGAACTGGTCCTTACCGCGCACCCTGACGGGTGTGTGCTGCTGTATCCGATGCAGGCCTGGGAGTCGGTGCGCGCCCAGGTGGAGAAATTTCCCTCGCTGAACGCGCAGGGCAGCTGGTGGAAGCGACTGCTGCTCGGTTTCGAGGAACACGTCTCTCCCGATGCCTCCGGCCGGATCCTGATTTCGCCGGCCCTGCGCATGCACGCAAAGCTCGAGCGTGAACTCGTGATGTTCGGACAGGGCGGATATTTCGAGCTCTGGGATAACGGGCAGTGGACTGCCAAGCTCACCCAGGCGATGGCACAGTCGGGTTCCACGCCGCCCCCCGGCATGGAGAACTTCTCGCTGTGAACCCGGCGAGAAGCCAGCCCCCAGCCCTTGATGACCGCGCACACGCCGGTCCTGCTCTCCGAAGCGATCGCGGCACTGGCCCTGCGCCCGGACGGGACGTACCTGGATGCGACGTTCGGACGCGGCGGACACAGCCGCGCAATCCTCGCAGCGCTCGGCCCGCAGGGGCGGCTGCTTGCGCTCGACCGGGATCCGGAGGCCGTGGCGGAAGGGCAGCGCATCGCGGATGCGCGCTTCTCGATCAGCCACGCGCCGTTTTCGATGCTGGCGGAAACCCTCGATTCGAAGGGTGTGACGCAGCTCGACGGTGCGTTGTTCGACCTGGGCGTGTCCTCGCCGCAGATCGACGAAGCCGAACGCGGCTTCTCGTTTCGCAACGACGGGCCGCTCGACATGCGCATGGATCCGACCCGCGGCGAATCCGCCGCGGAATGGCTGGCCACGGGCAGATGAAGTCCGACATCAGGGAGGTGATCAAGGACTATGGCGAAGAACGGTTTGCTAAACAGATTGCAGCAGCGATTGTTGCTGCTCGGGAAACCGGGCCACTCGGTCGCACGCGGCAGCTTGCCCATCTCGTGGGTGAAGCGGTCCGCACACGCGAGGCCGGGCAGGATCCGGCGACGCGCACCTTCCAGGCTCTACGGATTTTCGTCAATCGGGAGCTTGAGGAAGTGTCGCTGAGCCTGCCCAGCGCGGCGGCGCGCCTGGCGCCCGGCGGGCGGCTGGCGGTGATCAGCTTCCACTCGCTCGAGGACCGCATCGTCAAGCGCTTCATCCGCGCGGCCGGCGCGCCCGACCTGCCGCGCGACCTGCCGCTGCGCGCCAGCGAACTGCCTGCGCCGCTGCTCGAACCGGTGGGCCGCGCGGTGCGCGCCTCCGCAGCCGAAGTACGCGCGAATCCGCGCGCGCGCAGCGCGACCCTGCGCGTCGCGGAACGCACCGCCGCGCCCTGGCGCGCCGGGTCCGGGACGCCATGGCGAAAGTAAGCCTCCTGCTGCTCGCGATTCTCGTGGTCTGCGCGCTCGGGCTGGTGACCTCGCAGCACAAGGCACGCAAGCTGTTCTCCGACCTGGAGCGGGAACAGGAGCGCTCGCGCAACCTCGACATCGAGTACGGGCAGCTGCAGCTCGAGGCCAGCACCTGGGGGCTGCACTCGCGCGTGCAGAAGATCGCCACCGCCGCGCTGGCGATGCACGCGCCCGATCCGCGCCGCGTGCGGCTGGTGAATCCGGAAGAGAAGAAGTGAGCGTCGTCGCATCCCCGGCCTTCATCCGCCTCCCGACGTGGCGTGCGCGACTGGTGCTGATGGTGCTGCTTGCGGCCTTCGCCGTGCTCGCCGGGCGTTCGGTCTACCTGCAGGCCGTGGACAACGATTTCCTGCAGATGAAGGGCGAGTCGCGTTTCTCCCGCGTGCTCGAGGTGCCCGCGACGCGCGGGCGCATCCTCGATCGCAACGGCGAGGCGGTTGCAATCTCGACGCCGGTCAAGTCGATCTGGGCGATCCCGGAGGACGTGAGGATCACCCCTGCGCAGTTGAAGAAGCTCGCCGCAGTGCTCAGGACCGATCCGGAGGAACTCGGCAACCGCCTTGCCGACACCAAGCGCGACTTCGTCTACCTCAAGCGCCAGATCTCCCCTGAACAGGCCGAGAACGTGGTCGAGCTCGGCCTCGAGGGGATCTTTTCGCAGCGCGAATATCGTCGTTACTACCCGGGTGGCGACAGCATGGCCCACGTCATCGGGTTTACCGGCGCGGACGATGCCGGGCAGGAGGGAATCGAGCTCGCGTTCCAGGGGTCGCTGGGCGGCAAGGCCGGCAGCCGGCGCGTGATCAAGGACCGCCTCGGCCGCATCGTCGAGGACATCGAGTCGATCCGGGCCGCGCAGGATGGACACGACCTGACCCTCTCGATCGACGGCAAGATCCAGAACATCGCGTTCGACGCGCTCAAGGCGGCGGTGGAGGCGAACAAGGCGAAGGCCGGCGCGATCGTCGCGCTCGACGTGCGCTCGGGCGAGATTCTCGCGCTCGCGAACCTGCCCTCGTACAACCCGAACAACCGCGACAAGCTGACCGGTGCGCAGTTGCGCAACCGCGCGATGACCGACATGTTCGAGCCGGGCTCCACGCTCAAACCCTTCACGGTCGCGCTGGCGCTGGATGAAGGTCGCGTCCGGCCGGACACGCTCATACAGACCGCGCCGGGACGGCTCACGATTGCGAACTACACGATCCACGATGCGCACGCCGAAGGCGCGCTCACCGTCGCGCAGGTGATCCAGAAATCCTCCAACGTGGGCGCAGCCAGGATCGCGCTCGGCCTGCAGCGCGAGGACATGTGGGACATGTTCAAGAATGTCGGCTTCGGATCGCCGTCCGAACTCGCGTTTCCGGGAGAGGCGCACGGCAAGGTGCGCGCCTGGAAGACCTGGCGGCCGATCGAGCAGGCGACGATGTCCTACGGCCACGGCATCTCGGTGTCCCTGATCCAGCTCGCGCGCGCCTATACCATCTTCGCCCGCGACGGCGAGCTGGTGCCGCTGACGCCTGACCAAGTCCGGCATGCCGGTCGCGGGCCGGCGCGTGTTCACGGCCGAGACCGCACACGCGATGCGCGCGATGCTCGAGATGGCGGTGCAGCCCGGCGGCACTGCGCCGCGCGCGCGCGTCATGGGTTACCGGGTGGGTGGAAAGACCGGCACCGCGCACAAGCAGGAAAACGGCGGCTATGCGGCGCACAAGTACATCGCCTCCTTCGTCGGGTTCGCGCCGGCCTCCGATCCCGCGCGTGGTCATCGCGGTGATGATCGACGAGCCCGCCAACGGCCAGTACTACGGCGGCCAGGTGGCGGCGCCCGTGTTCGCGAAAGTCATGCAGGGAACGATGCGCGTGCTCGGGGTGCTGCCCGACGCGCCGATGCAGCCACTGGAACAGCCCGGCGAGGGCCAGGACGTGAAGGAGGGGACGTGATGCGTTCGATCGTGCTGGCGCTGGCGGAAGCGGTCTGGTCAACGAAGGGTGTCATGCGCGGCTGCTGGGACGGGCTGGGCGAATCTTGCGACGGGATGGGCGAGTGGACGTATTCGGCGCACTGGCGCAGCAGGGAGCGATGATCGAGACGATCGTCTCCGACAGCCGCCGCGTCGTGCCCGGCGCGGCGTTCTTCGCCTATCCGGGAGAGGCGGCCGACGGTCGCCGCCACATTCCCGATGCGCTGGCGCGCGGGGCCGCCGCGGTCGTCTGGGAGTCCGAAGGCTTCGACTGGGATCCGTCCTGGCGGGTGCCGCAGACGGGCGTGCGCGGTCTCAAGCAGCAGGCAGGAGCGCTCGCAAACGAATTCTACGGTCGGCCCTCCGAATCGCTCTGGATGTGCGGAGTGACCGGGACCAACGGCAAGACGAGTTGCACGCAGTGGATCGCGGCCGGGCTCGAGGCAGCCGGAACCCGCACCGGCGTCATCGGCACGCTCGGGGCCGGTTTCGGCGAACTGCGCACCGACCCGGGCAACACCACACCGGATGCACTCGAACTTCACCGGTTGCTCGCCGGGTTCCGGGCCGAAGGTGCCGAAGCCGTGGCGATGGAAGTGTCCTCGCACGGCCTCGTGCAGGGGCGCGTGAACGAGGTTGCGTTCGACTGTGCGCTCTTCACGAACCTCACCCACGACCATCTGGACTATCACGGCTCGATGGAAGCGTATGCCGCGGCCAAGGCGCGCCTGTTCGAGTTCGAGTCGCTGACGCATGCAGTACTCAACCTCGACGATGTTGCCGGCGTGCGGCTGGCGCGCGGGCTGGCCGAAGGATTCTGGAGCAAACGCTCGGGCCGCCGGATCGCCGGCGGTCGTCCGCGCACGATCGGCTACAGCCTTTCGCCGGCCGGGATCGCGCCTGGCAGCGTGGACGATTTTCTGGCGGTGCGCGACATACGCGTGGGTGCCGAAAGCACGACCGCGGTGCTGGTAACCAGCTGGGGCGAGCGCGCACTGACTTTGCGCCAGCTCGGCCGGTTCAACGTATCCAACCTGCTGGGCGTGCTCGGCTGCCTGATCGCCCGCGGACTGGATGTCGATGCGGCGATCGCAGCGACTGCCGTGTTGCCCGACGTTCCCGGCCGCATGCAGAGGCTGGGTGGTACGGGACGGCCGCTTGCGGTCATCGATTACGCGCACACCCCCGATGCGCTGGAGAAAGTCCTGAGTGCGCTGCGCCCGGTGGCCGAGGCCGGCGGCGGCCGGCTGGTGGCTGTCTTCGGCGCGGGCGGGGACCGCGATGCGCTGAAGCGGCCGCAGATGGGCGCAATCGCATCGCGCCTGGCCGATCGCGTCGTGCTCACGTCGGACAATCCGCGCAGCGAGGATCCGCGCGCCATCATCGAGGCCATCGGCACCGGTGTCACGATCGCGCACGAGGTCGAGCCTGATCGTGCGCAGGCAATCGCCTCGGCCATCGGCGCCGCGCTGCCCGGCGACGTGGTGCTGATCGCCGGCAAGGGTCACGAGACCTATCAGGAGGTCGGCGGTGCGCGCCAGCCGTTCTCGGATCTTGAAGTGGCCGGCCGGGCGCTCGCGGCGTGGGGGCAGGCATGATGCGCCTCGCGCAGGCGGCCGAGGTCCTGTACGCGACCCGTACCGGTCCGGACGTGAGCTTCGAGGGCGTATCGACCGACAGCCGCTCGATCGCGAAGGGCGAGCTGTTCGTCGCGCTGCGCGGCGAGCACTTCGACGGCCATGGATTTCTCGCTGCCGTGGCGCGATCGGGCGCGGCAGCGGCCATGGTCGATGCGGCCTGGCAGACGGCAAACGCCGCGGTCACGGCCCCGCTGCCCCTGATCGTCGTGGACGATACCCGTCTTGCGCTCGGACGCCTCGCGCAGCACTGGCGGGCGCAGTTTTCGCCGGTGCTGATCGGCATCGCCGGATCCAACGGCAAGACCACGGCCAAGGAAATGCTCGCCAGCATCCTGCGCAGCGCAGTGGGCGAAGAAAGCGTCCTGTCGACCGCAGGCAACCTGAACAACGACATCGGACTGCCGTTGACCCTGCTTCGCATGCGCGCCGCGCACCGCTGGTGCGCGATCGAGCTGGGCATGAACCACAAGGGCGAAATCTCGACCCTGGCGCAGATCGCGCGGCCGACGATCGCGCTGGTCACCAACGCCCAGCGCGAGCACCTCGAATTCATGGGATCGGTCGAGGAAGTGGCGGAGGAGAACTCGGACCTGTTCCGCGCACTTTCGGCGGACGGCATCGCGGTGATCAACGCGGATGACGTGCACGCCGCCACGTTTCGCAAGGCCGCCGCGGGACAGCGGATGGTCGACTTTTCCCTGGAGCGCGGTGCGACGGTCACCGGCCGCTACCAGCTGCGGCCACCTGTCCTCGACGATCCGCATCCAGCTGCCCGGCGGGTGAGGTCGAGGCCACGCTCGCGATCCCGGGCGCGCACAACGTGATGAACGCGCTCGCGGCGGCGGCCTGCGCGCACGCCGCCGGCATCGCGCCGCAGGCGATCGCCGCGGGCCTCGCCGCCTTCCGGCCCTATACCGGGCGCCTGCAGGTGAAGACCACGCCGCAGGGCGCGACGGTGATCGACGACAGCTACAACGCAAACCCGGATTCGGTGCGCGCCGCGATCGACGTGCTCGCCGCCGCACCGGGCGCTACCGTGCTCGTGCTCGGCGACATGGGCGAGGTCGGCGACGACGGGCCGGACTTCCACAGCGAGATCGGCCGCTACGCGAGGGAGCGCGGCGTCGGCGGCGCTGCTCGCGCTGGGCGAATCGACGGCGCACACGGTGGCGGCCTACGGCCAGGGCGCGCGGCACTACGCGACGCCGGACGACCTGCTCGAGGCGCTCGCGACAAGACGCGACGCGGGCACCACGATCCTGGTCAAGGGCTCGCGCTTCATGCACATGGAGCGCATCGTGGCGGCGCTGTGCGGTACGACAAATGGAGAGCGCACTGATGCTGCTCGAACTGGCCCACTGGCTCTCGAAGGACATGCGCGCTGTTCAACGTGTTCAACTACATCACGCTGCGCGCGGTGCTCGCCTGCCTCACCGCGCTCGCGATCTCGCTGATCCTCGGCCCGCTGGTGATCCGCAAGCTCACCGCCTACAAGATCGGCCAGTCGGTGCGCGACGACGGTCCGAAGTCGCACCTCACCAAGGCCGGCACGCCGACCATGGGCGGCGCGCTGATCCTGCTCGTCGATCGGGTTCACCACGCTGCTGTGGGGCGACCTCTCCAACCGCTTTCTCTGGGTGGTGCTGCTGGTGACGCGTCGCGTTCGGCGCGATCGGCTGGGTGGACGACTACCGCAAGGTGGTGCACCGCAATCCGAAGGGGCTCTCGGCGCGCGCCAAGTTCTTCTGGCAGTCGGTGGTCGGCCTGGCTGCCGCCGGGTACCTCGCGCTGGAACGCAGCGACCATGCCCGCGCTGAACGACCTGATCGTGCCCTTCTTCAAGCACGTGGCCTATCCGCTGGGCACGTTCGGGTTCATCGTCCTCACTTTCTGCGTGATCGTGGGCACGTCGAATGCGGTCAACCTGACCGACGGGCTCGACGGCCTGGCCATCATGCCGACCGTGATGGTCGGCAGCGGCCTGGGCATCTTCGCCTATGTCGCCGGGCATTCGGTGTTCTCGAAATACCTCGGCCTGCCGTACATCCCCGGTGCGGGCGAACTGATCGTGTTCTGCGGCGCGCTGGCCGGGGCCGGGCTGGGCTTCCTGTGGTTCAACGCCTATCCGGCCGAAGTGTTCATGGGCGACGTCGGTGCACTGGCGCTGGGCGCGGCGCTGGGCACGATCGCGGTCATCGTGCGGCAGGAGATCGTGCTGTTCATCATGGGCGGGGTGTTCGTCGCCGAGACCCTGTCGGTGATGATCCAGGTGATCTACTTCAAGTATTCCGGGGGCAAGCGCATCTTCCGGATGGCGCCGCTTGCACCATCACTACGAACTGGAAGGCTGGAAGGAATCCCAGGTCGTGGTCCGCTTCTGGATCATCACCATGATGCTGGTGCTGTTCGGCCTCTCGACGCTGAAGCTACGGTGAACATGCGGATGCACGAGCCCCTTCCCGCCGCTCCCGCGTTCTCGGCCCTGCCGCGGCCCGTGCCGGTCGCGCTCGGCGGCAAAAGCGTGCTGGTCCTCGGACTGGGCGACACCGGACTTTCGGTTGCGCGCTGGGTCGCGCGCGAGGGCGGCAAGCCGCGCGTCGCGGATACGCGTGCCCGGCCGCCCCGCCTCGCCGCACTGCACGACACCGTCCCAGCAGCGCAGGCCGTCTGCGGCGAGTTTTCGCCCCAGTTGCTCGAGGACATCGACCTCGTCTGCGTCAGCCCGGGACTGTCGCTGGAGGAAGGGCGTGCTGCAGGAGTCACTGGCGCGCGGACTGCCGATCGTGGGCGATATCGAATTGTTCGCCTGGGCGCTGGCCGAAAAGGGACGGGGCAGCGTGCTTGCGATCACGGGCACGAACGGCAAGACGACGGTGACTTCGCTGACGGGTCATCTGCTGCGTGGCGCCGGCCGCGATGCGGAAGTCGCAGGCAATATTTCGCCGCCCGCGCTGGATGCGCTGTCGGTGCGGCTCGACCGCGGGACCCTGCCCGACGTCTGGGTGCTGGAACTGTCGAGCTATCAGCTGGAGACGACCTGGTCGCTCGCGCCGGATGCGGCGACGATGCTGAACCTCACCGAGGACCACCTCGACCGCTACCCGGCGCTGGCCGCGTACGGCCAGGCGAAGGCGCGGATTTTCGAAGGCGCCAGGGTCCAGGTTTTGAACCGCGACGATCCGTACTCTCGCGCCATGGCTGTGGAGGGCCGCAGGCAGATCACCTTCGGCCTGGATGTGCCGCCGAGCGATTCCGATTTCGGCTGCATCAACGTGAAGGGCACGAAGTGGATCGCGCAGGGCATGAATCCGCTGATTGCGGTCGATACCTTGCCGATACACGGATGGCACAACGCCGCCAACGCGATGGCCGCGCTTGCGCTCGCGCGCGCGCAAGGGGCGGCGTATGCGCCGCTGGTCGATGCATTGCCGGCGTTTCACGGCCTGCCGCACCGGCTCGAAAAAGTGGCGACGACAGGCGGGGTCGACTGGTACGACGATTCCAAGGGAACAAACGTCGGCGCAACGATCGCCGCGCTGCAGGGGCTGGCGCGCCGGGTGATCCTGATCGCGGGCGGCCTGGGCAAGGGACAGGACTTTGCCCCGCTGGCGCAGCCCATGGCAGAATACGCGCGCAAGGTGTTGCTGATCGGCCAGGATGCCGAGCGCATCGGGCGCGCGATCGGCGGCGCCGGCGTGCCGGTCGAATACTGCGGCAGCCTGGAGGCGGCGGTCGCTGCTGCGGCGAATGCAGCGGAAGCGGGGGATGCGGTGCTTCTTTCGCCGGCCTGCGCAAGCATGGACATGTTCCGCGACTACAAGCACCGCGGAGACGTGTTCGCCGCCGCGGTGCGCGCGCTGGAGGCGAAGCATGGCTAGCGTGCTGCTCAACCGGCGGACCGCGGCCGAATACGACCGCTCGCTCGCATGGGCGGCGCTGCTGCTCGTGGCCGCGGGGCTCGTGATGGTCTACTCGGCGTCGATCCCCACGGCGGAGTCGAGCCGTTATACGGGCGGGAATCACGGCGTATTTCCTTTTCCGGCAGGGCGTGTTTCTGTTCCTCGCACTGCTCGCCGCGTTACTGACGTTCATGCTCCCGGTGCGTTTCTGGCAGAAGAGCGCGCCGTGGTTCTTTCTCGGCGGACTGCTGATGCTGGCGCTGGTGCTGGTTCCCGGGCTCGGACGCGAAGTCAACGGCGCGCGCCGCTGGCTCAACCTGATCGTGTTCAATCTCCAGCCTTCCGAGCTCATGAAGCTGGCGGCCGTCCTGTATGCGGCGGACTACACGGTGCGCAAGCACGCCGTGATGAAGAGCTTCCGGAAGGGCCTGCTGCCGATGCTCGGCGTGATGCTTGCGGTGTCCTGGCTGCTGCTGCGCGAGCCCGACTTCGGCGCGCTGGTCGTTGTCGCGATCACCACGTTCGGCATCCTGTTCCTCGGCGGCATGAACGGGCGGCATTTCGTTGCGCTGATCGGCATGCTCGCGGTGGGATTCGCCGCGCTCGTGCTGTCCTCGCCGTATCGCATGCAACGCATCTTCGGCTTCATGGACCCCTGGTCGGATGCCTACGGCAAGGGCTACCAGTTGTCGCATGCGCTGATCGCGTTCGGTCGCGGCGAATGGGTCGGCGTCGGCCTGGGCGCAAGCGTCGAGAAGCTGCACTACCTGCCCGAGGCGCATACCGACTTCCTGCTTGCGGTGATCGCCGAAGAACTCGGTTTCGCGGGCGTTGCGGTGGTCATCGGCCTGTTCGTCTGGCTGGTGTTGCGTGCCTTCGCCATCGGCCGCCAGGCCGCGCTCCAGGAGCGCCACTTCGCCGCGCTCAGCGCGCAGGGCATCGGCATCTGGATCGGCTTTCAGACCCTGATCAACATGGGCGTGAACATGGGCCTCCTGCCGACCAAGGGGCTGACCCTGCCGCTCATGAGCTTCGGCGGATCGGGGCTGCTCGTGAACTGCGTGGCCCTCGCGATTCTCCTGCGCATCGACTGGGAAGGACGCCAGCTCCTCAAGGGCGCGCCCGCATGAGCGCGCAACTTGCCGCGGCCGGTGCGGGGAAAACCATCATGATCATGGCGGGCGGAACCGGCGGGCATGTGTTTCCGGGCCTGGCTGTTGCAGACTTTCTGCGCTCCCTCGGCTGGCGCGTGGTGTGGATGGGTTCGAAGTCGGGAATGGAGGCGCGCCTGGTGCCGGCGCGCGGCTACGAGATGGCCTGGATCCGGGCCAGCGCCCTGCGCGGGAAGGGACTGGCCGCCAAGCTGCTGCTTCCCGCGAACCTTCTCGTGGCCTTCTGGCAGAGCGCGCGTGCAATCTTTTCGGTGCGTCCGGATGTGGTGCTGGGCATGGGCGGCTACGTCGCGTTTCCCGGCGGCATGATGGCCTCGCTGTTCAACAAGCCGCTGGCCGTGCACGAGCAGAACGCGATCGCAGGGCTCACGAATGCGCTCCTCGCGAAAGTCGCCGACCGGGTCATGGCCGCGTTTCCGGGCAGCCTGAAGCGTGCGCAATGGACCGGCAACCCGGTGCGCGATTCGATCGCCGCGATGGCTGCGCCGCAGGCGCGGTTTGCCGGGCGCAACGGGCCGCTGCGCCTGCTCGTGGTCGGCGGCAGCCTCGGTGCGCAGGCGCTGAACGAAGCCGTGCCGAAGGCGTTGGCACTGATGCCGGATGCCGAGCGTCCGGGCGTCGTGCACCAGGCGGGCGAAAAGAACCTCGAGGCCTTGCGTGCGAACTACGCCGCAGCGGGCGTGGAAGGCGAACTGGTCGCGTTCATCGACGACATGGCGGCGACGCTACGCGCAGGCCGACCTGGTGATCTGCCGCGCGGGCGCACTCACGGTATCCGAACTCGCGGCCGCCGGCATGGCGAGCCTGCTGGTGCCGTTTCCGTTCGCGGTGGACGACCACCAGACCGCGAATGCGAAGTTCCTCGCAGACAGCGGCGCGGCGATGCTGATCCGGCAGGCCGACATGAATCCCGCACAACTCGCGGCGCTGCTGCGCACGCTCGACCGGGAAAAGCTGCTCGCGATGGCCGAGAAGGCGCGTGCGCTCGGCAAGACCGAGGCGACGCGGCTGGTGGCACAGAACTGCATCGAGCTCGCTGCGGGAGGCCGGGCATGAAACACAAGGTCCGTCACATTCATTTCGTCGGCATCGGCGGATCGGGCATGAGCGGGATCGCCGAGGTGCTGGTGAACCAGGGTTACCACGTCAGCGGGTCGGATCTCTCCGCGAATGCCGCAACCCGCAGGCTCGAGCAGCTCGGCGTGGCGGTGAAGCTGGGCCATGCGGTCGAGAACGTCGCCGGCGCCGATGCGGTCGTGGTTTCCACCGCAGTGCAGGAACGACAACCCCGAGGTGATCGCAGCCCGCGCCGCGCCGCGTGCCCGTGGTGCCGCGTGCGCTGATGCTGGCCGAACTGATGCGGCTGAAACAGGGCATCGCGATCGCCGGCACGCACGGCAAGACCACGACCACGAGCCTGATCGCAAGCGTGCTGGCCGAGGGCGGGCTCGACCCGACCTTCGTCATCGGCGGACGCCTGACGAGCGCGGCCTCGAATGCGCGGCTGGGTGCGGGCGACTTCATCGTCGTCGAGGCCGACGAATCGGATGCCTCGTTCCTCCACCTGCAGCCGGTGATCGCGGTGGTGACGAACATCGACGCCGACCACATGGAGACCTACCAGCACGATTTCGCGCGCCTGAAGCAGGCGTTCATCCAGTTCCTGCAGAACCTGCCTTTCTACGGCAGCGCGATCCTGTGCAGCGACGATCCGCACGTGCGCGAGATCCTGCCCTTTGTCTCCAAGCCGGTCGTGTCCTACGGGTTGGGCGAGGACGCGATGGTGCGCGCGACGGACATCGAACACGCGGAAGGCGCGATGCGCTTCTGCGTGCGCCGCGAAGGCGTCGCGCCGCTGGCGGTGACCCTCAACCTGCCCGGCCGGCACAACGTGCAGAACGCGCTGGCCGCCGTGGCGGTCGCCAGCGAACTGGGTGTCGCGGATGCCGCGATCCAGAAGGCGCTCGCGGAATTCCACGGCGTGGGGCGGCGTTTCCAGCGTTACGGCGAGGTTGCGCTGCCCGGCGGGGGCGCGTTCACCCTGGTCGACGATTACGGGCATCACCCGGCGGAAATGGCGGCGACGCTGGCGGCCGCACGCGGCGCGTTTCCCGGGCCGGCGTCTTGTGCTCGCCTTTCAGCCGCACCGCTATACCCGGACCCGCGATCTGTTCGAGGATTTCGTCAGGGTGCTGTCCACGGTGGACGCGGTGGTGCTCGCCGAGGTCTACGCGGCCGGGGAGCCGCCGATCGTCGCGGCCGACGGCAGGGCGCTGGTGCGCGCGGTGCGCGTTGCCGGAAAGGTCGAGCCGGTCTTCGTGGAAGACATCGCGCAGATGCCGGATGCGATACGCAGCATGGTGCGCGATGGCGATGTCGTCGTGACGATGGGCGCCGGGTCGGTCGGCAACGTTCCGCTTCAGCTTTCGGCGGGAGACGCGTGAGCCGCATGGACATGTCCGAGACGAACCACATGAACGAAAACTGGTCCGGCCTGCGCGGCGAACTGCGGCTGGACGAACCGATGTCCCGCCACGTGAGCTGGCGTGCCGGCGGACCGGCGCGACGCGTCTATCGTCCCGCCGGACTGGATGACCTCGGCGCGTTCCTGCGACTTCTGCCTGCGGACGAAGCGATCGCTTTCATCGGCCTGGGCAGCAATGCGCTGGTGCGCGATGGCGGGTTCGCTGGCACCGTGGTCCTCACGCATGCGGCCGCGAAGCGGCCCGGGATCGAGGGGGCGTTGATTCACGCCGACGCAGGCGTCGCAAGCCCGAAGCTTGCGCGCTTCGCGGCCATGCACGGCTACGGGCACGCGGAATTTCTGGCCGGGATCCCGGGCAGCATCGGCGGCGCGCTGGCGATGAACGCAGGCTGCTACGGTTCGGAGACCTGGGACATCGTCGAGCAGGTGACGACCATCGATCGCGCCGGTGTCCTGAAGGTGAGACCGAAATCCGATTTCGAACTCGGTTACCGGCATTGCGTGCTGAAGCAGGCGGAGATCGGCAGGGACGAATGGTTCGTCGGTGCGGCGTTCCGGTTGCCGCCGGGCGATCCGGACACATCGCGCGCGCGGATCAAGGAACTGCTCTCCAAACGCATCGCGACGCAGCCGCTTTCCCTGCCGAATGCTGGCAGCGTGTTTCGCAATCCGCCCGGGGACCATGCAGCCCGACTGATCGAGTCCTGCGGTCTCAAGGGCCTCGAACATGGTGGGGCGCGCGTGTCGGAAAAGCACGCCAATTTCATCGTCAATCCCGGTGGCGTGGCGCGCGCCTCGGATATCGAATGGCTGATCGAACGCGTGCAGACCGTGGTGACCGAGCAGACCGGCATCGAACTCCATCCCGAAGTCCGCATCTTCGGGGATGCAGCATGAGAGCGTTCGGGAAAGTGGCCGTGCTCATGGGCGGCCGGTCCGCCGAGCGCGAAGTCTCGCTGATGAGCGGCGGCGGCGTGCTCAAGGCCTTGCGCGCGAAGGGCGTCGACGCGCACGCGTTCGATCCGTTGGAGCGTGACCTTGCGGACCTTCAACGCGAGGGGTTCGCGCGCTGCTTCATTGCCCTGCACGGGCGCGGCGGCGAGGACGGCACGCTGCAGGGTGCGCTCGAGTGCATGGGAATACCGTATACGGGCAGTGGCGTGCTCGGCTCGGCAATTGCCATGGACAAGTGGCGCACCAAGATGATCTGGCTGGCCAACGGCCTGCCCACGCCGCGCTACCGGATGCTTTCGGCAAACGACGACTGGAAAGCCGTCGCGCAGGACCTCGGCCTGCCGCTGATCGTGAAACCCGTCAACGAGGGCTCGACGCTCGGTCTGACGAAGGTGACCGATGCCTCCCAGCTGCCCGGCGCGTACGAACTCGCGGCGAAGAAGTTCCACGACATGGCGCTCGCCGAGCGCTTCGTCGACGGCCCCGAGTACACCGCCAGCATTCTCGGCGAGACGGCGCTGCCGCTCATCCGCATCGAGGCGCCGCAGGGTAATTACGACTACCAGAACAAGTACTTTACCGACGACACCAAGTACCTGTGCCCGTGCGGGCTTCCCCCGGATCAGGAAGCCGCGCTGCAGGCCCTGGCGCTGCGCGCATTCCGCCTCCTCGGTTGCACGGGCTGGGGCCGTGTCGACCTGATGCTAGATGCCAAGGGAGGCGCGCAGTTGCTCGAGGTGAACACCTCGCCGGGCATGACCGGGCATTCGCTCGTGCCCATGGCCGCACGCCAGGTCGGCATCTCCTACGAGGACCTCTGCGTGAAGGTGCTGGAGACCGCCGATGTGGAATAACCCGAGGCTGCTCAACGCCGCGGCCAACGCGCTGTTCGCCCTTGCCTTCGCGATTTTCGCGCTCGCCGGCCTGCAGGCGCTGATGCGCTCGCCGCTGTTTCCGATGCGCGAAATCAGCGTGCGCGGCGAGCTCGCGCACACCGAGCGGGACGACCTGGAGCGGTCCGTGCGCGGGCGCGTCACGGGCAACTTCTTCGCCCTCGACCTGGGCGGGATTCGCGCCGGTCTGGAACAACTGCCCTGGGTGCGGCGCGTCGATGTGCGCCGTGTCTGGCCGGACCGCATCGAAGTGTCGATCGAGGAACACGTCGCACTGGCGCGCTGGGGCGATGTGGGATTGGTCAATACGCATGGCGAGCGGTTTGCGGGACAGACGGATGCCGAGTTGCCGGTCTTTGCCGGACCGGCCGGCGCCGAAGGCGAGGTCACGCGCCGTTACCACCGCTTCGTCGAACTGCTGGCGCCGCTGGACGGGGCCCTCGAGCGCGTGATCCTGACGCCCCGCTTCGCGTGGCAGCTGCGCCTGGCGGGTGGGCTGAGCATCGAACTCGGGCGCGACCTGGCGAACGCGCCGGCCGATGCCCGGCTGGAGAGATTCGTGCGCGCATATCCGCAGACGCTGGGCCGCATCCCGCGGCGTCACGAGTACGTCGATCTGCGCTATCCGAACGGCTTCGCACTCCGCGTGCCGGAGTCCGAGCGCGGTACGACGGAAAAAGCGAAGGGCTGACAGGAAACCATGGCAAAGGAAACGAAGGAACTCATCGTCGGTCTGGACATCGGCACCTCGAAGGTGGTCGCGCTGGTCGCCGAGGTCATGCCCGACGGGCAACTCGAGGTCCTCGGCATGGGCGAGCCATGAGTCGAAGGGTCTGAAGAAGGGCGTGGTGGTGAACATCGAGTCGACCGTGCACGCCGTCCAGCGCGCGCTCGAGGAAGCCGAGCTGATGGCCGACTGCAAGATCACTTCGGTGTTCACCGGGATCGCGGGCAGCCACATCAAGAGCTTCAATTCCACCGGCATGGTCGCGATCAAGGACCGGGAGGTCACCGCGCTCGACGTCGAGCGCGTGATCGACACCGCCAAGGCGGTGAACATCCCCACCGATCAGCAGATCCTGCACGTCCTGCGCGCAGGAGTTCATCATCGACGGTCAGGAGGACGTGCGCGAGCCGATCGGAATGTCCGGCGTGCGGCTCGAGGTCAAGGTGCATATCGTGACCGGCGCGGTGTCCTCGGCGCAGAACATCGTCAAGTGCGTGCGGCGCTGCGGCCTCGAGGTGAACGACCTGATCCTGCAGCCGCTGGCCTCCTCGCGTGCGGTCCTGTCGGAGGACGAAAAGGATCTGGGCGTGTGCCTCGTGGACATCGGTGGCGGCACCACGGACATCGCGATCTTCACGCACGGCGCGATCCGGCATACGGCGGTGATCCCGATTGCCGGGGACCAGATCACGAATGACATCGCAATGGCGTTGCGCACGCCGACGCCCGATGCGGAAACGATCAAGATCCGCCACGGCGTCGCACTGCGCCAGCTGGCGGATGCGAACGAGATGGTCGAAGTGCCCGGAATCGGCGAGCGCGCGCCGCGCATGATGTCCCGCCAGACGCTGGCCGAAGTGATCGAGCCACGCGTCGAAGAACTGTTTTCCCTCGTGCAGAAGGTGCTGCGCGAGTCGGGGTTCGAGGAACTCCTGTCCTCCGGCATCGTGCTCACCGGCGGCTCCGCGACCATGCAGGGCATGGTCGAACTGGGCGAGGAGATCTTCCACATGCCCGTACGCATCGGACTGCCCAAATATTCCGGCGGACTTGCAGACGTCGTGCGCAATCCGCGGCACGCGACCGCCATGGGCCTGCTCCTTGAGGGCGCCTCCCAGCTTCGCCTCGGGCGTGTCATGCGCCAGGGCGGTTCGTTCAAGACGGTGCTCGCGCGCATGCGCGAGTGGTTCCAGAGAAATTTTTGATGTACGTCACGAAGCAGTCAGTCCAACCGGCAAGGAGAAAAACATGTTTGAAATCGTAGACAGCCAGAGCAGTGGGCCAGTGATCAAGGTCGTCGGTGTAGGCGGCGCCGGCGGCAATGCGGTCAATCACATGATCGGCAAGGGCGTGGAAGGCGTCGAGTTCATCGCCGTCAACACGGATGCACAGGTGCTTGCGCGCAACCAGGCGCGCAACCAGATACAGATCGGCACGAGCGGGCTGGGCGCCGGCGCCAAGCCGGAGGAAGCGCGTGCGGTTGCGCTTGCCGAGCGCGAACTGCTGCACGAGTCGCTCGAGGGCGCACACATGGTGTTCATCACCGCCGGGATGGGCGGAGGCACCGGTACCGGCGCCGCGCCGGTCGTGGCTGAGGTCGCCCGCGAAATGGGCATCCTGACCGTGGCCGTGGTGACCAAGCCGTTTTCGTTCGAAGGCACCAAGCGCATGCGTCTGGCCGAGGCCGGGATCGATGATCTCTCGCAGCACGTTGACGCGCTGATCGTGATCCTCAACGACAAGCTGGAGGAGGTGCTCGGCGAGGATGTGACCATGGACGAGGCGTTCAAGGCCGCTGACGACGTACTCAACAATGCCGTCGCCGGCATTTCCGAGATCATCAATCGCGAAGGACTGGTGAACGTCGACTTCCAGGACGTGCGCACCGTGATGTCCGAGCAGGGCATGGCCATGATGGGTTCGTCGCAGATGTCGGGCCTGGACCGTGCGCGCATTGCCGCGGAGCAGGCGATCGCAAGTCCCCTGCTTGAGGGCGTCACGCTTTCCGGCGCGAGGGGCGTGCTGGTCAACATTACAGCGACGCGCGAGAGCCTCAAGCATGGCGAGGTGAAGGCAGTCATGAACACCGTGCGCAGTTTCGCCGCGGACGACGCAACCATCATCTTCGGCGCCGTCTACGACCCTGCGATGGGCGAGAACCTGCGCGTCACGGTGGTCGCCACCGGCCTGGGTTCGCCTGCCGCGCAGCGCCAGCCGAAGCCGCAGCTGGTCATCAACCAGAAGACCGGGACCGACAACCAGCCGCTGATCTCGGGCGGAAACGGGGTGGACTACGGTCAGCTCGACCAGGTACCTGCCGTGATCCGCCGCAACCGCGCTTCGACAGTCGAGGCGCTCCAGCAAAGCGGCGTGGAGAAGTACGACATACCGGCCTTTCTGCGCAAGCAGGCCGACTAGGTCGTCCTTCCATGCGCATGGCGTCCGATTCTCGACCTTGCCGGGCGGATCGGACGCCAGTGCATATGTTTGTTGCTATGCAGCATCTTTGTGGACATGCTACACTTTCAGCTTAAACAGGCACTTATAGGCTTCAAGCGTCACTTCTCATGCTTCATCAACGTACCCTGAAATCGATCACACGCACCACCGGCGTCGGCCTGCATACCGGACGCAAGGTGCAGATGGTTTTGCGACCGGCGCAGCCGGACACTGGCATCGTATTCCGGAGGATCGACCTTGATCCTGTGGTCGACATCCGGGCGAACGCGGAATTGGTCGGGGAAACGCGATTGTCTTCCTGTCTCGTGCAGGGAGAAACCAAGGTGTATACGGTGGAGCACCTGATGTCGGCTCTCGCCGGGCTGGGTGTCGACAATGTGTTTGTCGATCTTGACGGCCCCGAAGTTCCCATCATGGACGGGAGCGCCGCGCCTTTCGCATTCCTCATCCAGTCCGCCGGGATCGAAGCGCAGGCTGCACCGAAGCGGTTCATCCGGATCAAGCAGCGCGTCGAGGTTGCCGAAGGTGACAAGTGGGCGCGCCTCGAGCCCTACGACGGCTTCAAGCTTTCGTTTTCCATCGTTTTCAGCCATCCCGTGATCGAGAAGAGCAATCAATCGGTCAGTGTCGATTTCGCAAGTACGTCCTACCTCAAGGAAATTGCGCGGGCGCGCACCTTCGGCTTCATGCAGGATGTCGAGCAGCTGCGTGAGGACGGCCTGGCGCTCGGCGGCGGCCTGGACAACGCGGTGGTGCTCGATGAATTTCGCGTCCTGAATGCTGACGGGCTGCGCTTTGGCGACGAGTTCATCCGCCACAAGGTGCTGGATGCGATCGGCGACCTCTATCTCATGGGCAAGCCCCTGCTCGGTGCGTTCAGTGCCCACAAGTCCGGGCACGCCCTGAACAACCGGCTCCTGCGCGAACTCATTTCGCGCAAGGACGCCTGGGAAGTGGTGAGTTTCGATCGTGTGGAAGACGCACCGGCCGGGGTGATGGGCCTCGCCCGGCAGTTCGCCTAAGCTCGCGACTCCACCCGATGCTCGTCCTGCGCATCGTCGCGCTGCTGGCAGTCATCGGAATCGCGGTATCCGTACTCGCCTGGATCCTGACCCGCGATCTCCGCTACCTGCGCTTTTCCTGGCGGATATTCCTGGTGGTTCTTGCGCTCAGCCTGGTGTTTCTCGGCTTGCTCTTTTTCGAACGTCTGGTCGTCATGCTTTGACCCCACGCTGGTCGAGGAGGGCCTTCAAGGCCCGCCGAAACGGAGAATCGGGCAGGCGCAAGTGCAGCGCCGCAAGTTCGCGCAGCGCCTGATCGCTCAGGCGGGCAGATTTGTGCGATGCAGCAACCAGCGCTTTTCCCGTTCCGGGTTGCACCCTCACCGAAACTGAATTAACCTGCCCCCGCTGTTTTGAGATGTGGGCGGTCAGTTTTTCCGCCAAAAGCTTCAATTTCGCTGCTGCCGGGCCATTGGCCGCATGGATGGTCAGGTTGCCGTCCTTGATGTTCGCCACGCGGGCCAGTGGCGCGAGTTCCGGTGGCAGGAAGTCTTCCAGCATTCTGGAAAGCGTCTCGATTTCCCGCGCTTTCGCAATGACAGGCTGGAAATCGCCCTCTGCGGCGAGAAAACGATCGAGTTTGAAGGCTGGCACTGTTGGGTATTCAGGGGAGTTCTAGTTGCAGATCATTGTAATCTCCGACCGGCTGGCAAAGGCGAAGTCGCTTACGCTGACCACGCGCCACCTGTTTGCCACGGGGCTGCTGGGTCTGGTCGCGCTCGCCGGTCTGACGATCGGACTCTATGCGCTGACCCTGCGTTTCGCTGCCGAAGTGAAACTCCCCTATCTGCACGAAATCGTGGTCGCGGCGCAGCAGGGCGAGTCGCAGAAGGCGCGCGAATTCGTCCAGCAAAACCTGAATGCAATGGCCGTGAAACTCGGCGAGATGCAGGCGCAGCTGATGCGCCTTGACGCGCTGGGCGAACGCTTGTCCACCATCGCGGGCATCAAACCCTCGGAGTTCCGTTTCAACGAGATGCCCGGCCTCGGCGGGGCGCAGTCGAGTCCGATCCAGCCGCAGGGACTCTCGATGCGGGAGTTCAATGACAAGGTCACCCTGCTTGCGCGCCAGATGGAAAACCGCACGGACCTGCTGGGCGTGCTTGAAGCGCAGATGTTCGAGCAAGCCCTGAAGAAGAAGCTCCTGCCGACCATGATGCCGGTGGATGCCAGTTTCAGCTCCTCATCCTTCGGCATGCGGATCGATCCCTTCACGGGTCAGAACACCATGCACGAGGGAATCGATTTCATGGTCGATTCCGGTACGCCGATCGTGGCCGCAGCCGGCGGGGTCGTTCAGTTCGCCGGCTTTCATCCCCAGTATGGCTACATGGTGGACATTGATCACGGCAACGACCTGATCACCCGCTATGCCCACTGCTCCAAGCTGCTCATCAAGGAAGGCGATTTTGTCCAGCGCGGCCACCGAATCGCAGTGAGTGGCGTTACCGGCCGGGCGACCGGGCCGCATCTGCACTTCGAGGTGCGATACCGTGGATCGGCCCAGAATCCCGCGCGTTTCCTGTACGCCACCAATCCGCCCGCCAAACTGGCGCAGAAAGGCCGCTAGGTACAAGGCGGCTTCGGGGCCGACAGGCCTGCCCGTGCTAAAATCTTGATTTTTTTCGGAACGGCATTATCTATGTCGTTCCACGGCGGCGCATGCCGCCCCACCCACGGTCCGCATGGTCACCCAGTTTCTTACCAAAATATTCGGAAGCCGTAATCAGCGTTTGCTGAAGACGTACTCCAGAAACGTCGCCCGCATCAACGCCCTCGAGGCGGCGATTTCGGCGCTGTCCGACGAGGCGCTGCGCGCCAGGACGGACGAATTCAGGCAGCGCTTTACCTCGGGCGAGAGCCTGGACGACCTGCTGCCCGAAGCGTTTGCGGTCGTGCGCGAAGCAGGGGTGCGTGCCCTCAAGATGCGCCATTTCGACGTCCAGCTGATCGGCGGGATGGTGCTGCATTCGGGCAAGATCGCCGAAATGCGCACGGGGGAGGGCAAGACCCTCATGTCGACCCTGCCCGCCTACCTGAATGCGATCGCGGGCAAGGGCGTGCATATCGTTACCGTCAACGATTACCTGGCGCAGCGCGACGCCGACTGGATGGGAAAGCTCTACGGCTTTCTCGGTCTGTCGGTGGGCGTGAATCTCGCGCAGATGGATGCCGAGAGCAAGCGCGCGGCCTACGCGGCGGACATCACGTACGGGACCAACAACGAATTCGGCTTCGACTACCTGCGCGACAACATGGCGATGCATGTCGAGGAGCGTTACCAGCGCGGCCTCAACTTCGCCATCGTCGACGAGGTGGACTCGATCCTGATCGATGAGGCACGCACGCCGCTGATCATTTCCGGGCAGGCCGAAGACCGGACCGAGTTGTATCAGCGGATGAACGAAGTCGCGCCACTGCTGACCAAGCAGGAACTCGAGGACGGCGCCGGCGATTTCTGGGTCGACGAGAAGAACCACCAGATTCTTCTTTCGGAGGCCGGCCACGCGCACGCTGAAGAGATTCTGGTGCGAGTGGGCATGCTTCCGGAGGGTGCCAGCCTTTACGAGCCGACATTCATCAATCTCGTCCATCATCTCTATGCGGCCCTGCGCGCGCACCATCTGTTCCATCGCGACCAGCAATACGTCGTGCAGGAAGACGAAATCATCATCGTCGACGAATTTACCGGCCGGCTGATGCAGGGCAGGCGCTGGTCAGACGGGCTGCACCAGGCCGTCGAGGCAAAGGAAAATGTGGCGGTGCAGTCCGAGAACCAGACGCTCGCCTCGATCACATTCCAGAACTACTTCAGGATGTACGGCAGGCTTTCCGGCATGACCGGGACCGCGGACACCGAGGCCTACGAATTCCAGGAGATCTACGGACTGGAAACGGTCGTGGTCCCGACGCACCGCCCGATGATTCGCGCTGACCGACTCGACCAGGTCTTCCGCACCGGCAAGGAAAAATACGACGCCATCATCGAGGACATCAAGGACTGCCACACACGCGGCCAGCCCGTCCTCGTCGGAACAACGTCGATCGAGAGTTCCGAACTGCTCTCGGGGATGCTGAAGAAGGAGCAACTTCCGCATCAGGTCCTGAACGCGAAGCAGCACGCGCGCGAGGCAGAGATCGTGGCCCAGGCCGGTCGTCCGAAAATGGTCACGATCGCGACCAACATGGCGGGCCGCGGCACGGATATCGTGCTTGGCGGCAACGTCGAAAAGCAATGCGAGCTGATCGAGGCCGAAGAGTCGCATTCGGTCGAAGAGAAGCGGCGTCGCGTGGAAAAGATCAAGAGCGAATGGCAGGAACTGCACGACCTCGTGATCCGGGAGGGCGGCCTGCACATCATCGGCACGGAGCGGCACGAGTCGCGGCGCGTCGACAACCAGCTGCGCGGCCGCTCCGGCCGCCAGGGCGATCCGGGCTCGTCGCGCTTCTACATGTCGCTCGAGGATCCGCTGCTGCGCATTTTCGCGGGAGACCGGATCAACAAGATCATGGTCATGCTGAAGATGCCCGAAGGCGAGGCAATCGAGCACCGGATGGTCACCAACTCGATCGAGAGCGCGCAGCGCAAGGTCGAGGCGCGAAATTTCGACATGCGCAAGCAGTTGCTCGAGTATGACGACGTGTCCAACGAGCAGCGCAAGACGATCTATCAGCTCAGGAACGAGCTGATGGATTCGAACGATGTGTCGGGCCGGATTGCAGACCTTCGTGCCGGCGTGGTCGAGGACACTCTGCGTGCCCACATACCCTTGGAAAGCGTGGAAGAGCAATGGGACATTCCGGGGCTGGAACGGGCGCTTGCGGCGGAACTGCAGCTTGTCCTCCCGATCAAGGCATGGCTCGAAAAGGAGCCCGAGCTCAACGACGACGTGCTGCTCGAGCGGATCGTCGCCAAAGCGCATGAAGCCTACGCGGAAAAGGTGCCCGAGGCTGCGAGCGAGTCGTTCCACCAGTATGAGCGCTACATCATGCTGCAGATCCTCGATTCCCACTGGCGCGAGCACCTTGCGGCGCTGGACCAGCTGCGCCAGGGCATACACCTGCGCGGCTATGCGCAGAAGAACCCCAAGCAGGAGTACAAGCGCGAGGCCTTCGAACTGTTCGGCGCATTGATCGAATCGGTGAAGCTGGAGGTCACACGCACGCTGATGGCGGTGCAGATCAAGCCGGATACGGCGCTGGAAGTTCCGGATGCGGCCCCCGTGCTTGGGAATGTGAGTTACCAGCACGCAGACGCGGACGCGCCGGCCTCGGATTCAGAGGATGTTGCCGCGGACTCGCCTGCACCGGCCTCTGATGAGCCGGCCAGACAGCCGTTCGTGCGCTTTCGGGACAAGGTAGGTCGAAACGATCCCTGTCCCTGCGGATCCGGCAAGAAATACAAGCAGTGTCACGGAAAGCTCAACTGAGCGGAAAGAGGTAGGAATCATGCCGGTTAATCTTTTGCCGCCCGCGCCCGAGATGCTGCATCCGGTGTCCGGCGTCGAGCTTGGTGTCGCAATGGCCGGGGTGCGAAAGCCGAACCGGAAGGATCTCCTGCTTATCCGGATTGCGCCGGGCGCAGCTGTCGCCGGCGTGTTCACGCAAAACCGGTTTTGCGCAGCCCCCGTACTGCTCGCCAAAAAGCATCTTGCGTCGGCGCCGTCCTCGCGGGTATTTGTCGTCAACACCGGCAATGCGAACGCAGGAACCGGCGACGACGGGCTCGCGCGCGCGCTGGAGGTATGCACAGCCGTGGGGGCTGCGGTCGGCTGCGCCGTCGAGGCAGTACTGCCGTTCTCCACCGGCGTGATCATGGAGCCGTTGCCCGCGGAGCGGATCGTTGCCGGCCTGCCGGCGGCTGTTGCGGATCTGCGTCCGGACAACTGGGCGAGTGCCGCCGAAGCGATCATGACCACCGATACAGTCGCGAAGGCGGCTTCGCGCAGTTTCGAGCTTGGCGGCCGGCGCGTCACCGTGACCGGAATCGCCAAGGGTTCGGGCATGATTCATCCCGACATGGCGACCATGCTCGGGTTCGTGGCGACCGACGCAGCAGTTCCGCAACCACTGCTGCAGAAGATGCTCGCGGAAATCGCGGAAGAGTCGTTCAACGCGATTACGGTCGATGGCGATACCTCGACCAACGATTCTTTCATGCTGATCGCGACAGGCGCTTCGGGCGTCGGCGTGTCCGGCGAATCGGCTGAGGGATACGCCCTGCTTCTCACGGCGGTGCGCGAAGTTTCGATCCAGCTTGCGCAGGCCATCGTGCGCGACGGCGAAGGCGCGACGAAATTCATCACGGTGCGGATTGAGGGCGGGCGCAGCCGCGACGAGTGCCGCAAAGTCGGTTATGCGATCGCACATTCGCCGCTGGTGAAGACAGCATTTTTCGCCTCTGACCCGAATCTCGGGCGCATCCTGGCAGCGATCGGTTACGCAGGGGTATCCGACCTGGACACGTCCCTCGTCGATCTGTACCTCGGCGATGTGCTGGTCGCCTCGAAAGGCGGACGGGATCCCGCGTACCGGGACGAGGATGGTGTTGCCGTGATGCAGGCGCCTGAGATCACCGTGCGGGTGGTGCTGAACCGGGGCAGCGCGGCTGCGACCTTGTGGACGTGTGACTTCTCATTCGAATACGTCAAGATAAACGCTGAATACAGGACCTGAACGTGGGCAAGGCGAGCAAGGCGGAAACTCCGGACAACCCGGAACTTGGACAGGTGCTGGCGCGGTTCGACGCGCTTTTGAGGCATATCGAGGCGCTGCTGCCCGCATCGCCCCCCCGAAACGACTGGAAGGCGACGGCCTATCGCTGGCGCAAATCGGGCGGCCTCGCCGCGCGCGGCTGGCTGGATCCGGTGCACCATGTTCACAAGATCCGGCTCGCAGATCTCCAGGGTATCGGCGCGCAGATCAGGAAGGTCGAACAGAACACCCGGCAGTTCGTCGCCGGCCGGCCCGCCAACAACGTCCTGCTGACCGGGGCGCGCGGGACGGGCAAGTCGTCGATAGTGAAGGGACTGCTCAACAAGTATGCGAAGGACGGTCTGCGCCTGATTGAAGTCGACAAGGGAGATCTCGTTGACCTGCCGGCCATCGTCGATGCCATTGCATCGCGGCCGGAGCGCTTCATGCTGTTTTGCGACGACCTTTCGTTCGAGGCGTCGGAACCCGGCTACAAGGCCCTGAAAGTGGCGCTCGACGGTTCGATCTCGACCACCTCCGACAATCTGCTCATCTATGCCACCTCCAATCGGCGGCACCTGATGCCGGAGTACATGCAGGAGAACCTCGAGACCAAGTACATCGGCGAGGAAATCCATCCAGGCGAAACGGTCGAGGAGAAGATCTCGCTTTCCGAGCGGTTCGGCCTGTGGGTGTCGTTCTACCCGTTCGACCAGGACGAATACCTTTCCATTGCGGCGCACTGGCTGGAGCACTTCGGCTGCGAGCCGGGCGAGATCGAAGCGGCTCGCGAAGAAGTACTGCAGTGGGCGCTCCTTCGCGGCTCTCGCAGTGGCCGCATTGCATTTCAGTTTGCCAGGGATTGGTCCGGTCGCCATGCGGCGGCGGGCGCACGCCCGCGCGATGGCGGCATCGGGCAGGCCGGACGCGTGCCCAGAAAAAAATAGCGTGATCGTCGAGGTTGCCGCGGCGGTCATTCTGCGGTCCGACGGTGCGTTCCTGCTGGCCAGACGCCCTGCTGGAAAGGTATACGCGGGGTGGTGGGAGTTTCCTGGCGGCAAGGTGGAGTCGGGTGAGCCGGCAGATCTCGCGCTGGCGCGTGAGCTGCACGAAGAGCTTGGCATCGAGGTCAGGCGCGCCTGGCCCTGGCTCACGCGTGTCCATGTCTACGACCACGCCACGGTGCGGTTGAATTTTTTCAAGGTGGTCGAGTGGGTGGGCGATCCGCGTCCCATGGAAGGCCAGACGCTGGCCTGGCAGCGATTGGACGAGGCGTTACTGGAGCCGATGCTGCCGGCCAACGCGCCGATACTCGCATCGCTCGCCCTGCCTGCTGAATACGCGATCAGCGCAGTGCAGTCCCTCGGTGAGGCAGAATTTCTTCGCCGGCTCGACCTGCGGCTGCGGTCTGGACTGAGACTGGTGCAATTGCGGGAAAAGCAGTTGTCCCGGAAGGCGCTGCTCGATCTGGCGAAGTCCGTATGCACGCTTGCGCACGCGCATGGCGCGCGCGTGCTGGTCAACGCCGACGCCGAACTCGCTTTTGAATCTGGTGCGGACGGACTGCATATGACATCGCAGATCCTGATGTCGCTCGCGGAGCGCCCGAGAAACATGCTTGCAGCCGCGTCATGCCACGACGCAGCCGAGCTTGCGCAGGCGATGCGCCTGGAACTGGATTTCGCACTGCTCGGGCCCGTGCAAGACACACCGACGCACCCGGGCGCACCTGTGCTGGGCTGGGACCGCTTTGCTTCACTGGCGCTTGGTGCCACTTTGCCGGTGTACGCGATCGGTGGTCTGCGACCGGCGGATCTGGATTCGGCCCGGAGCGCCGGCGCGCACGGGATCGCGATGATCTCCGGTGCGTGGGAGAACGCGAGTCTGTGAAAGCACCGCCGGCCGGAAAGATCCGGTCGGACTCCATCACGCCTGTTTCAGCTTTCCGGGTCCGGGAATTCGTCACCCGTCTCGGATTCAACGGCCTCGGGCACCCGATACGCTTCAGTGGCCCACTGACCGAGGTCGATCATCTTGCAGCGTTCGCTGCAGAACGGGCGGAACCTGTTTTCGCTGCTCCACACACACTGCACGCCGCAACGCGGGCATGGAACGGTACGTGGCAGGCCCATCCCTCTAGAGATTGCAGAACGTCAGCTCGAAGCCGATGTCGCATTCGGCCGTACGCGGGCGCGGATCCTGTCCGCCCTGCATGAGGAATCGGATGTTCAGCACGTACTTGTTGGCGCTGATCTCCGGCACGCAGCCCAGTGCGGGATCGAGGCGAACGCGCAGCATCTGCGCGGTCTTCCCGCCCAGCATCTGCTGGAACGTGCCCTGCGGTGCAACGAGCTGCGCGGGTTTGCCCGATTCGCGCAGTATGCGCAGGATGATGGCGGAACCATCGCGCAGCGGATGCAGTGGACTGGTCCATCCCGACAGCTGCCCCACACGCTCTTCCGCCGGCTTGTGCAGCCAGTAATG
The DNA here is from genome assembly GCA_963844255.1 of uncultured beta proteobacterium. GTDB lineage: Bacteria > Pseudomonadota > Gammaproteobacteria > Burkholderiales > SG8-39 > SZAS-79. The sequence goes on from CAWJNP010000017.1 coordinate 92,696, forward strand.
GTAGGAGGGCAGGTCGAATTGGCATGCCCCGCCCGGAATCCCGGTGCGTTGCTTGATCGACATCAGCCACTCGTTTTCACGCAGGTACTGGCCGATCCGGCCGGTCATGCCGAACAGCGCCGTCGAGGCGCGCTCCATATCGGAGAGCACCTGGTTGAGTGCTTCCTCGGAAATTTCCGGATTGTTCCGAAACGCGCGCAGGACCTGCTTCTGGCGCTCCAGCTCCTGCAGCAGATCGGACTTCAGGTCGGCCCGGCTGGCGACCTCCATGATCTCGAAAAGCGTCAACAGCGCGACGTGGTGATCCTGCGCCTCGGACCGACCGATGAAATAGCCCGAGCGGCCGAACAGATCCTCCAAGCGCAGGAGCGTCCGGATGCGTTCGTTGAGCGGGTACTCGTAAGTGATCACGGCCGCGCAGTCGTCAACCCGGGCTTGCGCCAAGGATAGGCAGTAAATCGCTGAATTTTGAAGCAATTGCGCGTTGCAGGCAACACGCGCGCCGGAATGGGCGGGGTTCTACGCACTGGCACGCGCCTTTGCGGCGAGCGCCGCATAGCGGTTGTGCAGTGCGCCGACCATGGCCGGCAGTGCCTCTACAGACCCGCTGTTGTCGATCACATCGTCGGCGGCTGCGAGCCGCCGGGCACGTGGAATCTGGGCGGCGATGATGCGGCGGACTTCATTTTCGGAAAGCCCGCTGCGCTTTTTCACGCGCGCGATCTGAATGTCTTCGGCACAGTCGACCACCAGAACGCGCTGCACCCTGCTGCGGTAATCCGGCGATTCGATGAGCAGTGGCACTACGTGAATCACATACGGTGCGCCGGCGGCAGCGGCAATGCCGCGTTGCGACGCCTCCCGGATCATCGGGTGCAGCAGGCCTTCCAGCTTGAGTTTCGCCGATGAATCGACGAAGACCAGGTCGCGCACTTTCTTGCGGTCCATCGATCCATCTGCTGCGATGCAGGAATCGCCGAACAGCTGCCGCAGCGGTTCGATCGCCGGACCGCCGGGGCGCGTCAGTGCGTGCGCGATCAGATCGGTGTCCACGATCGCCGCGCCCTGCGCGGCAAACAGGTCTGCCACGGCACTCTTGCCGCTGCCGATGCCACCTGTCAGTCCGACTACATACACCATGGATGGGCTGCCGGGAGAGCGGTGCAACACGTCAGGAGAGGGTAGGCAGATAGTTGCGGCTGATCGCATCGCCCCAGAAAAGCGCGATGAAGCCTGCCGCAGCGAGGTACGGTCCAAACGGGATGGGCTTGTCGCGACCGTGTCGCGTGAACACCATCAGCGCGATGCCGACGACCGCACCCACCACAGAGGACAGCAGGATGACAAGCGCCAGTGCCTGCCAGCCGAGCCATGCGCAGATCGCAGCGAGCAGCTTGAAGTCGCCGTAGCCCATGCCGTCCTTGCCCGTGGCGAACTTGAACAGCCAGTACACGCTCCAGAGGGAAAGATAGCCTGCAACGGCGCCGACGACCGCAGTGCCGAGGGGCACGAAGGTTCCACCAAGATTGAAGAGCAGACCGGTCCAGAGCAGCGGCAGCGTGATGTCGTCAGGCAGCAGTTGTGTGTCGTAGTCGATCGCCGCCAGCGCGATCAAGGCCCACGCGAACAGCATTGCCCCGAATCCCGCCGCCGAATATCCGAACCGCATTGCCGCGTAGCCCGCAGCCAGTCCGGCGGCAAGTTCGACCAGCGGGTAACGCAGGCTGATGTGCGCGCTGCAGCCGGAACACTTGCCGCGCAGAAATGCGTAGGAAACCAGCGGGATGTTTTCCAGCGCCGTGATTCTGTGCCCGCAATGCGGACAGGCCGATCGAGGAACGATCAGGTTGTAGCGCTCCTGGGGTGCCGCAGTGCCGGGGTGGGGCGGGGGTACGGGGGAACCGTCAGGTTCCCCTGTTCCCATCTCTGCACACTGTTCCTTCCACTCCCGTTCCATCATCTTCGGGAGCCGATGGATCACCACGTTGAGAAAGGAACCCACGCAAAGCCCGAACGCCAAGGCGGCCCATGGGAAAACCGACGTTTGGGCCAGCCAGGCGAGGGCGGTCATGCTTCCCGCATCAGACCGCCTGACCCATCTTGAAGATCGGCAGATACATCGCAATCACCATGCCACCGATGAGTACGCCCAGCACGACCATGATCATCGGTTCCATCAGGGAGGACAGCGCATCGACCGCGTCGTCGACCTCGGCCTCGTAGAAGTCAGCGACCTTGCCGAGCATCGCGTCAAGTGCGCCGGTTTCCTCGCCGATCGACACCATCTGAAGCACCATGTTCGGAAACACCTTCGCGTTGACCATCGCAACGGTCAGCGCGGTACCGGTCGAAACCTCGCTCTGGATCTGTTTGGTCGCATTCATGTAAACCCAGTTGCCCGACGCGCCGCCAACCGAATCCAGCGCCTCGACCAGGGGCACGCCGGCGGCGAACATCGTCGAGCAGGTTCGCGTCCAGCGGGCGACGGTCGCCTTGCGGATGAGTTCTCCGAAGACCGGCATCTTCAGTGCCAGCCGATCCATGAATATCTGCACGGCGAGCGACTTCTTCCACAGGGCGAGAAATCCGTACACGCCCCCGCCCGCGATTCCGAAAATGAGGTACCAGTAGGCCACGAAGACTTCTGAAATCGCCAGAACCACCAGCGTCGGCATCGGCAGGTCGGCGCCGAAGTTGGCGAACACCTGCTTGAACGCGGGGATCACGAAGATCATGATGACCGCTGTGATGACGAACGCGACGACGATGATCGCGACCGGGTAGAACAGCGCGGATTTGATCTTGGATTTGATCGCGAGCGTCTTTTCCTTGTAGGTCGCGAGGCGATCGAGCAGTGTCTCCAGAATCCCCGCCTGTTCGCCTGCCGCGACGAGGTTGCAGAACAGGGGATCGAAGTACTGCGGGTACTTGCGGAACGCGGCGGCCAGCGGAGAGCCGGTCTCGACTTCCATCTTCACGTCCATCAGCAGCTTCATGACGGCCGGATTCGATGCGCCCTTGCCGACGATGTCGAACGCCTGAAGGAGCGGGACGCCGGCCTTCATCATGGTCGCAAGCTGGCGGGAGAACAGCGTCACGTCCTTTTCCGAAACGCTGCCGCCACCGCCCATCCGCTGCTTCTTGATCTTGGTGACCATGACACCCTGGCGGCGCAGCGTGGCCTTGATGACGTTTTCGCCGGTGGCCCGGATGTCCCCGCGCACGATCTTGCCGGACTTGTCCTTGCCCTCCCACTGATAATTGATCTCTTTGACCTTGCTTGCCGCTGCCGTTGCCATAGTCAGTTCCTCAGTCTTTCCTGCGGGGCACGAAATTGTCCGGCGCCGCCGTGTCTGCGCACGTTCCGGGGGAGCATAGACCGCCCGGGCGGCTTTGTACGGTGACAAGAATCACGCGCGCCCTCACTTTTGAGTGGAATGTACCGGCGGTGGAAAACCTTGCGCTCATCAACACGTTCCCGCGAAAGCGTTGATTCTGAGCGTTGATGATGCCCTGAGAGTGGACTTTTGTAAAGCCTCAGGTATCTGCGATAACAGACTGAGATGATTGTGTTTTTAAGGTCCTGGAATGAATCCGGACGGGTGCTCTCTCAGGGGTTGCCGGGCGCGTCTGCGGCGGGTTCTGGAGGCTTGAAAATCCGCACCGACTTTACGGCCCGACCCTGGGTGTGAAGGATCTCCATGGCGACGTCGCCGATGCGGATGCTGACATCGGCTTCCGGAATATCCTGAAGGTGTTCGAGGATGAGTCCGTTCAGGGTCTTGGGTCCGTCGGTCGGTAGCGTCAGACCCAGCGCGCGGTTGAGTTCGCGTACCGGCGTGGCGCCATCGGCGTTCGCCTCGCCCGCGGCGTTCCACGCTGTCTTGCCCTGTGCGCTCGGCAGCGACGTGGTGAATTTTCCGATGATCTCCTCGATGATGTCCTCGAGTGTCACCAGACCCATGAGTTCGCCGTACTCGTCGACCACGAGTGCGAGGCGTTCGGAGTTCTCCTGGAAATACTGCAGCTGCGCGAGCACCGCCGTCGAGGCCGGCACGAAGTAGGGTTCGTCGGCGAGTTCCTCGATCCCCTTCCGCGTCAGCTCGCCCGAGTGCAGCAGCCCGAGAACCTTGCGCAGATGAAGCACGCCGACGACGTTGTCGCCATGGTCGCTGAACACCGGCAGCCGCATGTGATAGGCGGTGGCGAGCTGGTGCGCGATGTCCTCGAGATCGTCCTCCAGCGTGATCGATTCGATCTTCGCGCGCGGCAGCATGATGTCCTGCACCGAGATGCTGCCCAGGTCGAACAGGTTCACGAGGATCGAGCGGTGCTTTTTCGGCATGAAACGTCCGGATTCGAGCACCAGCGTGCGGATTTCGTCGGTAGACAGCTGCTGCGGCTCGTTGCCCTTCGAGGGATCGACACGCAGGATCTTCAGAAGGCCGGCGACGAACAGGTTCACGAACCAGACGACCGGCGAAAACAGCCTCAGCAACGGGCCGAGGACATAGGAAATCGGCAGGGCGACGCGTTCGGCATACGCCGCGCCGATCACCTTGGGTGTGATTTCGGAAAACACGAGGATGAGGAATGTGACCGAGAGCGTGCCCAGTCCGAGCGCGATCTGGCTCTCGCCGAAGAGCTGGATCGTAATCAGGGAGACCAGCGTTGCGGCCGCGGCATTCACCAGGTTGTTGCACAACAGGATCACGCCGAGCAGCCTGTGTGTCTGCGCAAGCAGCGCAGCCGCGCGTTTCGCGCCGGTGTGGCCCAGACCGACGAGGTGCTTCAGCCGGTAGCGGTTGAGCGCCATCATGCTGGTTTCGGCGATCGAGAAAAATCCCGAGATCACCAGCAGCACCGCCAGCGTCGCGAATTGCCAGCTTAAGGGGACGTCGTCCATGCCGCCTGCTCAGACGCGCTGCAAGACGACTTCGAGCACAAAGCGGCTGCCGACGTAGGCAAGCAGCAGCATGACGAACCCGAGCAGGGTGAACCGCAGCGCCACGCGTCCGCGCCATCCGCGGGCATATCGCCCGACAAGGAGGATCGCGAAGGTGAACCAGGAGAAGACCGCAAACAGGGATTTGTGGTCGAAGCGCAATGGCCGCCCGAAGAGGGACTCCGAGAACACCGCGCCGGTTGCCAGCGTCAGCGTGAGCAGCACGAACGCCAGCGCGATGAGGCGAAACAGCAGGCGCTCGAGGGTCAGGAGCGGCGGAAGTCCGGCGAGCGGGCCGCCAAGCGGGCTCCCGAGCGGGCTGTCCCCGGGGTTGCGCGTCTTGTGCAGCGAGCGCTCCGCCAGCGCCATCAGCAGCGCGTGCAGCATCGCGATCGTGAATACGCTGTACGCGGCCATGCCGAGAATCAGGTGCAGGCGAAATTCGAACGAGGCGGCGTGCGCGACCGCGATGCCCGGAAATATCGCCGGCAGCGGCACGACGATTGCAGCGAGCGGAAGGATCAGGGGCTGCATGCCCTCGAGGCTGTAGAACAGGCTCTCGATCCAGTAGATCAGGACGCCCGAGCCAGAGCATCACCGAGAGCGCCTGGCCAAAACCGAAACGCAGCTGTTCAGGTGCGATCAGGTCCTGATGCAGCAGCCAGCCGTGCAGCAGCGATGGGCAGCAGCAGTGCCGACCGTTCGAGTGCGGTCATGCCGCCGTCGCCCGCAGCCGCAGGCCGGGGCCGCCAGCGCGTGCGCCAGAAGTGCAGCGCCAGCCCGCCGTAGAAGGCGCTCACGGCGAGGTGAAGTACAATGTCCGGCATCCCTTGAGTCTACCACTGCGCAGGTTTCTGCTGCGCCTCGCACACCCCATGGCCACCGATGCTCGATAACCTGACGAACCGCCTTGCGCGCATCGTAAAGACGATACGCGGCGAGGCGCGCCTGACCGAAGCCAACGTGCAGGAGGCGCTGCGCGAGGTGCGCGTGGCGCTGCTCGAGGCCGACGTCGCGCTGCCGGTCGTGAAGGACTTCGTCGCGGCGGTGAAGGACAAGGCGATGGGCGAGGAGGTGGTCGGCAGCCTTTCGCCCGGGCAGGCCCTGATCGGGGTGGTGCATCGCGAACTCACGCGCCTCATGGGCGAGGCCAACGTCCCGCTCGATCTTGCCGTCCTGCCGCCGGCGGTGATCCTGATGGCCGGTCTGCAGGGCTCCGGCAAGACCACGACGACCGGCAAGCTCGCGAAGTATCTGCGCGAACAGAAGAAGAAGGTGCTCGTCGTATCGTGTGACGTCTATCGTCCCGCGGCGATCGATCAGCTGAAGGCGGTGGCCGCGCAGGTGGACGCGGATTTCTTCGCATCCGACGCCCGGCGAGAAGCCGCTCGACATCGCCCGCAACGCGGTGGAGTTCGCACGGACGCACTACCACGACGTGCTGATCGTCGACACGGCGGGCCGCCTCGCGATCGACGAGGCGATGATGAGCGAGATCGCCGCGCTGCACGCGCAGTTGAAGCCCGCCGAAACCCTGTTCGTGGTCGATGCGATGCAGGGTCAGGATGCGGTCAATGTCGCGCGCGTCTTCAACGAAACGCTGCCGCTGACCGGCGTCATCCTCACCAAGCTCGACGGCGATGCGCGCGGCGGCGCCGCGCTGTCGGTGCGGCACGTCACCGGCAAACCGATCAAGTTCGTCGGCGTCGGGGAGAAGCTCGCGGCGCTGGAGCCGTTCCATCCCGAGCGCATGGCGAGCCGGATCCTCGGCATGGGCGACATCGTGTCGCTGGTCGAGGAGGCGCGCAAGGGCGTCGATCAGGAAGCCGCGATCGAACTTGCCGAGAAGATGCAGCAAGGGCAAGGGCTTCGACCTCGAAGATTTCAAGATGCAGATCACACAGATGCGCAAGATGGGCGGCATGTCGGCGCTGCTGGACAAGCTGCCGGCCCAGCTGGCCGGACAGGTGAACCCCGCGCAGATGCAGGACGACAAGCAGATTCGGCGCATCGAGGGCATCATCAATTCGATGACCGCGCAGGAGCGCGCGCATCCGGACCTGCTCAAGGCGTCGCAGAAAGCGCCGCATCGCCACCGGCGCCGGCGTGCAGGTTCAGGAAGTCAACCGCTTGCTCAAGCAGTTCGAGCAGATGCAGAAAATGATGAAGCAGATGCAGAAGGGCGGCATGGCCAAGATGATGCGTTCGATGAAGGGCATGATGCCCGGCATGCGGTAAGGGATACGCGTATCGCCGAAATGGATAGGCCTGTTGTTGTCAAATTTAGTACAATAACTCCCTTGGAAGCCGCACCAGAAGTGGACTTTTAGAAATAAAAGTTAGACTTTTAATTGCGTTTTTTCCTGGCAGGCGATCAGCGGATTGTCGTTATAAGCGCGTCTGAGCATTGCTCGCGGACGTCTGCTTTCGGCCTATTCTGTTGAAAAACTCGATGTTTGGTTAGTGACGGGCTGAGATTTTTCAGAGGCGCTGGGCAATTTGATTGGTATGGAGACCAATTTTCTCGATTGCGGCCACCCTGTCCGCTGTTATGTGGGTACCAAACCGCCTTTTTGCGCAATCGGGAAGAGCCGCTTCGCCATTCGTCGTAGATTTTGAACCGTTGCTGCCATTAGAAACTCGTCTTTCGCACCGCTCAGACCTCGTAATCGCAATCGATCGAGCTTCAGGATGCGCTTGAGATGCGCAAACAGCATTTCGACTTTCTTTCTGTCCTTGCGTGACTGCTGGTATTCGTCCGTTCGGGCGACGCCACGTGCAACTTCTCGAGCTGCCTCATGGACGCTGCGAGCGATCTTGCGAACCGGCGTGTTCGGACAGCACCGGGATTTGACCGGGCAGGCTGCGCAATCCGATTGACTCGATCGATAGAGGATGGTGTTGGCTTGAGTGATGCGCGAGCGCAGGATCTTGAACGGGCGCCACTGGCTGCGCAGCGCATGGCCTTGCGGGCAACGGTATTGATCGGCCTGCTCGTCCCAATGGAACTCGCTGCTGGACAAGGTCTCGTCTTGGCGTTGTGTCTTGTCCCAAACCGGGACGTGGGGTTCGATCGCCTTGTCCTTGACCATCCAGCCCAGCAGTTCCGCCGCGCCGTAGGCCGTGTCTCCAATGAGTCTGGTTGGCTTCAGATCGAACCGCTCCTCGACACGGTCAATCATCGTGCGGGTCGCGTTCACCTCGCTGGTCCGGAACGCAGGAGTCGCCTCCACGTCCACAATGATGCCGGCCTGAACATCCACCAGATAGTTGGTGGAGTAGGCATAGAACGCCGGGCCGCCCGGCGCAGCGGTGTAGCGTGCCGCGGGATCCGTAAGCGATACCGATTTAGGCACCGACGCCTCGGTTGGGTTGGCTTCTTCTATCGCCGCAAGATACTCACGCACCGCGCGCGACGACGCTTCACCGACTTTCCAGTCGACGGTCTGTTCGCCAGGCACCCCGCGGGCGCGGTTGGCATCGGCCTTCACTACGCTGGCATCGATCGCAAACCCCTCGCCACCGACCAGCCCCTCCGTCATGCAGCGACGCAGCACATTCTCAAAGACGTGCCGCAGGGCATCGCTCTCGCGGAACCGACCATGCCGTGTCTTTGAGAACGTCGAGTGATCCGGCACCTCGTCTTCAAGACCCAGGCCGCAGAACCAGCGGTACGCCAGATTCAGATGTACTTCCTCGCACAGCCGCCGCTCCGAACGAATGCCAAAGCAGTAACCCACCACCAGCATCCGGATCATCAACTCCGGATCGATCGACGGGCGGCCCGTGTGGCTGTAGTACGGCGCGAGGTGGCGGCGCAGGTCGCTCAGGTCGAGGAACCGATCAATGCCGCGTAAGAGGTGATTCTGAGGAACATGGTCCTCAAGATTGAACGAGTAGAACAGGCGATCTTGGCCGCCACCATTCTGTCCCATCATCTCGCAGCCCTCCGTCAATGCACTGAAAATTCAGACAAATTGCATCCGAAAAAATTCAATGCACGAGAGAGTTTTTCAACAGAATAGGTCGGAACCGGCCGGTCGCAATCCAGTCCTTCGTCCCCGGCCAGATTGCGCTCGAATACCGCGGAGAAGACGTTTACAGTTTATCGGGCTTGGGCAACTCAACGGCCCTGCCCGCTTCCATGCCTTCTTCGGTGAGTTCCCAGATGCCACGGCGCGAACCGCGGCCAATGAGCCCACGGTTCTTGAGCGCGTTGCGTCCCCACGTGATGGTGTTCTCCGCCTTTGTCTCACCCGTGGCCACGAGTTCCAGGTCGGCAGGGCTGATGAAGCCCTGCTTGACCATCTTCTGGATGGTGGCCTGGGTGACTTCGCGCTTGCCCCCGCGGCCGCCAAAGTCTTGCGCCAGGGTGGCAAGCAGGAACTGCTCGTAAATCGCTTGCGGCGTGAGTTGCGGAGTAAGCACTCTCTCAGGCGAAGGAGGGATCCGGAGCAGTGCTTTCACCCTGGGGGGCTCCGCTCTTAAGATTCCCTTTTCAATCAACAGTCTGCGGATCACCGCGGCGGGCGTATCCACGAACGGCTCGGCCAGTTGCTTGAGGCCTTCGAACACTTCGTCGTCGATCCGGATGGTAGGCATGCCGAGGATTTTTAAGCTAAGTGAACTTTGTGTCAAGTGAATAGGCTATTGCTTAGCTTTAATCCTCGAAAAAGCTGGCTAAGTGTCCGGACCGGTGCGTATAATCCGCGCCTTTCGTTTCCGACGAACCCGGAGTTCACTATGGTTGTTATTCGTCTGGCGCGCGGTGGCGCCAAGCATCGCCCCTTCTACAACATGGTCGTGGCCGACTCGCGCGATCCGCGCGATGGCCGCTTCATCGAGCGCGTCGGTTTCTATGATCCGAAGGCGCCGGCCGGCCGCGAGGCGCTGCGCGTGAATGTCGAGCGCGTGAAGCACTGGACGGGCGTGGGCGCGCAGCTCTCCCCGACCGTGAACCGCCTGGTCAAGCAGTTCGGCCGCATGGCGGCGACCACGGGCGCCGCAGCGACCAAAGCAGCCTGACCTCGAAAACCGTGACGATGGGCCGGATCTTCGGCTCATGGGGTGTGCGTGGTGGCGTGCGGGTAGATCCGTACACCGAGGACCCCGAAACGCTCGCCACATACGAGACCTGGCTGGTCGGTCGCGAGGGCGAGTGGAAGGAATACAAGGTGCTTGAAGCGCGGTTGCACACCACCCAGGTGGTGGCCCAGCTGGAAGGGCTGACTGACCGGGACGCCGCACTGAAACTTAAGGGCTGCGAAGTTGCGGTACTCCGCGAGACGCTGCCCGAGCCGGATGACGGAAGCTACTACTGGTCGGATCTGGTCGGTCTGGCGGTGGTGAATACCGGGGGCACAGCCCTCGGCGTAGTGAAGGAGATGTTCAGCAACGGCGCGCAGGATGTGATTGACGTCGTTGCCGGAGAAGCGGGGGAGGTTAAGCGATTGATCCCCTGGACCGCGGTGCAGAGCGTGGACCTGAAGGCGCGGCGCATCGAGGTGGAGTGGGAGGCAGACTGGTGATGCGGGGCTGGTGAAGGAATGATCAGGTTCGACGCGATCACGCTGTTTCCCGAGATGTTCGAGGCGGTGACGCACAGCGGCATCACGCGTCGGGCGCTGGAGACGGGGCTGTGGCAGTTGAATACGTGGAATCCGCGAGATTTCACAACGGATAACTACCGGACGATCGATGATCGGCCGTACGGCGGAGGGCCCGGCATGGTGATGCTGGCCGAGCCGCTGGAGAAGGCGATAGCGGCTGCGAAGGCAGCCGGGGGTGGCAGGGTGATCTACCTGTCGCCGCAGGGCGCAAGGCTCGATCACGCGAAAGTGATGCGCCTCGCGGCAGAACCGGCGGTGACGCTGCTCTGCGGACGGTACGAAGGCATCGACGAGCGCTTGATCGCGAAGTGCGTCGATGAGGAAGTGTCGGTCGGTGACTACGTGCTGTCGGGCGGCGAGCTTGCGGCGATGGTGCTGATCGATGCAGTGGTAAGGCAGTTGCCTGGCGCGCTGGGTGACGGGCAGTCGGCGGTGGAGGAGTCGTTCGCTGCCGGACTGCTGGATTGCCCGCAGTACACGCGGCCGGAAGCGTGGTCGGAAATGAAGGTGCCGGAGGTGCTGATGTCGGGGCATCACGAGTTGATCCGGCGCTGGCGATTGAAGCAGGCGCTGGGACGGTCGTTGAACAGAAGGCCCGATCTGATTGCAGCACGCGATCTGACGGTTGAGGAAAAGAGCCTGTTGGAAGAGTTCCGACGGGAAGCAGGTAACGGAGAGAAATGATGAATCTGATCCAGAAACTCGAGCAGGAAGAAATCGCGCGGATAGGCAAGACGATTCCCGATTTTGTCCCCGGCGACACCGTCATCGTCAGCGTCAAGGTGGTCGAGGGCGAGAGAAAGCGCGTACAGGCATTCGAAGGCGTGGTGGTCGCGAAGAAGAACCGCGGCATCAACTCCTCGTTCATCGTGCGCAAGATCTCCTCCGGCGAGGGCGTCGAGCGTACCTTCCAGACGCATTCGCCGATCATCGCTTCGATCGAAGTCAAGCGTCGCGGCGACGTCAGCCGCGCCAAGCTCTACTACCTGCGCCAGCGTTCCGGCAAGTCGGCACGGATCAAGGAAAAGCTCGGCACGCGCGCACAGGCAGAGGCTGCAGGCGAGATCCTGACGGCCGAGGCGCCCGCGGCGCCTGTCGCCGCGGAAGCCAAGCCGGCCTGAGTTTCGCTGTTGGTCGGATGACGGGGCGCGCTGCGCCCCGTTTTATTTTGTTGCGGCGCTATAATTCGGGGCTCAGTCTGCCCCCGCAGACTCCGGAGCGTTTCATGCGGCGCGAATCCACATCCATCAGTCCAGTCACCGAGATCATCACCGAGATCAAAGCCGGCCGCATGGTCGTGCTCGTCGACGAGGAAGACCGCGAAAACGAGGGCGATCTGGTGCTCGCTGCAGAGCACGTCACGCCCGAGTCGATCAACTTCATGGCGAAGTTCGCGCGCGGTCTCGTCTGCCTCACGCTGACCGAGGAACGCTGCCGCCAACTCGCCCTGCCGCTCATGGTGCGCGACAACCGGCTGGCGCTGGGCACCAATTTCACTCTGGCGATCGAAGCCGCCGAGGGCGTGACCACCGGAATTTCGGCCCACGACCGCGCGCGCACGGTGCAGGTGGCGGTCGCGAAGGACGCCAAGCCCTCGGACATCGTGCAGCCCGGCCATGTGTTCCCGATCATGGCGCAGCCGGGCGGCGTGCTGGTGCGCGCAGGCCACACCGAAGCCGGCTGCGATCTCGCCGCGCTCGCCGGGCTGACGCCCGGCTGCGGTCATCTGCGAGATCCTGAAGGACGACGGCACGATGGCGCGCCTGCCCGACCTGATCGAGTTCGCGGCCGAACACAAGCTGCGCATCGGGACCATCGCGGACCTCATTCACTACCGCAGCGCCAACGAATCGCTGGTGCGCCGCACCGTGGAGCGGGAGATCGAAACCGCCAGCGGGCGATTCAAGCTGATTGCATTTCGCGACAAGCCCACGGGCGCAAGCCACCTCGTACTGGTGCGCGGCGAGATCAGCGCGGACGCGGAGACGCTGGTGCGCGTGCACGAGCCCCTGTCGGTGATCGACCTGCTCGAAACCGGCACCGGCGTGCATACCTGGGGCGTGAGCGAGGCACTCGCCGCGATCGCCGCCAGCGGGCGGGGCGTAATGGTGCTCCTCAATTGCTCGCAATCCGACGATGCGCTCGAGGCACGTCTGTCTGACGACTCCCCGGATGCGCGTGCATCGCGGCGGTCGGACCGCAGCGCCGACCTGCGCACCTACGGAATCGGCGCGCAGATCCTGCGCGACCTCGGCGTCGGTCGCATGCGGCTCCTGGCCGCGCCGCGCAAGATGCCGAGCATGACCGGATTCGGCCTCGAAGTGATCGGCTACGCCGACCTGCCCAAGCGCGGCGCCTGAGTGGGGATCGCCGGCGCGGCAGCCGATCTGGACGGGGCGGGCCTGCGCGTTGGGCTCGTGGTCAGCCGTTTCAATGAGTCGTTCTGCGAACGGCTGCTCGCCGGCGCGCAGGAGGAACTCGCACGCCTCGGTGTACGCGCCGAGGACGTCTCCAGCGTGCACGTGCCCGGTGCCCTCGAGATTCCGCCGGCCCTGCAGTGGCTCGCGCAGTCCGGGCGCTACGACGCGCTGGTTGCGCTGGGCGTGGTGATCCGCGGCGAAACCTATCATTTCGAAATCGTCTCGAACGAGTCCTCGCGCGGCGTGATGGACGTGCAGCTCGAGACCGGCGTGCCCGTGGCCAATGGCATCCTGACCACGGAGAACGAGGCACAGACCGAGGCGCGCATGGGCAAGGGCGCCGAAGCGGCGCGGGTCGCGGTGGAGATGGCGCGCCTGCGGGCCGACATCGTGCGTCAGCCGAAATGAGCGACAAACCAGCTTCGGGCGGCAATACGCGCGCGAAGACCGCGCGGCGTCGCGCGCGCGAATTTGCCCTGCAGGCACTGTATGCCTGGCAGATGTCGCGCAGCACGCCGGGCGAGATCGTCGAACAGGTCAAGGGCTATGAGGGTTTCGAGCGTGCGGACGCAGCGCTTGCCGAGACGCTCGTGCGGGGGGTTGCCGAGCGTTCGGCGGAGCTCGAGGGCCTGATCGCGCCGCATCTGGACCGCAGCTTCGCTTCGCTATCCCCGGTCGAGCGTGCGATCCTGTACATCGGCACGTTCGAACTTTGCGCGGAACACCACACCCCGTTCAAGGTCATCGTCAACGAGGCCATCGAACTGGGCAAGAGTTTCGGCGGCACCGATGGCCATAAATTCGTCAATGGCGTGCTCGAGAAGCTGGCTGCCAGCCTCCGGCCCGGCGAATTCGGCCGCGCTCGCGGGGCCGCCTCACGCGCGGCCGAGCCGCTGCAGTAGCGCGCCGGTTCAGTGTTCGCGGTCGCGGCGCGTTTCCCGGTGAGTTCGGAATTTTCCCTGATCAAGCGCCACTTTGACCGGCCTGCGCCGGGTGCCGTACTTGGTGTCGGGGATGATTGCGCGCTGTTGCGCACCGCACCCGGGATGGAACTCGCCGTGTCCACCGACATGCTGGTGGAAGGCCGGCATTTTTCCGCCGGCGCGGACGCCCGCATGCTCGGACACAAGTCGCTGGCCGTGAACCTGTCGGACCTGGCCGCCATGGGTGCGACACCGCGCTGGGCGACACTCGCGCTCGCGCTGCCCGACGCCGACGACGCATGGCTCGAGCAGTTTTCGGCTGGCTTCTTTGCGCTCGCGGCCCGGTTTGGCGTCGACCTGGTCGGAGGCGATACCACGCGCGGTCCGCGCAACATTTCGGTCACGATCATGGGCGAAGTACCGGCCGGTCGCGCGTTGCGCCGCTCGGGCGCCCGTGCAGGCGACGAAATCTGGGTGTCGGGCGAACTCGGCGGAGCCGCGCTCGGGCTCGCGCACGCGCTCGATGGTGTGCCGCTCGATGCGGGAGATGCGCAGGCGTCGCTGGCACGGCTCCACGAGCCGCAGCCGCGTGTGGCGCTCGGCGAACGTCTGCGCGGGCTGGCGAGCGCCGCGATCGACGTGTCCGACGGTTTTGCGGGCGACCTCGCGCATGTGCTGGAACGCTCCGGGGTCGGTGCGCGCGTCCACTACACGCGCATTCCGCGGCCCGGCGCCTTCGCCCGGCTCGGGCAGGGCGAGGCCATGCGCACGCTTGAGCGCGACTGCGTGCTCTCAGGCGGAGACGATTACGAGCTTGTATTTACCGCACCGGTTGAGCACGGTCTGGCGATCGAGGCGCTCGGGCGCGAGCTCGGACTCGCATTGAGCCGTGTGGGCGCGATCGTTCCGGGCGAGGCGGGCCTTGCGATCCTCGATGCCGACGGAAACACGATGCCTGCCGCGCGCGGCTTCGACCACTTCGCCTGAGTCTGTCTTTCATGATCCTGCGCCCCGGCTTCAAATTCGCGTTCAATCATCCCGCACATTTTGTCGCGCTCGGATTCGGCGCGGGCGTGTCGCGCTTTGCACCGGGCACCGTCGGAACCCTCGTCGGCTTTCCCGTGTACTGGGTGACTTCGCCGCACCTGGGTACGCTCGAGATGCTCGCACTGATCGTCCTGCTGTTTGCGATCGGCGTGTGGGCCTGCGGCGTCACCGGCAGACACCTGGGTATCGCGGACCACGGCGGCATGTGCTGGGACGAGGTCGTCGCCTTCCTGTTGATCCTCGTCGTGGCACCGGACGAACCCGGGTGGCAGGCGGGCGCGTTTTTCCTTTTCCGCTTCTTCGACGTGGTGAAGCCCTCGCCGATCCGCGAACTGGAAAAGCGCATGAAGGGCGGTTTCGGCGTGATGTTCGACGACATCCTTGCCGCGGGCTACACCCTGCTGGCGCTGGCCATCATCAAACGCATCTGGTTCTGAGGACGGAGCAATGGACGGTGAATCGACACAACACACGCTCGCAGCCGAGGCCGGCCGGCTGCTGAAGGCCAGGGGCGAGATCCTGGTCACCGCGGAATCCTGCACCGGCGGCGGGGTGGCGGCGGCGATCACGGCGATCGCAGGCAGCTCGGAATGGTTCGACCGCGCCTTCGTCACGTACTCGAACGACGCGAAGCGGGAGATGCTCAAGGTTTCCGCCGCCACGCTGGAAGCGCATGGCGCCGTCAGCGAGGAGACGGCGCGCGCCATGGCGCTCGGCGCGCTTGCGGCGAGTCCCGGCACATTTTCCGTGTCGATCACGGGCATCGCGGGACCGGGCGGCGGGTCGCGCGCGAAGCCCGTGGGCACGGTGTGCTTCGCCTGGGCGCGCAGCGGTGAATCCATGCCGCGCTCGGAAACGCGGCATTTTTCGGGCGACCGCGACAGCGTGCGCGAGCAATCGGTGCAGCGTGCGCTCGCCGGCATGGTCGAACTGCTCGATGACGGAAAGTCAATCAAGGGAAACGCACCATGACGACGCTTTACCTCGTGCGCCACGGCCAGGCCTCGTTTGCCGCGGAGAACTACGACAAGCTGAGCGAACTCGGAGAACAGCAGTCGACCTGGCTGGGTGAGCATTTTGCGGCGCGCGGCATCGTGTTCTCTCGTGCGGTCTGCGGGACGCTCGACCGCCAGCGCCAGACCGCCCGCGCGATACTCGATGCGATGGGAACGCAGGGACACGGAATGTCGGCCGTCGAGCACGCGGGCTGGAACGAGTACTCGGGCGATGCATTGTGCAAGGCCTATCTGGGCGAGGGCTGGAACCGCGCGCGCGCGACCGGCGACGTCCGCGGCTTCTATCGCATCATCAAGGCGGCGCTTGCCGATTGGTCCGAGGACAAACTCACGGGGCCGCTGCCTGAAACCTGGCGCGAGTTCGGCGACCGGGTGGCCGACGCGATGCGCGCGGCCTGTGCGGACCTGCCGGCCGACGCGGTCGTTCTGGCGGCGAGTTCCGGTGGCGCGATCTCGCGCGGGGTCGCCGACCTGCTGCAGGCGCCCGCGAAAACCGCGATCGAACTCAACCTGCAGTTCCGGAACTCGGCCTTCTGCGAACTGTTCGTGAGCCCGCGTTCGATCCGCCTGGTCAGTTTCAACTGCATTCCGCACCTCGAGCGGGCCGGACGCTACGAGGCGATTACGCACTCCTAGGGCGTCGCGGGCGGTGCGTGCGTCCGGCTTGACGGCGACTGAACGGAGGACTAGAAAAGTCTCTTGTCAGGACCCATCTGAGTGCCATGACCAGCCATCGTCCTCCAGCCGTCGCCGGCACCTTCTATCCCGCCGATCCCAAGGCATTGCTGCGGGAGGTGGACGAACTGCTCGAGGGGGTCGACAGCCTCGAGATCCGCTTCGGTCACCCCAAGGTGCTGGTCGTGCCGCACGCCGGGTACATCTATTCCGGCGGTACCGCCGCGCACGCCTACGACGAACTGGCAAGCGCACGGGACCAGATCCGTCGCGTGGTCCTGCTCGGACCGGTGCACCGCGTGGCGGTGCGCGGCCTGGCCCTGCCGGGGGTCGATGCGTTCGACACGCCGCTAGGCCGGATACCGGTCGATGCCGGCGCCGTTCAGGCACTGGCGGGATTGCCGCAGGTCGTGACCAGTACGGCGGCACACGCCATGGAACACTCGCTCGAGGTCCAGCTCCCGTTCCTGCAGCGCATGCTGGGAACCTTTTCCCTGGTGCCGCTGGCCGTCGGCGCTGCGACCCCGACTCAGGTCGCCGAGGTTCTGGAGCGCCTGTGGGGCGGACCGGAGACGTTGATCGTCATCAGCACCGACCTGTCGCATTACCACGCGTACGACGAGGCGCAACGCATCGATGCGGAAACGCTGTCGCGCATCGCACGGTTCGAACCAGGTCTCAACCACGAACAGGCCTGCGGTGCGACGCCGCTCAACGGGCTGCTTGCGCTCGCACGTGGCAAAGGGCTGACGATACGCCGGCTGGCGGCGTGCAACTCGGGCGACAGCGCCGGCAGCCGCGACCGCGTGGTTGGCTATGCGGCGTTTGCGCTCGACGATTCCGCGACCGTGACCCGCGAAGAGGCGGGACGCGTGCTGGTCGGCCTCGCGCGTACTTCGATCGCCCATGCGCTGGGCGCTAGGCGAGCGCTCCTGCCGTGCCGTCCGTGGGGTGGCTCGCGCGTCCGGGGGCGAGCTTCGTCACGCTGACCGAGGATGGCCGGCTGCGCGGCTGCATCGGCAGCCTCGCGCCGCAGCGTCCGCTGGCCGCCGATGTCATCGCCAACGCGCAGGCGGCGGCGTTCCGTGACCCGCGCTTTGCGCCGCTCACGGCCGCGGAGTGGCCGAAGATCCAGACCGAGGTGTCGCTGCTTTCGGCGGCCAAGCCGATCCGGTTCGGCGACGAGAACGAACTGCTCGAAGCGATCACGCCCTTCGAAGACGGCCTGATCCTCGAAGGCGAGGGCCGGCGCGGCACCTTCCTGCCCCAGGTCTGGGAGCAGATTCCCGACAAGCGGCAATTCCTTGCACATCTCCGGCAGAAGGCCGGCCTGCCTGCAGAGACACGGATTACGCGCTGTCGCGTGTCGCGCTACCGGGTGATCAAGTGGAAGCAGTCGGACTTCCAGTCCCAATAGCAGACACATCGCAATGAACCATCCGGCACGCTGGTGGCACACCCTGGAAGACGGTCGCATCCAGTGCGACCTGTGCCCGCGCGACTGCAAGCTGCACGCGGGCCAGCGCGGTGCCTGCTTCGTGCGCCAGCGAGACGGCGACGCGATGGTGCTCACCACCTACAACCGCTCCTCGGGATTCTGCATCGATCCGATCGAGAAGAAACCGCTCAACCAGTTCTATCCGGGGACCAGCGTGCTGTCGTTCGGCACGGCCGGCTGCAACCTCGCCTGCAAGTTCTGCCAGAACTGGGATATTTCGAAGTCGCGCGAGATGGACACGCTGCAGTCCGCGGCGACGCCGGAGATGATTGCCGACGCGGCCGTACGGATGGGCTGCCGCAGCGTCGCCTTCACCTACAACGATCCGGTGATCTTTGCCGAGTACGCGATGGATGTCGCCGACGCCTGCCATGCGCGCGATGTGAAGACGGTGGCGGTGACGGCGGGCTATATCCACGCCGCGCCGCGCGCCGAGTTCTACGCGAAGATGGACGCCGCCAACGTCGACCTGAAGGCGTTCACCGAGGATTTCTACTATCGGCAGACGGGGTCGCATCTCGCCCCGGTGCTCGAGACGCTCGAATACCTGGTGCACGAAACAGATGTGTGGACCGAAATCACGACCCTGCTGATTCCGGGCAAGAACGATTCCGACGCGGAGCTGGAAGCACAGTGCCGCTGGATCGCGAAGCACCTGGGACGCGATGTGCCCCTGCATTTCAGTGCCTTCCATCCGGACTACAAGATGACCGATGTGCCGGCCACGCCCCCGGCGACACTCGCGCGCGCCCGCGAAATCGGGCGGCTGGCCGGCCTCAACTACGTCTACACCGGCAACGTGCACGACAGCGACGGCGGAAGCACCTACTGCCCGCGCTGCGAAAACGTCGTCATCGAGCGCGACTGGTACGAGATCGGCACCTACGCCTTGAGCGATGCGGGTCTGTGCACACATTGCGGCACGCAGCTGGCGGGGCGCTACCGGAAATTCGGCAAGCCCTTCGGCGCGCGGCGCATCCCGGTGCGGCTGGCGTCGGCGTGAGTACACCGGGTGTCGACATCGAGGACATCGAACGCGCCACGATCGCAGGCGTGTCGCCGGCCGCGGTCGAGGAATTCGGTGACTGGCTGTTGCCTTTCGATGGCGGCACGATAGGCCGCGCGCGAAGCGCGGTGCCGCTGCGCCACGACCGCTGCGATCCCTTCGATATCGCGGAGGTCGAAGCCCGCTACCGGGCACGCGGATTTCAGCCCCGATTCCGGCTCGCGGATGTTCCATCGCTCGAACCGCTGCGCGAGGTGCTGCGCCGCCACGGTTACCGCGCGGACCAGGCGACCCTGGTGCAGAGCGCGTCCTGCGAGGCAATGCGGGGCGTGACGAACGATGCGCCGGCCCGCATCGACGCCGCACCCGATGCCTCATGGACCGCGGTGTTCTCCGGCGAAGGCTTCGATCCGGTCGATGCGGCCCACCGGGTCGGTGCGTTCTCGCGTGCGCCCGGTGCGCTGTTTGCCAGCGTGCGCGAAGCGCAGGCGGCGGTCGCGGTGGGGGTCGCCGCGCTCAGCCGGGGCTGGGCCGGTGTGCACGGCATGCGCACCGCGCGCACGCGGCGCGGCGAAGGGCTGGCCGGTCGCGTGCTGGCGGCATTGGCCGGGGCGGCGCTGGAGCGCGGCGTCTCGCGCGCGTTTCTCCAGGTGCAGGAAGACAATCCGGGGGCGCAGGCGCTGTATCGGCGCGCGGGCTTCACGACGCGCTGGCGCTACTCCTACTGGCAGCAACCCTGAACTGCGGCGCCGGCCTCAGTCTGCCGGCTTGAACGCCGCGTCCACGTCGATCCGGTAGCCGTTGGCCAGCCGGTTGGTTTCGTTGGCCAGGCCGACCACGGCCAGAAGTTCGGCCAGCATGGCATCGCTCATGCCCTTCGCCCGCGCAGACGCCGTGTGCGAGTAGGTGCAGTACTCGCAGTTGTTGGTCGCACTGACCGCGACGTAGATCATTTCCTTGACCAGCGGGTCGAGCGCGCCGGGCGCCATGACCTGCCGCACGTTGTTCCACATGCGCCGCAGGGTGGCAGGATCGTGGGCCAGCACTTTCCAGAAATTGTTGATCCAGTTGCTGCCGCGCGCCGTCATGATTTCGTCGTACACGGCTTTTACCTCGGGGGAGGCGTCGGCGTATTCGACCATCTTCACCAGTGCCATCGTTTTTCTCCTCTAGCGCTTTGCGCGTTTTTTCTTCAGCCCGGCCATCGAGCCGAGCACCTCGCATACCACCGCGGTGTCCTGCAGGGCGTAGCCCGAGGCGATCGCTGCCGTGTAGATCGGCGCGGACGCCAGCAGCAGCGGCGTGGGCGCGCCGATTTTTGCCGCGTAGCGCGCAATGATGTCCATGTCCTTCTGCCAGACCTCGACCTTCATCGTGGCGTCCGAATAGTCCTCCGCGACCATCATCGGCCCGCGTACCTGCAGCATGCGCGAGTCGCCGGCGCCATCGGTCAACACGCGCAGCGCCGTCGCGGGGTCGAGCCCGGCCTTGCGGGCGAAGGTGATTGCCTCCCCGGCGGCCACGTTGTGGATGGCGACCAGCAGGTTGGCGGCGAGCTTCATCTTCGTGCCGTTGCCGAACTCGCCGAGGTAGTGGTGCGAGCGCGCAAAGCCTTCGAACACCGCAACGCACTGCATGATCTTCGCACGCGGCCCGCTCGCGAGTACCGCGAGGTCGCGGGTGCGCGCCTGCGCGCCGGTGCCCGAGAGCGGGCAGTCGAGCAGCGTGATGCCTTTCGCCGCGAGCCTTGCGCGCGCCGCCTCGCGCGCTTCCATCGGCATGGTGCTGGTCTCGATCACGATCAGGCCCTTTGCGCCGGACGCGGCGAGCTCGCCGGTCACGTGCTCGAGCACCGCGACCGTCGGCAGCGAGGTGATCACGATCGGCGCGCTCTGGGCAGCCGCGGTGTTCGAGCCGGCAACGGTGCCGCCGGCGCGTTTCAGCGCCGCGCGTGCCTCGGGGCGCACGTCGAAGCCCGTGACGTGAAAGCCTGCCTTGACCAGGTTGCGGGCCATCGCACCGCCCATGATGCCCAGGCCGATCATTCCGACGGTCCGCGCCGGACCGGATTTTCTTGCGCGCATCTTGTTTACCCTTGATTTGACGCTGCGAAGTCTACCCCGGGGCGGAGCGTCTTCGGCTCTGGCAGAATTGAACCACTGGAGGTTCATTATGCCGTTATCCCATATCGAACACATGCTGGTGCAGACCGCAGACATCGCGAAGACGGTGGAGTGGTACGTGCGCGTGCTCGGCATGCGCGCCGGGTTCACTCCGGACTTCAAGTTTCCGGTGCAGTGGCTGTACCTCGGAGAGAACGACGTGGTGCACGTGACCGAGGGAGGCGCCGCGGCCAGCGAGAATCGAAAGCGCTACGTCGGCCAGCAGTCGGAGGCGCTCTCGGGCACCGGCGTCATCGACCATGTCGCGTTCCGCTGCACGGGCCTCACCGACATGCTGGCCCATCTGCGTGCGGAGAAAGTCGAGTTCAAGGAGCGCCAGGTCAACGACCAGGGGCTGTACCAGCTCTTCATGTTCGATCCGAACGGGATCAAGGTCGAGCTCAATTTTTCCAATGCAGAGGCGGCCGGCATCCGCGCCGAGGTGCTCGCCTCGGAACTCCCGGACTGAGGAATCTAGACCGGATTTATAAAAATTTACCCGGAAAAGTCATTGCCTGAAGCGGCCGAGCGGGGAGTTTGTGTATCGATATCGATACACTCTCGCCTCGCTGCAGATCGGCCGAAAACAATACTCCACTTACAGGTCCATCACCATGCCTCCGCAACTCGCAGCCCTTGAACAAGCCAAAAGCACGCTCATCGATCTGGCCATCAAGTTCGGCCCCAAGGTCCTGGTTGCGATCCTGATTCTTGCCGCGGGCGTATATGCCGGACGCTGGGTCGGCCGGGGTTTCGACCGCTGGCTGCAAAAACTCCATCTCGAACCGCCGGTGCGGATCCTGCTCGTGCGCCTTGCGCGCCTGCTGGTGTTCGGCATGTTCCTGATCATGGCGCTGGAGAACCTCGGCGTCGACCTGCTGCCCCTGATCGCCGGCCTGGGCGTGGCGGGCGCCGGTATCGCACTCGCGATGCAGGGTGTGCTCGGCAACCTCGCGGCGGGGCTGACGATCATCTTCACGCGTCCGTTCCGGGTCGGCGAATACGTGGCCATGGTGGGCGTGGAGGGACGGGTGGAATCGATCGACCTGTTTTCGACCCTGCTGAGCCATCCGGACCGTTCGGTCGTGGTTGTTCCGAACCGCAAGATCGTCGGCGAGATCCTGCACAACTACGGGCAGATCCGGCAACTCGACCTGAGCGTCAGCATCCGCCGCAATGAAGACCTCGAGCGGGCGCTGGTGGTGATCGAGGAAGTGGTCGGCGCCGAGGCCATGGTGCTGAAGGAACCGGCGGCGTTCGTCGGCGTGAAGACGCTCGAGGACGAGGGGATCCGGATTGCGGTCAAACCCTGGGTCAGGGTCGGCGATTACGTCGCGGCCGGCTCCGCGATCAACCGCGCAATTGCTGCAAAATTGCGCGGCACGGGAATAGACTATCCGGCGCTTGCGCGCGACATCCGACTGGTCGGGGGTAGGGTCGACGCAGCATAACCAGGAACGAGAGTCCGACGCGCCCATGCGGGTGACGATCGGGCCGATGCGAGAGGGGAGAGGAAAAGTGTTTTCGGCGTCGCACCGGTTGCGGCAATTGAAGATCTTTTGTCAGGCAAGGGGAGAAAAATGAGCAGACCGGTTACTCTGGCGCTTGCGCTGCTTGCGCTCGCGGTGGCGAGTGGGTGCGCGCAAATGGCGCCCAACTACAGTCCGTCGGTGGAAAACATCCAGAAGATGCGCGATTCCGGCGCCGCAAAGGTACGGGTTGGCGCGTTCGAAGCAAAGCTGGTCGCGGGTCAGAAGGATGACGCCATCCAGTTGCGCGCGAATACGATGCAATCTCCCTATGGCGGGAAGTTCAGTACCTATATCCAGGAAGCACTCAAGTCGGAGTTGCAGGCCGCGCGGCTGCTGGACGACAAGTCCTCGCTCGAAATCGGCGGGGTGGTGATGAAGAACGACGTGAGTGTTGCGAGTTTCTCTGAAGGCACCGGGGAGATCGAAGCGCGGGTGATCGTCAGGAATGCGGGGCAGATTCGCTTCGACAAGGTCAAGTCGGCGCGCAGCGTGTTCGAATCGAGCTTCGCCGGCGCCATCGCGATTCCTGCAGGGGCGGCCGCGTATCCCGAGCTGGTGCGCAAGTTCCTCGCCGCTCTCTACGGCGATCCTGATTTCATCGCCGCACTGAAGTAGGCCGGCCATGAAAACAATCCTGCTTCGTCTCCTTGCCGTCGGCCTGCTGCTTCTGGCCGGTGCCTGCGCACATCCGATCAACATTGCACCCGACACGGCCGCGCTGTCCGCGGGCGGCGATCCGCCGGTCGCCAGGAGCGTTGCCTACGTCATCTCCAACGCCGACCGCGATCTGGAAGTCACCACCCCCGGCGGGGGCGGCGATTCGATACGCTATTTCCCGTATCGGGAACTCGAGTCCGGCATCTTCCAGGTGCTTTCCGCGATCTACAAGCGGGTCACGCTGTGGCGCTCCGAAGCGGAGAGCAAGGCGCCGGCCAACAAGGACGTCGCACTTGTGTTCGTGCCGAAGATCAGCACCGCGTCGAGTTCATCGAGCATCCTGACCTGGCCGCCGACCTCGTTTTTCGTCACGCTGGCCTACGAGGTGAAGGACGCCGCCGGCAAGCCGGTCTATTCAAGCCAGGTGCTCGGCCGCGGCGCTGCGGAGTTCGAGGAGTTCAAAGCCGACTTCGGGCTGGCCGGCAAGCGTGCCGCAAAGGAGGCGCTCACGAACTTCAAGGCACAGGTGGAGGCGACAAAGGAGTTGCGCTAGCCCTGCGCTACCAGCGTATGGGCGGCCTGCCGCTTCGCACGAGGAAGTCGTTCGCCCTGGAGAAATGCCGGCACCCGAGGAAGTGGCGCGCAGACAGCGGCGACGGGTGGGCGGCCTCGAGCACACAGTGGCGTTGCGGGTCGATCAGCACGGCCTTGGCGCGCGCATGATTGCCCCACAGCAGGAAAGCGGCCGCCCCGGCACGCTCCGATGCGGCCGCGATCAGTGTGTCGGTGACCTTTGCCCATCCGATGCGTGCATGGGAGGCCGGCTGGCCGTCCTCGACGCTCAGCGAGGTATTCAGCAGCAGAATGCCCTGCCTTGCCCATGCGTTGAGGTCACCGGTATTTGCGGCGTCGATGCCGAGGTCGGCCTTCAATTCCTTGAAAACGTTCCTGAGCGAAGGCGGGATGCGCACGCCGGCAGGTACCGAAAATGCCAGCCCCATCGCCTGGCCTTCGCCGTGATAGGGATCCTGGCCGAGGATCACGACCTTGAGGTCTTCGGGCGCGACCAGTTCCAGCGCGCGGTAGCGCAAGGGGGCGGGAGGGTAGACCCGCACGCCTTCGCGTTCGCGCGCGGCGACATGCGCCTCGGCGTGCGCGAGCGCGACGCGCGCATCGGCATCGAGTGCATCGGACCAGGCGGCAGGCAGGGGCATCGAATAGAAAGTAAAAGATTTAAAACCAAAGAGCCGCTACACGAGCGGCTCTCAGGGTGGTTTGTGTATCGATATCGATACAGGATCGAACCGGCGCTCAGTCCCTCGCCAGCAGGTCCATGAGCGAGCAGGTATCCCAGCGCGCGCCGCCGCGCGCCTGCACCTGCGCGTAATACTGGTCGACCAGTGCCGTGTTCGGCAGCCGCGCGCCGTTCTTCTTCGCTTCTTCCAGGCAGATGCCGAGGTCCTTGCGCATCCAGTCGACCGCAAAGCCGAAGTTGTCGAACTTCACGTCGTTCATCGCCTTCCAGCGGTTTTCCATCTGCCACGAGCCGGCCGCGCCCTTGGAGATCACGGCGACGACCTTCTCGATGTCGAGCCCCGCCTTCTTGCCGAAGTTGAGCGCCTCCGACAGGCCCTGCAGGAGGCCCGCGATCGCGATCTGGTTGACCATCTTGGTGAGCTGGCCGGCCCCGGCCTCGCCGATCAGCACGCAGCTCTTGGCGTAGATGTCGAGCACCGGCTTGGCCGTGGCGAAGACGGCTTCGTCGCCACCGCACATGATGCCCGAGCTGTCCGTTGACCGCGCCGGCCTGGCCGCCGGACACGGGCGCATCGATGAAGTCCACGCCCTGGGCCTTGCACTTGGCGTAAAGCTCGCGCGCGAGGATTGCCGAGGCCGTCGTGTGGTCGACCAGCAGGGCGCCCTTTTTCATCCCGGCCAGCGCACCGGCCGTCGCCATAGACCACCGAGCGCACGTCGTCGTCGTTGCCCACGCACATCAGGACGACATCGGCGCCCGCGGCGGCTTCCTTCGGGGTGGCGGCGGACTTGCCGCCGTATTCCTTGACCCACTGGGCGGATTTGGCCGCGTTGCGGTTGTAGACGGTGACCTCGTGGCCGCCCTTTTTCAGCAGGTGTCCGGCCATCGGGTAGCCCATGACACCCAGGCCGAGGAATGCGACTTTCGCCATAACGGAATCTCCAAGCGGTTGTCTGAATTGAGGAAAGCGTGAATTTTACACCCCGGTCCCAGAGGCCCCCTGGCTCACTGCATGAGCCTCTTGCGGACCCTTCCGGTCAACCTATACAATTACTGCACGTTTATACAGTACCCGGTGTTAGCCCGGGCGGACAGACCGCCCGCCACTTGATGCTGACGGCACATAAGAAGGAAGTAGTCATGGACGACAACAAAGCCAAGGCGCTATCCGCCGCCCTGTCGCAGATCGAAAAGCAGTTCGGCAAGGGCTCGATCATGCGCATGGACGCCAGCGCGATGCAGGACATCCAGGTGGTCTCCACCGGCTCGCTGGGCCTGGACCTCGCGCTCGGCGTCGGCGGCCTGCCGCGCGGCCGGGTGGTCGAGATCTACGGGCCGGAATCCTCGGGCAAGACCACGCTGACGCTGCAGGTCATCGCCGAGATGCAGAAGCTCGGCGGCGTCGGCCGCCTTCATCGACGCCGAGCACGCGCTCGACCCGCAGTACGCGCAGAAGCTCGGCGTCAACATCGACGAGCTGCTGATCTCGCCAGCCCGACACCGGCGAGCAGGCGCTGGAAATCGCCGACATGCTGGTGCGCTCCGGCGCGGTCGACGTGGTCGTGATCGACTCGGTCGCGGCGCTGACGCCCAAGGCCGAGATCGAGGGCGAGATGGGCGAGCCGCAGATGGGCCTGCAGGCGCGCCTGATGAGCCAGGCGCTGCGCAAGCTCACCGCCAACATCAAGCGCACCAACACGCTGGTGATCTTCATCAACCAGATCCGCATGAAGATCGGCGTCATGTTCGGCAACCCCGAGACCACCACCGGCGGCAACGCGCTCAAGTTCTACGCCTCGGTGCGCCTCGACATCCGCCGCATCGGCGCGATCAAGAAGGGCGACGAGGTGATCGGCACCGAGACGCGCGTCAAGGTGGTGAAGAACAAGGTCGCGCCGCCGTTCCGCCAGGCCGAGTTCGACATCCTCTACGGCGAGGGCATTTCGCGTGAAGGCGAGATCCTCGAACTGGGCGTGATCCACAAGATCGTCGAGAAGTCCGGCGCCTGGTACGGCTACAACGGCGATCGGATCGGCCAGGGCAAGGACAACGCGCGCGAGTACCTCAAGGAAAATCCGGAAATCGCCAAGGAAATCGAGGCCAGGATCCGCAACGCGGCAGGCATTGCTGCAGGCCGGATCGAAGCGCCGGTTGCCGCCAACGAGGATGCGCCGGCCGCTGATGACGACGTGGTCGTGGCGGTGTCAGGCCGCAAGCGCGGCGGGTAAGTGATGGATCAGCCGGACGCAGATTCGCCAGGGCGCGAGCCCGAACCGTCCGAGCGCGGGCCGGACACGCCCCGCGAACTCAAGGCACGCGCGCTGCGCCTGCTCATGCGTCGCGAGCACGGCCGGGCCGAGCTGGAGAAAAAGCTCGCTGCCCACGCCGCGTGCGCGGCGGATCTCGAGGTGCTGCTGGACGAACTCATCCGGCGCAAGCTCCTTTCGGAGGATCGGATGGCCGAGCAACGCGCGCATACGCTGTCGCGCAAGTACGGTGCCTCGCGCGTGCGCCACGACCTGCGCGCGCGTGGCGTGGGCGACGAAACCATTGCGCGCGTGACGGCCGAGGCCGAGGCCACCGAACTTGCGCGCGCCCGGACGATCTGGACGAGGAAATTCCGCGTGGCCGGCACGACGCCCGGGGAGCGCGCCAGGCAGATGCGCTTTCTTGCGTCGCGCGGTTTTTCCGGCGACACCATCCGCAAGGTGCTCGCCGGATCCGTGGACGACTGAGCCCGGTTACTTGGGTTTTTCGCCGGTGCCCGGCGCCGCTTGCGGGGTACTGGCGTTTTGTTCCTGCCTGTCGATGGTCGTGGACTTCCCGAAAACAACCTTGAGCACATCGGGATAGTCGTAGCCGGTGCCCTTGTTGTGATCGATGATCGCGCCGATCCCGCCACCGAAGATGATGTTGCCGAACATCCCGCCTGCTGCGCGCGAGATCGCGCGCAGCAGTCCGGGTGGATGACCTTCCCGGCTGCATTCCACGGTCAGGTCTTCCGAAGAGCGTCGCACGCCGACGAAGGCGGGGGTGGTCGTTTCCCAGCTGCCCTTGTCGTTACGAAGCGTGCATTTGGCCTTGTCGACGCTTGAGCCGCTTTCGGTGTGGGTCGTGACCGATACGGATTGCATTTCCGAACCGGTGATCGATGCGCATCCGGACGTCAGCCCTGCCGCCGCGATGACTGCAAACAGATATTTCATGGAATCTCCCTGTCGTGCATCCACGAGACCCTTTCTGGCGAAGGGTGACGCGATGATAGGCGACATTCGACTGCCTGAACATTGACGCGGAGGAGATCGGGGAAAAGGGATTTCCATTACAATACAAAGTTCTCCCGCATCTTTTGCACCGCACATGAAAAGCGCAGACATCCGCTCGAGCTTCCTCGACTATTTCAAATCGAAGGGCCATGCGGTGGTGGCCTCCAGCTCGCTGGTACCGCACAACGATCCGACCCTGCTGTTCGTCAATTCGGGCATGGTGCAGTTCAAGGACGTGTTCCTCGGCAAGGACAAGCGCGCCTACACGCGCGCGACCACTTCGCAGCGCAGCGTGCGCGCCGGCGGCAAGCACAACGACCTCGAAAATGTGGGCTATACCGCGCGCCACCACACGTTCTTCGAGATGCTCGGCAATTTCTCGTTCGGCGACTACTTCAAGAAGGAAGCGATCCCGTTCGCCTGGAACCTGCTGACCGGGGTCTACAAGCTGCCCAAGGACAAGCTCTGGGTCACGGTCTATCACACGGACGACGAGGCCTACGACATCTGGGCGAAGGACATCGGCGTGCCGCCCGAGCGCATCGTGCGCATCGGCGACAAGCCCGGCGGGCAGAAATTCCAGTCCGACAACTTCTGGCAGATGGCCGACACCGGCCCCTGCGGCCCGTGCAGCGAGATCTTCTACGACCACGGTCCCGAAGTGGAAGGCGGACCGCCGGGCTCGCCGGACGCCGATGGAGATCGCTACATCGAGATCTGGAACCTCGTGTTCATGCAGTTCAATCGCGACGAAAAGGGCGAGATGCATCCGCTGCCCAAGCCCTCGGTCGATACCGGCATGGGCCTGGAGCGCGTGGCGGCGGTGCTGCAGGGCGTGCATTCGAACTACGAGATCGACCTCTTCCAGGAACTGATCCGCGCCGCGGCGCGCGAGACCGGCGCGACCGACCTGAAGAGCCCCTCGCTCAACGTGATCGCCGACCACATCCGCGCCTGCGCGTTCCTGATCGTCGATGGCGTGATCCCGGGCAACGAAGGCCGCGGCTACGTGCTGCGCCGGATCATCCGCCGCGCGATCCGCCACGGCTACAAGCTCGGCCAGAAGCAGGCGTTCTTCTACAAGCTGGTGGCCGACCTCGACCGCGTGATGGGCGCGGCCTATCCCGGAACTGCTCGGCCGCAGCGGTGCGCGTCGCCGAGGTCCTCAAGACCGAGGAGGAGCGCTTCTCCGAGACGCTCGAACACGGCATGAGCCTGCTCGAGGGCGCGCTCGCGGGCGAGTCGCCGATGCTCGATGGCGAAACCGCGTTCAAGCTGTACGACACCTTCGGTTTTCCGGTCGACCTCACGGCGGACATCTGCCGCGAGCGCGGCATCCAGATCGACTTCGCCGGCTTCGAGGCGGCGATGCAGGCGCAGCGCGAGCGCGCGCGCTCGGCCTCGAAGTTCTCGATGAGCGCGGGCCTCGATTACTCGGGCTCGAAGACCGAGTTCCGCGGCTACGATACGCTTGCGGTGAAGGGGCGGGTGATTGCGCTCTACCGGGACGGAACCCAGGTCGAGGCGCTCGACCCGGGCGACGCCGGCGTGGTGGTGCTCGACAAGACGCCGTTCTATGCCGAATCCGGCGGCCAGGTCGGCGACCGTGGCGAGTTGTCCGGGGCAGGCGGTTCGTTCGAGGTGGAGGACACGCAGAAGATCCAGCCCGAGGTGTTCGGGCATCACGGCCGCATCAAG
The DNA here is from genome assembly GCA_963844255.1 of uncultured beta proteobacterium. Classification (GTDB taxonomy): domain Bacteria; phylum Pseudomonadota; class Gammaproteobacteria; order Burkholderiales; family SG8-39; genus SZAS-79. The sequence goes on from CAWJNP010000017.1 coordinate 122,408, forward strand.
GCAGGCGTGCTGCGGGTCGGGGACGAGATCGACGCGCGCGTGAACGAGGGCCTGCGCGCGAGCACGATGCGCAACCACTCGGTCACGCACCTCATGCACAAGGCCCTGCGCGAGGTGCTCGGGCCGCACGTGCAGCAGAAGGGCTCGCTGGTCGACGCGGACAAGACGCGCTTCGACTTCGCCCACAACAAGCCGCTGACCGACGAGGAGATACGCAGGGTCGAGGGCATGGTGAACGCCGAGATCCTGCAGAACACGGCGACCCGCGCGCGCGTGATGCCGATGGAAGAAGCGAAGAATTCCGGCGCAATGATGCTGTTCGGCGAGAAATACGGTGACGAGGTACGGGTGCTCGACATCGGTTCCTCGCGCGAATTCTGCGGCGGCACGCACGTCGCGCGTACCGGCGACATCGGTGCGTTCCGTATTTACGCGGAAACCGGCGTGGCGGCGGGCGTCCGCCGCGTCGAGGCGACCACCGGCGCGAACGCACAGGCCATGACGAACAACCAGCTGGGCGAATTTCGCGAGCTGGCGAAGCACCTGCGCGCGCAGCCCGGCGAAGGCATGGTCGAGAAAGCCCTGCTCGGCCTGCTCGAGGAAAAGAAGGCGCTGGAGAAGGAACTCGCCCGCCTCAAGTCGAAGATCGCCTCGTCCCAGGGCGACGATCTGGTATCGCAGGCAGTCGAGGTCAAGGGCATGAAGGTTCTCGCCGCGGCGCTCGAGGGTGCCGATGCCAAGACCCTGCGTGAAACCATGGACCGGCTGAAGTCGAGCCTCAAGTCGGCCGCCATCGTTCTGGCCGCGGTGTCCGAGGGCAAGGTGGCGCTGATCGCCGGGGTCACGGCGGACCTCACCGGCAAGGTCAAGGCCGGCGAGCTGGTCAACTTCGTCGCACAACAAGTGGGCGGCAAGGGCGGCGGGCGCCCCGACATGGCGCAGGCCGGCGGTACCGAACCGGCAAAGCTCGGGCCGGCGCTCGAGTCGGTCAGGGGCTGGGTGGAGCAAAAACTCTGAGCGTGCAAGCGGGCGGGCTGGCGGCCCTGCGCGCCGCAGCCTACCGCCCGGTCATCCTCTGCGCGCTGTGCTACGGAACGGGCGTGGTGTTTGCGCGAGCAGCCTTCGAGGACGGCAGCAACGCGATCACGGTGGTCACGATACGCTGCACGTTTGCCGCGATTGCGATCGGACTCGCCTTGCAGGCAAGCCGTGCCCTGCCCACGCCGCCACGCGAACGGCGTCTGCTGCTGGCCCTTGGTGTCCTGTTCGCGCTGAACGTTTTCACGTTCTACAAGGCGATCGAGCTGCTGCGCGTGCCGCTCGCGATCCTGATCTTCTATGTGTACCCGCTGCTGTCGGGTGCGTTCAGCGCGATGGCCGGGCTCGAGCGGTTCAACCGGCGCACGCTGGTCTTCGGCCTGGTTTCATTCGCGGGTCTTGCGCTCGCGACCGGTGCAGCGCCCGAAAGCCTGAACCTGGCGGGTGTCGGCTATGCGCTTGTTGCCGCCGTCATGATCGCGGCGGTCCTGGTCGTGTCGACGCGATACCTGTCCCATGTCGAGGCGAAGGGCCGCACCTTCTGGATGATGGCCAGCACCTCGGCCATGCTCGTCTGCGCCATGCTCGCAGGCGACGCGGCTGCCTGGCCGAAGAGTGCTACGGGCTGGTGGGCGGTCGTCGCCGTGTGCCTGCTGTATTCGGTCGGCCTGGTTTCGCTCTTTACCTCGGCTTCACGCATCGGTCCATTGCGGACATCGCTGGTCATGAACATCGAGCCGATCATCGCCATCGGCAACCAGCTGGCTGATCCTGGGCCAGGGCCTCGCGCCGGCGCAGTTGTTCGGCGCCGCGCTCGTGCTCGCGGGGGTCGTCGGTGCGCAGATGGGCAAACGCCCCGTCACCGTTCCGACCGATAAATAACCGGGAAGGGAAGGGGTACGGGGGAACCGCAGGTTCCCCGTTCCGAGTGGTCGGGGGAACCGCAGGTTCCCCTGGCCTAGAAGCCGATCCGCTGGCGTTTGACGCTGCGGTTGTCCTGGATGTCGTCAGGTGAAATCTCGCTGCGGCCGGCGAGCTTTGCGTTCCCAAAGCCCGCCTGGATCACCCTGCGCATTTCGCGCGGCCCGAAGGTCGAGAGTTTCTCCAGCAGACTGTCGGAGGGGATCTCCGGAAACCCCTTGCCCCAGTCGTGACCGTTGCGGATCTCGCGATAGATGGATCGCGCGATGCGCATCGCCCCGGTCGCGTCCGGCGGTTCGATCTCGTAGACATTCATGCGGTTGAGGATCGGCTCGGGGATGCGCGAAGCGTCGTTGGCGGTGGCAAACCACACCGCGCCGGAAGCATCGATCGGGACCTCGACGAACTCGTCCACGAAGCGCGTGGCCGTGCCGCCCTCGAGCAGTTCGTACAGCGCGCCGAGCGGATCGTACTGACCGTCGCCCGAGGCCTTGTCGATTTCGTCGACGACCATCACCGGGTTGGCATAGTCGCCGTTGACAAAGGTGTCGAACACCTTGCCGGGCTTCGCGTTCTTCCATTGCGACGATGCCCCCGAGAGCACCCAGCCGGCGGTGAGCGAACTCATCGGCACGAAGCCGAATCCGGTGCCCATGAGTTCCGCGATGCGTCGCGCAAAGTGCGTCTTGCCGATGCCGGGGTCGCCGAGCAGCAGCATCGGCGGCAGTTCGATCGAGTCGTTGGAGTCGATGCACAGGGCAAGCTGCTTGCTGATGTCCTCGAGGACTTCCGAAAAATTCGGCAGGTCCTCGAACAGTTCGTCCATCACCGGCAGGGCGGAGGGCTTTACCGTGAAACGCTGGCCACCGAGCTTGAGCATCTTCTCGTACAGCGCGCGCAGCGCCTCGTTGGCGGTGGGCGCAAGCTCCTGCAGCGCACGGTCGACTTTCGAGATGTTGTAGACGTCCCTGAATCCGGCGATGGGAAGGACGGCGGAATGCTCCGGCGGATTCGGGATAGCGACGGTTGCCGACATGTTGTTATCTCCTTCGGTTTGTGCGACGGGAACAACGCGCTGTGCAAAACGTAGCACGGCAATTCCGGTGTAGCAATACTCAGGCCAATCAACGGCCGAACGAACTTTCGGATGACCCTGAGGCAATAGAGACTGGCAGTCTGCCGGTGCGAGTGCTGCCAGCAATCGTCGTATAGTTGCGTTCCATGAAGAGCGAAACCGGATCGTCGACCTACCGCGCGGAATTCACCGCCGCGTATTTCAACGCACGCAGCCCGGAGCATCTGCCCGGCCTGCTCGGCATCGAAATCCTTTCCGTCGGGCCGGCGGGTGTCGAAAGCCGCATCGCGGTGCGCAAGGCTCTGTTCGCGCCGAACGGCTTTCTGCATGCGGCGACCGTCGTCGCGCTGGCCGACACGTCCTGCGGCTACGGCTGCGTTTCGCACCTGCCTTCCGGTGCCACGGGATTCACCACGGTCGAATTGAAGAGCAACCACCTGGGTACCACCCGGGAAGGCGCGATTCTGTGCACTGCTGCGCCAGTCCACCTCGGGCGCACGACCCAGGTGTGGGATGCGGTTGTGAGCATTGAGGGCAGCGGCAAGAAGATCGCGCTTTTTCGCTGCACGCAGATGGTGCTCTGGCCTGTCTAGGCCGCCCGGCTTGCGGGATTGGCGGGTTCGTGCTTGAATCTCGTCCCATGAGCAACCGGTTTTATGCCTACTTCTTCTTTTTCTCCCGCCTGGCGGCGGAGGGGACCGGCTAAGCTCGCCCGAATTCATCCCACCGAACCGCCAGCGCAGAGATGCCTGGCGGTTTTTGTTTTTTGAGGTACGACCATGAATGCACCCGCAGAAAATTACCAGTCCACGATCCCCGCGGACAAAACCTCGCTCACCGACGACGAACGCATCGAGAACATCGTGCCATTGCCACCTCCCGAAAACCTGATCCGTTTCTTCCCGATCCAGCACACGCGGGTGGAGACGCTGATCGCCACTGCGCGACGCAGCGTGCGGGAGATCCTGCACGGCCGCTCCGACCGGCTGATCGTGATTGCCGGTCCTTGCTCGATCCACGACCCGGCGGCCGCCGTGACCTATGCGGAAAAGCTGCGGGCCGAGCGGGACCGGCACGCGGGCGAACTCGAGGTGCTGATGCGCGTTTATTTCGAAAAGCCGCGCACGACCGTGGGCTGGAAGGGTCTGATCAATGATCCCTACATGAACGGCAGCTTCCGCATCAACGAGGGGCTGCGCATCGCGCGGGATCTGCTCGTGCGGATCAACCAGACCGGCGTACCCGCGGGCTGCGAGTTCCTCGACGTGATCTCGCCGCAGTACATCGGCGATCTCGTCTCCTGGGGCGCCATCGGCGCGCGCACCACCGAATCCCAGGTGCATCGCGAACTCGCCTCCGGCCTGTCGGCCGCGGTCGGGTTCAAGAACGGCACCGACGGCAACGTGAAGATCGCGGTCGACGCGATACTCGCGGCCAGCCAGAAGCACCATTTCCTGTCGGTGCACAAGAGCGGCCAGGTGGCGATCGTGGAGACCCGGGGCAACGACGACTGCCACATCATCCTGCGCGGCGGCAAGTCGCCGAACTATGATGCCGCCAGCGTCCAGGCCGCCTGCAAGGAACTCGCGAAGGCGAAGCTTCCGGAGCGCCTGATGATCGACTTTTCCCATGCCAACAGCTCGAAGAACTTCAAGCGCCAGCTGGATGTGTGCAACGACGTGGCCGGCCAGATCGCGGCGGGGGAGGAGCGCATCGTCGGCATCATGGCCGAGTCGAACCTGATCGAGGGCAGGCAGGACCATGTTCAGGGCGAGCCCCTGACCTATGGCCAGAGCATCACCGACGCCTGCCTGGGATGGGACGATACGACGCGCCTGCTGGAGATGCTCGCCGGGGCGGTTCGCGCGCGGCGCAAACTGAAAGGGGCGTGACCTGATAGCCTCGCGGGCAGCATGAAACTGTCCGCATGAACTTTCCCTACGAGACCTTCGCGATTGCGGCGCTGATCGTCTTCGGCGCCTATGTCGTATTCGGGCTGACCGGGTTCGGGTCGACCGTCATTTCGGTGCCCCTGCTCGCGCTGATGCTGCCGCTGAAATTTGCGGTCCCGCTGATGATGCTGCTCGATCTGGCCGCGACCGTCGCCTTCGGCGCGCGCGTTCGCAAGGGGATTCGGTTCGACGAGCTCGCCTGGCTCACGCCGTTCATCCTGGTCGGGATGCTGCTCGGCCTGACATTGCTGATCAAGGTCGCCGAGGCTTCGCTTCTGCTCGGCCTGGGCGTCTTCGTGCTTGCCTATGCGGCCTATGGATTCATGCGTCGCGGCAGCGCGCTGGCGCTCGGACGGATCTGGGTTGCGCCGTTCGGCCTGGTCGGGGGGGCGCTGTCGGCCTTGTTCGGCACCGGCGGCGTGCTGTTCGCAATCTACGTCGCGGGGCGGATCACGAACAAGGACGAGATGCGGGCCACCAATGCCTCGACCATCATGCTGTCCGCGCTGGTCAGGGTCGTGCTGTTCGGCCTGTCCGGTTTGCTCACCCAGGAGCACCTGCTGGTGTTTGCGCTGGGCCTGGTGCCGGCGGTTCTGGCCGGCCTGCATTTCGGCAGCCGCCTGCACGCCGTATTGCCGGCGGCAAGCGTGATCCGCGCCGTGTATTCGGTCCTGGTGGTGGCCGGCGTGTCCTTGCTTGTGCGGGGCGCGTCCTGACGAGCGCCCCACATCGGGCGGAGGTGCCCGGAGCACGCCGCTGGTTCTGGGGCGTGCTGGCCGCCACACTCGCATTCCGGGTCTGGCTGTCCGTGGTGGTGCCGTTGACCGGGGACGAGGCGTATTTCCTGGTCTGGGGCTTGCAGCCCGACATCGGCTATTACGATCACCCGCCGATGGTCGGCTGGCTGCTTGCGCTGCTTGCGCCGATTTCAACGGACGAATGGGTGCTGCGCCTTCCCGCGTTGCTGCTGCCGGTCCTGCTGGCCTTTTTCACCCGCGCTGTCCTGAACCACTGGTTCGATCGAGGCCCCGCTGTCGCGGACCTTGCGGCGACGATCGTGCTGCTGGTGCCGATGAACGTCTGGAACGTGCTGATCACGACCGACACGCCCCTGATTCTGTTTTCGTTTGCCGCCGTCGTGGTGTTCGCGCGCGCTGCGGAGCGCGACAGCGCGGCCGGGTTCCTGCTTGCGGGAACTTTCCTTGGCCTCGCCTTCCTGTCGAAATACTTTGCCGTCCTGCTTGGTCTGGGGATGATCGGCTGGGCGCTGGCCGCGCGGGGATCGACTTCGGGGGGCAGCCGCATGGCCTGGCGCGGACTCGGGCTGGTTTTCCTCGGCGCGCTGCCGGCGGGGTTGCTGAACCTGTATTGGAATCTCGAGGCGTGCTGGTCGAACGTCATGTTCAATGCGATCAACCGGCATGAGGGCTCCGGGCTGGGCTGGACGAATCCCCTGCTGTTTGTCGCGGCCATGGCTTATCTCGCCGCGCCGCTGTTGTGGGCCGCGTGGCGCGAGCGTGCTGCCGTGGCTGCAAGCATCAGCGGCCCCGGCCGGCGCGCGCTGCTGTACGCGTGGCTGGTTCCCTTCGCCGTGTTTGCGCTGCTCTCGCCGCTGAAGAAGATCGGCCTGCACTGGCTGCTTTCCTTCGTGCCCCTGATGGTGCTGACCCTTGCAATCGCCCTGCCGCCGGACAGTCTTCGCCGCTGTGTCCGGTTCCTGGCCGTCTTTGCGCTGCTCCACGTCGTGGTCGCGGGGGTGCTCGCTGCGCTGCCGCTGGAGACCTGGAAGTCGAACCGGCTGTACTCGCGGCTGGTGCTCCAGTTCCGTACGCCGGAACTCGTGGCCAAGCTCGCGCCGTACCGCGATTTCGTCCCGGCCACGGACAACTACACGCTGTCCTCGATCGTGTCCTACTACGCCGGGCGGTATTTCTTCGTATTCGGTGCAGGTACCTCGCACGCCCGGCACGACGACATCGTCACCGACGTGCGTCGCTTTGCGGGCCGTGACATCCTGATCGTGCGCAGGGACCCACCCCCGGTGCAGGACTACCGGCCGTACTTCAGGAGCGTCGAGTTCCGCACGATCGAGGTGTCGGGCGCGACGATCCATCTGGTCCTCGGCCGCGGCTTCGACTACTTCGCCTACCGCGAAGGCGTGCTGAAAACGGTGCGTGACCGCTGGTACCGCATTCCGGCGTTGCTGCCCGTGTCGGGCTGCTACTTCTGCGACAAATACTTCCCCGGGGAACCCTGTGGACGGTGAGGATCGGCGCGCCGCGGAGCGGACACGACTCGCGGCCTTCGTCCGGCTGGCCCGTCCGCAACAGTGGATCAAGAACGGATTCGTGCTGACCGGCCTCTTGTTCGGCCACGCACTCGGGACGCAGGATGCACTGCTCGCGTCGCTTGCGGCCGCGGCAGCGTTCTGCCTGATGTCGAGTGCGGTGTACGCAATGAACGATTGTTTCGACCGGGAGCGTGACCGCGCGCATCCGGACAAGCGCCACCGGCCGATTGCGAGCGGAGAAATCGGCGCGGGCGAGGCGCTCGCGTTTGCGATCGTGCTTGCGCTTGGCGCGCTTCTGCTCGGCGCCTGGGCGGGGTCGATGGTGGCGGTGATTCTGGGCGCGTATGCGCTGCTCAACCTCGGCTATTCGCTCGGGCTCAAGCGTGTACCGGTGGTCGACGTGTTCATCATCGCTTCGGGCTTCATGCTGCGCATCCTTGCGGGTACGCTGGGCATCGGCATCCAGCCCTCGCGCTGGCTGCTGGTGTGCGGCTTCCTCCTGACGCTGTTTCTCGGGTTTGCCAAGCGGCGCGCGGAACTTTCGCGGCTTACGCAGGGCGCCGGCAAGCATCGCCCGGTGCTCAATGCCTACAGCGAGCGCTTTCTCGACGCGGTCGTGCTGGCCTGCGCGGCCGGCAGTCTGGTGAGCTATGGCTTTTATACCGTTTCGGCTGAAACGGTGGCGACGCACGGAACCGACCTGGCGCTGACCCTGCCGTTCGTGCTGTTCGGAACCGCCCGGTACCTGTTCCGCCTGCGCTATCGCGGCGGGGGTGCAGACCCCTCCGCCGAACTGCTGCGCGACCCGTGGCTGCTTGCCGCCGCCAGCGGATGGCTCGCGACCGTGATCCTGCTGATCGGCTAGAATGCCTCAAAGAACGGAAATCGACCCATGTCCGACCGCCCAAGCCAGCTGGAGCATCTGGATTATCTCGGGGATGCGACCAAGTTTTCCGGGCAGATTCATGCGCTGATTCCGAAGTGCAATCTGCTCGAGAACTTCTCGCACGCCGAAGTGCGTCTGTTGTCGCACTTCATGGACGTATACATGTGCGGGCAGGGCGCGGAGATCATCCGCGAGGGCGAAGGTGGTGATTTCATGCTGATCATCATCGAAGGCCGGGTCCAGGTCATGAAGCGGGACCGGTGGAACACCCAGCAGGTGATCGCGATCGTCGACCCGGGCAAAACGCTGGGCGAAATGTCGATGATCGACGGCGAAGCGCGGTTCGCAACCTGCGCCGCCGACCAGCCGACGATGATTGCCGTGCTCAGCCGCGAAAATCTGGCGCGCATCATTGTCGAGCAGCCGATGCTCGGCGCCAAGATCCTGATGGAGTTCGTCCTGATGCTTTCACAGCGGCTGAGGGCCACGAGTTCGCGCCTCGTGGAAGTGATGGACGAGCGCGCGCAGCATGCCTCGGTCTGGCCGCCGCCCTGACGAATCATCGGGAAGCAGCAGGGGTGTAAGGAACCGGCCCCTTGCGGCGACCAACCACTGTCGCCCCGGTTGCACGGGGCTCCGTTCCGGAAAGCGAGGAAATCAAGTTGCACGCGACGTTGCCGTTGATCCAGCAGTACGGGTTTCCCTCGATCCGCCGCGGGCATCTCGACACACTCCAGGTCAACCTGGGCTACAAGTGCAACCAGAGCTGCCTGCACTGCCATGTCAATGCCGGTCCGACGCGGACCGAGCTGATGTCGCGCGAAACCATCGCCGACGTGCTGGCCTTCATCGGCGTGGCCGGAATCAAGACGCTCGATGTGACAGGCGGCGCACCCGAGCTCAATCCGCATTTCCGCGAGCTGGTGATCCGTGCCCGCGAACTGGGTGCACGCGTGATCGATCGCTGCAATCTGACAATACTCGAGGAGCCGGGCCAGGAAGGCCTTGCCGAATTTCTGGCCGCACAACAGGTCGAAGTCACCGCTTCGCTTCCCTGCTACACCGAGGAACTGGTCGACCGGCAGCGTGGCAAGGGCGTATACGAGAGAAGCATCGCCGGCCTGAAGCGCCTGAACGCGCTGGGTTACGGCGCGGCCGGCAGCGGCCTGGTACTCAACCTCGTCTACAACCCGCAGGGCCCGAACCTTCCGCCCGGCCAGGAGGGCCTCGAGGCGGATTACAAGCGCGAGCTTGGCGGGCAGTTCGGCGTGATGTTCAACCATCTCTATACGATTGCGAACATGCCGATCCAGCGCTTCGGCAGCACGCTCGTCTCCAAGGGCCAGTTCAACGATTACATGAGCCTGCTGAAAAGCGCGCATCGTGACGAGAACCTGGAGGCGGTGATGTGCCGCAGCCTGATCTCGGTGGACTGGCAGGGCGCGGTGTACGACTGCGACTTCAACCAGATGCTCGGTTTGCCGCTGGTCATCGAGGGCAAACGGCGGCCGCAGCTGTCCGATCTGATCGGCCGTGACCTGGCGGGAAATCCGATCACGGTGCGCGACCATTGCTACGGCTGCACGGCCGGGCAGGGTTCGTCCTGCGCGGGCGCCCTGGGTGACTGAAGCGCGCGATACAGCGGCACAGCCGGGACGCGTCTGCCCGATCGGCTACCACTATGGTGCCGGTGCTTTGGGTGTCGCGGCGGCGCTGACGCCCGCACTCGAAGCCGACACGCTGTATATCGCCGGCGGCCTGTACGGCAATCCTTTCGCGCTGGATGCACTGCTCGAAATGGTTGCGCGCGAACCCGGCGCACGCCTGGTCTTCAATGGCGATTTCAACTGGTTCAATGTCGATGCGCAGGATTTTCGACGCGTGAACGGGATCGTGCTGGAGCACGCCGCGACGCGCGGAAACGTCGAAACCGAGCTGGCCGCCCCACGCGAGGGTGCGGGCTGCGGCTGCGGCTACCCCGAGTGGGTGGGTGATGAGGACGTTGCGCGCTCGAACCGCATCATGGAAAGACTGCGCGGCACCGCGATCGCCGAGCCGGCGCTGACCGGACGACTCGGTGCGCTCCCGATGTTCCTTGTCGCACGCGTCGGCGCGGCGCGGGTCGGAATCGTGCACGGTGACGCGGATTCGCTCGCGGGCTGGGCATTTTCGCAGGAGGTGCTCGCTTCCCCTGCGGGAATGCGGGCAGCACGTGCGGCATTCGAGGCGGCGGGTGTCGATGTGTTCGCGAGCAGCCACACCTGCCTGCCGGTGTTGCAGGCGTTCGAGACCGCCGCAGGCCGCGGACTGCTGGTCAACAACGGTGCGGCCGGCATGCCCAATTTCCATGGCCGGCCTGCCGGGCTCGCGACGCGGGTCTCGGTGCACGAACCGCGACAGTCCGTCCTGTACGGTGCGCGGACCGGCGGCGTGCACGTTCACGCCGTGCCGGTGGAATACGACACGACCGCGTGGTCGCGCCGCTTTCTCGCGCAATGGCCGGCGGGATCGGACGCGCACGTCTCGTATTTCGGGCGTATCTGCGAGGGACCCCGGTATGCTGCAAGCCAGGCGCTGCGGGTCGCCCCGCAGATGGCCGAGGCCGTATCGCTGTCACTGGACTAGTCGCTGCCGGTCCGCGCTCGGCAGGCGGGCAGTGCACATGAAGGGGTGGGTGCAATGAGCAAGGGCAGGCTGTTGGTGCTGGTCGCGATTCTCGCCGCCATCGGCGCATTTTTCGCGTTTGGCGGGCAGCGCTATCTGAGCTTCGAGAACGTCAAGGCGCAGCAGGCGTCGATCGACGCCTACTTCCGCTCGAATCCGCTGCAGACGGTCGTGTCCTTCTTTCTTCTCTATGTCGCGGTGACCGGCCTGTCCCTGCCGGGGGCGACCATCATGACGCTTGCCGCGGGCGCGATCTTCGGCCTTGGCTGGGGCACCCTGATCGTTTCGTTTGCCTCGTCGCTCGGCGCGACGCTCGCATTTCTGGCTTCGCGCTTTCTGTTGCGCGACTGGGTGCAGCAGAAATTCGGACAGCAGCTGCGCTCGATCAACGAAGGCGTGGCGCGCGACGGCCCCATGTACGTGTTTACGTTGCGCCTGATTCCGGCGGTTCCGTTTTTCGTGATCAACCTCGCCATGGGGTTGACCCCGTTGCCGACGTGGACCTTCTACTGGGTCAGCCAGGTCGGCATGTTTGCGGGCACGCTGGTGTACGTCAATGCGGGCACCCAGCTGGCCCAGTTGCAGTCCCTTTCCGGAATCCTCTCGCCGGGGTTGCTCGGCGCATTTGTGCTGCTGGCGTTTTTTCCGTTCATTGCGAGCCGGGTGCTTGCGTACTTCAAGGCGCGCAAGGTCTATGCACGCTGGACCAGGCCGGCGCGCTTCGAGCGCAACGTCGTCGTAATCGGCGCGGGTTCGGGCGGGCTGGTGGCCGCGCTGATTGCGGCGGTCGTCAAGGCGAAGGTCACGCTGGTCGAAAAGCACCAGATGGGCGGCGACTGCCTGAATACCGGTTGCGTTCCTTCGAAGGCACTGATCAAGACCGCGCGCGTCCTGACGCAGATCCGCCGCGCGCCCGACTACGGGCTGCGCAGCGCGAGCGTCGAGTTCGATTTCGCCGACGTGATGGCGCGCGTGGCGCGCGTCGTGAAGACCATCGAACCGCATGATTCCGTGGAGCGCTTCACCGGCATGGGCGTCGAATGCCTGATGGGAGAGGCGAAGATCCTGTCGCCGTGGGAGGTCGAGGTCAGGACCGCCGAAGGCGCGACGCGGCGCATGACGACGCGCTCGATCGTGATCGCCGCGGGCGCCGAACCGTTCGTGCCGCCGATACCGGGCCTGGCGGAAGCCGGCTTCCTGACCTCCGACACGCTGTGGGGCCTGCGCACGCTCCCGGCGCGGCTGGTGGTGCTCGGCGGCGGACCGATCGGCTGCGAACTCGCGCAGGCGTTTGCCCGGCTCGGCAGCAAGGTCACGCAGGTGGAGATGCTTCCGCGCATCATGATCCGGGAGGATCCGGAGATCTCGGAGCTGGTGACGAAGAAGTTCCGTGCCGAAGGCATCGAAGTGTTGACCGGCCACAAGGCGCAGCAGTTCGTCGTGGAGGACGGGCGCAAGGTGCTGCTCTGCGAACACGCCGGCGCGCAGGTGCGGATCGAGTTCGACGCACGTGCTGGTCGCGGTCGGCCGTGCGGCGCGCACCAAGGGCTACGGCCTGGAGGAACTCGGCATCCCGCTGACCCGGACGCGCACGGTCGAGACCAACGAATTCCTGCAGACGATCTACCCGAACATCTACGCCTGCGGCGACGTCGCCGGGCCCTACCAGTTCACGCACACGGCTGCGCACCAGGCCTGGTATGCCTCGGTCAATGCACTGTTCGGCGGGTTGCGGAAATTCCGCGTCGACTATTCGGTGATTCCCTGGGCGACCTTCACCGATCCGGAGGTCGCGCGGGTCGGGCTCAACGAGACCGAAGCGAAGGAAAAGAACGTGCCCTACGAGGTGTCGGTCTACGGTATCGACGATCTGGATCGTGCGATTGCCGACGAGGAGGCGCACGGCATGGTCAAGGTGCTTACCGTGCCGGGCAAGGATCGGATCCTCGGTGTCACGATCGTGGGCGACCACGCGGGCGACCTGATCGCAGAATTCGTCATGGCGATGCGCCATGGCCTGGGGCTGAACAAGATTCTCGGCACCATTCACATCTACCCCACGATGACCGAGGCCAACAAGTACGCGGCAGGCGTGTGGAAGAGGGCGCACGCGCCCCAGGGTGTGCTGGCGCTGGTGGAAAAATTCCATACCTGGATGCGGGGTTGACCATGCGGTTCCTTGTCCTGATGCTGGGCTTTGTCGTGGGAGCGTGTGCGGTCCAGGCGGCGCGGGCGCAGGATTTCGATCATGCGCACGCTGCATGGGATGCGCTGCTGAAGAAGCACGTCGTTGTGCTGGAGGCGGGCAAGGCTTCCCAGGTGCGGTATGCGGATTTCGCAAAGGACCGCGCGGCGCTCAAAGCCTATCTCGCGTCGCTCTCGGCAGTGCCCGAGGCGAAGTTCAACGGCTGGTCCAAGCCGCAGCGCATGGCGTTCCTGATCAATGCCTACAACGCCTACACGGTCGAGAAGATCCTGACCCGCTATCCCAACCTCAAGTCGATCCGCGATTTCGGCACGGTATTCGGCAACCCCTGGAAGGACCCCTTCTTCAAACTGCTGGGGCACGAAGCGTTCCTTGATCAGATCGAGCACGAAATCCTCAGGAAACCCGGCGCCTATGACGAGCTGCGCGTGCACTATGCAGTCAACTGCGCATCCATCGGCTGCCCGATGCTGCGCGAAGAGGCGTACACGGCCGACAAGCTCGATCGCCAGCTCGAGGAGCAGGCGGTCCGGTTTCTTTCGGATCGCTCGCGCAACCGGTTCAATCCCGCCAACGGCAGGCTCGAAGTGTCCAAGATCTACGACTGGTTCAAGGAAGACTTCGGAACCCGCGAACAGTACTTTTCCCGCTATGCGAAGCTGCTCGCCGAAACCCCGGAACAGCGCAAGCTCGTGGCCGAGGGGCGTGCACCCGTGTCGTTCCTGGACTACGACTGGAGCCTGAACGACGTCCGCAGGTAGGTCGCCGGGAGTCGATTCGTGCCGCGTCTTTCGATCATCGTTCCGACCCTGGAGGAGGGGGACGGCATCGTCGCCTCGCTGGGCAGGTTGCAGGCGCTGCGGGCGCTCGGACACGAGGTCATCGTGGTCGATGGCGGAAGCACGGACGCGACGGCAGTGCTCGCTGCGCCGCTCGCCGACCGGGTCCTGACGGCCCCGCGGGGCCGGGCAGCGCAGATGAATGCCGGCGCCACGGTTGCCGCAGGCGACGCCTTGCTGTTCCTGCATGCCGATACGCGCCTGCCGCCCGGGGCGGATGTCCTGGTTGCCGCGGCCCTGACGCAGCGCGAGTGGGGCCGCTTCGACGTGCGCATCGACTCCGCGCGACCGATGCTCGCGGTGGTCGGCCGGATGATGAACCTTCGATCGCGGCTGAGCGGCATTGCGACGGGTGATCAGGCGATGTTCATGACCCGCGCGGCTTTCGAGCGGGCAGGCGGATTTCCCGCCATCGCGCTCATGGAGGACGTTGCGCTTTCGGTGCGCCTGAAGTCCTGCAGTCCACCGGCCTGCCTGAAGGCGAGGGTCCACACCTCGGCCCGCCGCTGGGAGCGCGGCGGGGTGCTGGCAACGATGCTGCTCATGTGGAAGCTGCGCCTGCTCTACCAGTTCGGCGCCGATCCGCAGCGCCTTGCGCGCATGTACGCGCGGGAAGGCTGAGCGATGGGCCGGCACGGCACGCTGATCGTGGTTCTCGCGAAGGCGCCGCGGCCGGGTTACGTCAAGACACGACTGGCAGCGGCCATCGGCGTGGTCGAGGCGGCGCGGCTGCACGCACGCCTCGTCGAACGGACCGTGGCGTGTGCCCGGGCCGCGCACTGCGGACCGGTCGAACTGCACGGCTCGCCGGCCGGGCACGGCGCATTGCGCGCCCTTGCACGACGCTACGGGGTCCGACTGCGCGGCCAGGCGCCGGGCGATGTGGGAGACCGCATGCATGCGGCATTCAGGCAGGCGCTGCGCAGGTATTCGGGCGTGATCCTCGTCGGCAGCGACTGCCCGGCCTTGCTGCCGGCGGATCTGCGCCGCGCCGCCCGTCTGCTGCGCAGCTGCGACGCGGTCATCGCCCCCGCCGAGGACGGCGGCTACCCGCTGCTCGCGCTCTCCCGCGTTTCGAGCCGCCTGTTCTCCGGCATCGCCTGGAGCACGGGTGAGGTGCTCGGGCAGACGCGAGAGCGTATGGCTTCACTCGGCTGGCGATGGCGCGAACTGCGCACGCTCTGGGACGTGGACCGCGTGCAGGATCTGGAGCGCTTCAGAGTCGCGCGCCTGCCGGAGCGCTGGCCGTGAACCCGCGCCGGCGATCCCTGCTTGCCGCCGGGCTTGCGCTGCCGTGGTATTCGCCTGTGCCCGGTATCGCGCAAGTTCACCGGATCGAGGTCATGCGATTTTCGGCACTCCCCGCCGGAAGCCGGCTGCCGGACAGTTTTCAGCCGTGGGTGTTCGAGGACCAGCCCCGGCACACGCGCTATGCGCTGGTCGAAAATGAGGGAACGGTGGTGTTGCGGGCGCAGGCTGAAGGCTCTACGTCCGGGCTGATCCGGCAGATCCGCGCCGATCTGCGCACCCATCCGGTGCTCGCGTGGCGCTGGAAGCCGATCAATCTGGTCAGCCGCGGGAACATCGCGCGCAAGGACGGCGACGACTTCGCGCTGCGCGTCTATGTTGCGTTCGAGGTGGACCTGGACAAGTTGCCCGCGGGAGAAAGGCTCAGGCTTTCGCTTGCCCGCATGATGTACGGAAGCCGGCTGCCGCTCGCGGCACTGTGCTACGTATGGGATGCACACGCGCCGCGCGGGATGATCGTCCCGAACGCCTATACCGATCGGGTGCGAATGATCGTTGCCGAAAGTGGTCCCGAACGTGTCGGGCACTGGGTGAGGATCGAACGCAACGTGCGCGAGGACTACCTGCGTGCATTCGGGCCGGCCACCGGCGGCTCCGTCTCCCAGGCGGTGCCCGAAGTCAATGCAGTGATCATCTCCACCGACACCGACAATACCGGCGAGACTGTCGAGGCCTATTACGGCGACATCGAATTTCGAGCCGCAGGCCTCCCCCGCAATTCGTAGCACCGACAGGGACGGGCCGGTTGTCATAGTGGAATGCGGCCGAACTTGGGCGTGGAATACGGCGGGCGATTCGGATCGGGAATTGACGGATTAGACAGTATTCTCGTCCCGCATCACGCCTTCGCGCCGAAAATCGCGTGCTACACTTCGGCGCGTTTTTGTCGGGGGCAAACCCCGCGTTGAATAGAGGGCAGAGTCCCTGAATCGGGAGCGGCAATGATGAAAATAAAGAGTCCAAAGGACTTCTGGGCAGGCCTGATGTTCATCGGCTTCGGGCTGTTTTTTCTGATCGCGTCGGGCAACTACCAGATGGGAAGCGCGGTGCGCATGGGGCCGGCCTATTTCCCCACGGTGCTCGGCGGGATGATGGCGGTGCTCGGGGCGATCGTGTTCCTCCAGTCCCTCGTGCTCAAGGGAGAGAAGGTACCCAAGCTCTCCTTCAAGCCGATCTTTTTCATCTCGCTCGCGCTCGTACTGTTCGGCTACCTGCTCAAACCGCTCGGCTTCGTGCTTTCCCTGGTCGTGCTGACCTTCGTGTGCGCATTCGGCGGCCATGAATACAGGGCGAAGGAAGTCTCGATTCTCGCCGTGATCCTTGCCATCTTTGCGGTGCTGGTATTCGTGAAAGGGCTCACGCTTCCGTTCCCGCTCTGGCCGGACTTCATGGAGTAGGGATCATGGACATCAGCCTCTTTCACAATCTCGCCATCGGTTTTGGCGTTGCCCTTACCCCGGCAAACCTGCTGTACTGTCTGATCGGCGTTCTGCTGGGCACGCTGATCGGCGTGCTGCCCGGCATCGGCCCGATCGCCACCATTGCGATGCTGCTGCCCGTCACCTTCAGCCTGTCGCCGATCACCGCGCTGATCATGCTCGCGGGCATTTACTACGGCGCCCAGTATGGCGGCTCCACGTCCGCGATCCTGGTGAACATTCCAGGCGAGTCTTCGTCGGTTGTCACCTGTCTCGACGGTTACCAGATGGCCCGGCAGGGCCGCGCTGGTGTCGCCCTTGCAACGGCGGCAATTGGATCTTTCTTTGCCGGTTGTGTCGCCACCCTGGTGGTCGCGATGTTTGCACCGCCGCTGGCCGAAGTCGCGTTGAAGTTCGGCCCATCGGAATATTTCTCGCTGATGGTGCTCGGGCTGGTTTCGGCCGTGGTCCTTGCACACGGTTCGGTCATCAAGGCGGTTGCGATGGTGTTGCTGGGTCTGCTGCTCGGGCTGGTGGGCACGGACGTCAACTCGGGCGTGCTGCGCTTTGCGTTCGGCATCTCGGAACTGGCCGACGGCATCGGCTTCGTGACCGTGGCGATGGGATTGTTCGGCATCGCCGAGATCATCACCAACCTCGAGTTGAAGGACGAACGCGAGGTGTTCACCAACAAGGTGACCAACATGTTCCCGACCAGGGAGGACTGGCAACGCATGTGGAAGCCGATTCTGCGCGGCACCGTCCTCGGTTCGGCGCTGGGCATCCTGCCGGGCGGCGGCGCGCTGCTGGCTTCGTTCGGCGCCTATACGCTGGAAAAGAAGGTGTCCAAGTACGCGCATGAATTCGGCACAGGCGCGATCGAAGGCGTGGCGGCGCCCGAATCGGCCAATAACGCCGGTGCGCAGACGTCCTTCATTCCGCTGCTTACGCTTGGCATTCCGTCGAACGCGGTGATGGCGCTGATGATCGGCGCGATGATGATTCAGGGCATCGCCCCGGGACCGCAGGTGATGACCGAGAAGCCCGATCTCTTCTGGGGCATGATCTGCTCGATGTGGATCGGCAACCTGATGCTGGTGATCCTCAACCTGCCGATGATCGGAATGTGGATCAAACTCCTTACGGTGCCGTACCGCCTCCTGTTCCCGTCGATTCTGGTGTTCATGGCGATCGGCGTCTACAGCCTGTCGAACCAGCCGTTCGATGTGCTGCAGATGGCGATCTTCGGCGTGCTCGGTTACATTTTCGTGAAGCTCGAGTGTGAACCGGCGCCGCTGCTGCTCGGCTTCATCCTCGGGCCGCTGATGGAAGAAAACCTCCGGCGCGCGATGCTGCTTTCACGCGGCGATCCGATGGTGTTCTTCACCAAGCCGATCAGCGCCGGATTCCTGATTGCCGCCATCGTGCTGCTCGTGATCCTGCTGCTGCCAAACATCCGCAAGAAGCGCGAGGAAGCATTCGTCGAGGAATGAGCAAGGCCTCGCGATGAAAAGGGCGCGCTTCGGCGCGCCTTTTTCATTTATAGTCGAAACGTAATCTAAATTCCCGCGGAAATGGCTCTGGAAGCCGGCTTTGGGGAATCAAAGTTGCGGATTTAGAGCGCGGCGATGGTCTGGACCTCGACCAGAAACTGCTCCTGCACCAGCCGGTCGACGATCAGCAGCGTGTTCGGCGGATACTTCCCGTCGGGGAACATCTTCGGGAACTCGCGCAGCCGCCAGGCCATGAATCGCGGGATGTCCTGCGAATGCACAAGGTAGGTGGTGAACTGCGCCACGTTGCTCCAGTTCGCGCCGGCGGATTCGAGCGCCAGCGCGATACTGCGAAACACGCCGGTGCATTGCGCGTCGAAATCCTCGCCCGGCGCGAGCATGCCCGCGATGTAGAGCGTCTCCGAGGCCTTGACCCGGGTCACATGGGAGTACTGGCCCAGCGGCGCGCCGAGCGTGGCCGGATTGTAGATCGTGATTTCTGGCATGCCGTATCTCCTTTCCATTGTCTTCAGGTTTTCGGGCGCACGCGGCCGGCGATCTGCGCCCTGATTGTCGAGACCACCGAGCTGCGCTCCACCGGCTTGACGAGGTAGGAACTGGCGCCGGCCTGCATGCAGCGCGCCACCGTGTCCGGCTCCGAGAGAACGGAAACGATGATGATCGGCGTCGCCGTGTTCGGTGAATTGGTGCGCAATTCCTTGAGCACGCCGAAACCCCCGATGCCCGGCATCATCAGGTCGAGGAGTATGGCGTCGTAGGCAAAGCTCCGCCCGAGGCGCAGCGCCTGTTCGCAGGTTCCGGCCAGCGTGACCTCCGACTGCAGATCGCTGGTAAGGATCCTGGCCAGCAGCAGGCGGATCGATTCCTCATCATCGACAATCAGCAGCCGGTGATGGGGGACGGCTTCGATGCCGTCGACGGCAGTGCTCATTGTTTTCGACCGCCGGCCGCGCCGAGTTTGCGGGACAGGGCGAGGAAATCGCCGGCGCTGACATCGATGCTTGCGTCAAACGCGCGCTCGGCTTTCAGGTCCGCCTTGAAATCAGGTCCGAATTCGAGCGGACGGCGCACGAACCCGGTTGCGAGGCCGCATTTTTTTGCCGCGAACAAATCGTTCTTGTGGGCGGCCACCATCATCACCTGCGCCGGTTCAAGCGACAGCAGTTCGCATGCGCCGAGATAGGTCTCGGGATCCGGCTTGTAATGGTGGAAGTTTTCGCCCGAGAAGATGCAGTCCCAGGGCAGGCCGCCGGCCTTCGCCATGTCGGTCAACAGCGAGACGTTGCCGTTCGACAGGGTTGCGATGATGCGTTCCTTCTTCAGCGCCCTGAGTCCGGCGCGCGAATCGGGCCAGGGCGCGAGGCGGTGCCACACCCGGTTGAGGTGGTCGATCTCGGCTTCCTTCAATCCCCGGATGCCAAAGCGCACGAGCAGATCGTCGAGGATCATGCGGTGCAGCGCGTCGATCTTCTTCCAGCCGAGTTCCCCGGATCGGACTCTGGCCATGGCGGGCTGGTATCCGGCACGCCAGGCGTCGGCGAAAGCGGCGGGGTCCAGGTCCAGCTTCCGCTCACGGGCAAAACGCCGCATTTCGCGGATGATCGAGCCGCGCCAGTCGACGACCGTGCCGAACACGTCGAAGACGAGCGCCTGTACGGAGGAGAACTTGCCGGGCATGTGTGCCTTCCCGCTGAGAGCCAGCCGGTATTGTACGTGCATGGGCAGCACGCGACGCGTCGGCCGGTGCCCTCCGGACTATTCCAGCTGGATCGTGCCGCTGACGCTGATCTGCAGGCTGGATGCGCCTGGTTCAACCGCTGGTGGGGCAGCCTGAGCCCCGGCAGCCATCGCCGCGCGAGGTGCCGAATAGAACCGCGGCTGGGCGCCGCCGCCAATCTGGAGTTCCTTCACGCGATAGCCTTTTGCCTTCTGCACATCGCGGACAATGGCCGCACGCGCGTGAAAAGCGCGCAGGGCTTCTGCGATCAGTGCAGTTTCAGTCTGCCGGCGCAGTTCTGCCGAGAGACCGAACGAGAGTGCGGCCAGTTGCAGGTTCTCCGGCGTGGCGGACTGCAGTTTGCCGATCAGTGCAGTGGCCTGGGCGAAGTCGCCGCTTTCCAGGCGAAGCTCCTGGCGCACGCGCCAGCGCACGACCCGTGCCTTGTCGTACACGGGCCAGGTCTGGTAGTTCAACGTGCTCGACTTGACGCCACGGTAGGTCTGCGCAAGCCTGAGCGCCTCGCGCATGGCGCGATTGACTGTGTCGGCCAGTGCCGCAGGGTCGCTCCCTTCGGACTGAGCCGCGAGAACTGCGGTCAGCGTGTCGTTCGCGACCTCGCGCTCGGCCTGGCCGGACAGCGATACCAGGTTGAAAAGCGCGGTCTGATCCTGCGCACGCGCCGCGCCGCACGCCAGTGCAAGTCCCAGGGAAAGTCCAACCGCTAGCGCAGTTGCGGACTTGCGCATCAGCCCCTGCCGCGATCGTGCTGCCACAATACATCTCCGCGGCCGGCATGCCGGTTGGCGACGCGACCGATCACGAACAGCAGATCCGACAGGCGGTTGAGGTATTGGCGCGCCCTTTCTGTCACGGTCTCGTGCCGCGCAAGCGCGACCACGCTGCGCTCGGCCCGGCGACAGACGGTGCGGGCGAGATGGGCGAATGCGGCGGCCCTGGAACCGCCGGGGAGGATGAACTCCTTCAGTGGCGCAAGATCGGCGTTGAATCCTTCGAGCAGATCTTCCAGCCGTTTCACCTGCGCTTCGCTGACTGCTTCGCGCCCCGGAATGCAGACTTCACCGCCCAGGTCGAACAGGTCATGCTGGATCGCGATCAGTGCGTCGCGCATCGGGTCCGGCAGGTCCTCGGTCAGCAGCAGTCCGACGGTCGAGTTCAATTCGTCGATATCGCCCAGCGCCTGGATGCGGTCGCTCTCCTTCGGCACGCGCGTGCCGTCCCCGAGGCCGGTTTCCCCGCCATCGCCGGTACGTGTGTAGATCCTGGATAGTCGGTGTCCCATGAGCGGGGTTCCGTATTCGGGGTCGGAATTATAGCCGCCGCGCGCGCGGCAAGACCTCTCAGCCGCCGCGGCTTTTCACTTCGCTCTTCGCCCATCCACGGGCGAAAACCGTCGTCAGTTGCTCGCCGTCGGCGAGCACGGCGGCGTCGCGGACAACTTCACCGCGTGCATTGCGGGTCAGGCTGTAGCCACGACCGAGTACGGCGGTCGGATCGAGCCCGCTGAGGCCGGCCCCCAAGCGCGCGAGCGTCTGTCCGTATCGCTCAAGCCTGCGCTGCATTGCGAATTCCAGCCGGCGCGAGAGTTCGGCCCGTTCCCGCTCGATGCCTGCCACGTCCGGCCGTGCCGCGAGCAGGCGCGCAAGGACCTGGCCTAGCAATCTGCCGCTGGAGGCGAGCCGCGCACGTGGATGAACCAATCGCAGGCCGAGATGGTCCACGCGCTGAATTTCCGTGGCGATGCGCCGCAATGTGCCGCGCGATGCCCGGGTCACCAGTTCGGCAAGACGCGCGAACAGCGCGTCGCGCGAAGGGCTCACGCTTTCCGCGGCCGCGGTCGGGGTCGGCGCCCGGAGGTCCGCGGCAAAGTCGGCAATCGTCACGTCCGTTTCATGGCCGATCCCCGCGACCACGGGAATCCTGCTCGCCCGGATGGCGCGCGCCACGGACTCTTCGTTGAATTGCCAGAGATCTTCGATCGAGCCGCCACCTCGCGCGAGAAGGAGCACGTCGCATTCGTTGCGTGAGTTGGCGGTCGCGAGCATCGACGCGATCTGAGCCGCCGCACCTTCGCCCTGCACCGGCACCGGATAGACGATCACCTTGATCGACGGGTTGCGGCGCCCGAGTGTCGTCAGAATGTCGCGCAACGCCGCGGCCGCGAGCGAGGTCACCACGCCCACGGTTTTCGGGAACGCTGGAATCGGTCGCTTTGCCGCAGAATCGAACAGGCCTTCGCGCTCGAGCGTCTCCCTGAGGCGCAGAAAGCGTTCGTAAAGCGGCCCCAGGCCCGCCCTGCGCATGTGCTCTACATTGAGCTGGAAATCGCCTCGTGGCTCGTACAGGGTCACCAGGGCGCGTACTTCGACCTGCATGCCTTCCCTGGGTTGCCAGTCCAGGGCACGCGCGCGGCCGCGGAACATCACGCAACGCACCTGCGCGCCGGCATCCTTCAGCGTGAAATAGCAGTGGCCCGAATCGTAGCGTTTGAAATTCGAAATCTCGCCCGCAATCCAGCCCAGCGGAAAGCGCCGCTCAAGGAGGTCGCGCGCGCTGCGGTTCAGTTCCGAAACACTGATCACCGGAGCGTCGAACAGGGTGTTTTCGGTGTTGGGGCGCACTTGAAAGTCCGGGCTCAAAAAGTGGCCCGAAGGAGATGTTTTCAGGGGCATTTCAGGCCGCGCGAGTCTACACTAATCCACACGCACGCCGATTCTGCCGGGGAAACGGCGCAGATTCGCCGCGGATTCCGATTCCAATTCGGAACGCAATGTTTATTAAAGGGAATCGGGCGATGAAATTTTAACCAAACCGATCTTCTGCTCGTGTTTGGCAGGCAAATTCGCAACCGCCCAAGCACAATCCACAACCTTATCCACAGGTTTTGTGGATAACAGCGCTGGTCTGGTTTTTGCACAACGTCGCGCACCGTTTTGTGCATATTGAATTGCGCGAATCGGTGACCTCCGGGCCAGCGGGCTGCGCGCCGGTCCGTATGCTTCCATGAAGTTGCCGGACCCGGTTGGTTTGGCTAAAGTGCGGGCCTGAAGTCCGCGTCCCGGCAACGCGCCTGTTCATCCATTTTGGCGCTACGCCCGCCGGGCGCATCTAGGAGAGTCGATTTGTTCGCAATCATTCAGGCCGCAGGCTGGCCGATCTACCCGCTTTTGCTGGCTTCGGTCATCGCGGTTGCCTTGATCATCGAGCGTTCCGTGACGCTTCGCTCGAAAAAGATCGTGCCGCCGACCCTGCTCGAGCAGGTGGTCACGGTCTATCAGCGCCAGGGCGTGACTGCAGACGTACTCGACAAGCTTGCGAAGGATTCCCCCCTGGGCCAGGTCCTGGCGGCCGGCCTGCGCAACGTGCGCAGTCCGCGCGACGTCATGAAAGAGGCGATCGAGGAGGCGGGCCGTGCTGCGGCGCACGAACTCGAGCGCTTCCTCACCACGCTCGGCACGATCGCTTCGGCGGCACCGCTCCTGGGCCTCTTCGGGACGGTGATCGGGATGATCGAGATCTTCGGTTCGCAGGGGCCAGCCGGAACCAATCCGCAGCAGCTCGCGCACGGCATTTCGATCGCGCTGTACAACACGGCGCTGGGCATCGCGATCTCGGTGCCTTCGCTGATCGTGTACCGCCATTTCCGCAACAAGGTCGACGGCTTCGTGGTCGACATGGAGAAGGCCGCGGCCAAGCTGGTCGACATCGTCCACGGCGAGCGCGGGGACTACAAGTCTTCGCAGCCGGGTACGGCGTGAGCGGCGGCCGGGCCGGGAACACGCGATGAATTTCCGTCCGGGCCGCGTCCGGGAAGAGCCGGAGATCAACCTCGTCCCGCTGATCGACGTGATGATGGTGATTCTGATCTTCCTGATGATCAGCACCACGTACTCGAAATACACCGAACTGCAGATCAACCTGCCCACCGCCGACGCCGAGAAGCAGCTCGAGCGGCCGAACGAGATTTCCGTGGTGGTGAATACCACCGGGCAGTATGTTATCGACAAGGTGCCGGCCACGTTTTCCAGCATCGATGCGCTCGCCGGCGAGCTGCGTCGCGCCGGGGGAGACCGCAAGGACCCGATCATTGTGATCAGTGCAGACGCGCTTTCTTCGCACCAGTCGGTCGTGCGCGTCATGGAGGCCGCGCGCGTCGCCGGTTACGCACAGATCACCTTCACCACGCAGGCATCGACGAAGTAGTCGCTCGCCGGGCGCCTACCGGACTCGCGGCCATGGCCTTTGAATCCCTCGCCCGTCACTGGTATGTGCGGGATGCGGTCAGCCGGCTTCTGACACCGCTGGCCTGGATTTTCGGCATTGTCGTGTTCGTGCGCCGCGCGTTTTACCGCAGCGGCATTTTCGGCAGCGTGCGGATCGGTCTGCCGCTCATCGTCGTGGGCAATCTGGTGGCGGGCGGCAGCGGGAAGACGCCGCTCGTGCTCTGGCTGGCCGAATTCCTGAAGGCGCGCGGGTACCGGCCGGGCATCGTCAGCCGCGGCCATGGTGGCAGTGTTTCGGCGGGGCATGCCGCGCCGCTCGAGGCCGGCGCCCGATCAGATCCCGGCCTGGTCGGTGACGAGCCCCTGCTGCTGGCGCGCCGTTCCGGCTGTCCGGTATGGGTTGCCGCCGACCGGGTCGCCGCGTGTCGCTCACTTCGGACCGAGCATCCGGAGTGCGACGTCATCATTCTTGACGACGGACTGCAGCACTATCGCCTCGCACGTGACTTCGAGATTGCAGTTGTGGACGCGCGCGGTTTCGGCAACGGGCTGCTGTTTCCTGCCGGACCCTTGCGCGAGCCCGTGTCCCGGCTGACCTCCGTCGATGCCATTGTCAGCAACGGTGCGGTCGGTTTGCAGGGCTACGCGATGCGTGTCGAGGGCGCGAAGTTCCTGCGTCTGGATGGCGGCGGAGCACCGCTTGAAGCGGGGGCGCTGGGCGAACGCAGAGTGCATGCGGTGGCGGGCATCGGCGATCCGCCACGGTTCTTCCGGCATCTGGAGACACTCGGGCTCGAGGTGATTCCACATCCGTTCCCGGATCACCATGCCTATGTGGCGGGTGACCTGGATTTCGGCGACCGGCTTCCTGTCGTAATGACCGAGAAGGACGCGGTAAAATGCGAGCGGATCGTCGCGGGGCAACCGCGTTTCTGGATGCTCCCCGTGCGAGCCGAACTCGACCCCGGGTTCGGTGCCGTCCTTGTCGAAAAACTGCGTGGGATATCCGGTGGACCCAAGACTGCTTGAAATACTCGTCTGCCCGATCTGCAAGGGCCCGCTGATCAATCGTCGCGACGCGCAGGAACTCGTCTGCAAGGCGGACCGGCTGGCCTTTCCCGTCAAGGACGGGATCCCCGTCATGCTCGAGGAAGACGCGCGCAAGCTCGATCCGCTCGAAGAGGTCGCGTGACTGCCTCCGAAGCGGCGGTTGCCCCACGATTCTCGGTCATTATTCCGGCGCGCTACGCCTCGAGCCGATTCCCGGGCAAGGCACTCGTCGACCTCGGCGGCAAGCCGATGGTCATTCGCGTTGCCGAGCAGGCGGCACGCAGCGGCGCCCGATCAGTCCATATCGCCACAGACGACGAGCGAATCGAAGCTGCGGCACGCGAACATGGCATCGAATCCATCGCGACGCGGTCAGACCATGCATCCGGGACGGATCGCCTTGCGGAGGCCGCGGCCGCGCTGCAACTCCCTGACCAGGCGATCGTGGTCAACGTGCAGGGTGACGAGCCGCTGATAGAGCCTGAACTTATCGCGGAGGTGGCGGCGACGCTGGCGCACGCCCCTGAAGCGAGCGTGGCGACGGCCTGCCATCCGATCCGGCGGGAAGAGGACATCTTCAGCACGAGCATCAACAAGGTCGTGCTGGATGCGCGCAACTTTGCGTTGTACTTCAGCCGCGCACCGATACCGTATGCGCGCGATGCGTGGAACGGTTCGGCACGCCGGGACGCACCGCCGGGCTTGCCGTGTTACCGCCACATCGGCATCTATGCCTATCGCGCCGGTTTCCTCAGAGCATATGCACAACTTACGCCGAGCCCGCTCGAGAATTTCGAGGCGCTGGAACAACTGCGCGTCCTTTGGCATGGCTATCGCATCGCGGTGGCGATCAGTGAAAACGAAGCCCCCCCCGGGGTGGACACGCCTGACGATTTGGAAAAAGTGCGTAAACTTAAGGCTGGTTGGAATAAATAGGCCGTAACCAGAACAAGTCCCAGGAAGGTTCGGACCTTGTTCCAAGGAGAAATCATGAGACTCGTTCTGCTCGGCCCCCCGGGCGCCGGCAAGGGCACGCAGGCCGCCTTCATCTCGGAAAAATTCGGCATCCCGCAGATCTCCACTGGCGATATGCTGCGTGCCGCGATCAAGGCCGGCACGCCGTTGGGAACGACCGTAAAGGCGGCGATGGATTCAGGTTCTCTGGTGCCGGACGACGTCATCATCGGGCTGGTCAAGGAGCGTCTGAAGCAGGCTGACTGCGCAAAGGGTTATCTGTTCGACGGCTTCCCGCGCACCATTCCTCAGGCCGACGCCATCAAGGCCGCGGGTGTCGGGCTCGACTTTGTGCTCGAGATCGATGTGCCGGACGTGGGCATTGTAAAGAGAATGGCCGGCCGGCGAGTGCATCCGGGTTCAGGGCGCACCTATCACATCGAGTTCAACCCTCCCAGGGTTGCCGGGAAGGACGATGTCACCGGTGAGGCGCTGGTTCAGCGCAAGGACGACGAGGAAGCCACGGTGAAAAAGCGCCTGGAAATCTACCATGCGGAGACGAATGCGCTGGTTGGCTACTACGCGCGCAGCGCAAGCAGTGGCGACGTCCTGGCACCCAGGTACCGCAGGATATCCGGCGTCGGATCGGTCGAGAGCATCAAAGAGCGCGCCTTCGCCGCC
Organism: uncultured beta proteobacterium; assembly: GCA_963844255.1. Taxonomy (GTDB): domain Bacteria; phylum Pseudomonadota; class Gammaproteobacteria; order Burkholderiales; family SG8-39; genus SZAS-79. The sequence goes on from CAWJNP010000017.1 coordinate 149,165, forward strand.
CTGGCCTGACCAGCGAATGCCCCTCCTATGGTGCCGTAGCTACATGATTTTCTGCTAGAATCGCCGACTTTGTTGCGGGCCTCCCAGCCCGCATGCCGGTCTGAAAATAAAGGGGAGTGAGGAATGGAACAGATTTACTTCGCGCTGGTGTGCGCGCTTATCGCCATCGGATACGGCGCCATTTCCGCAAAATGGATCGTGTCGCTTCCTGCAGGCAACGCGCGCATGCAGGAGATTGCGGCGGCCATCCAGCAGGGCGCCAAGGCATACCTGAACCGCCAGTACACGACCATTGCGGTCGCCGGCGTGGTGCTGTTCCTCGTCATCGGCCTCGTGCCGGGCCTGGGCTGGTCGACCGCCGTGGGCTTCGCGCTCGGCGCGATCCTGTCGGGCGCAGCAGGCTATATCGGCATGAACGTGTCGGTGCGTGCGAACGTGCGCACTGCGCAGGCGGCCACGCAGGGAATTGACGCGGCCCTGAACGTCGCATTTCGCGGTGGCGCGATCACCGGGATGCTGGTGGTCGGCCTCGGCCTCCTCGGCGTGGCGGGCTTCTACGCGGTGCTGATCAATTCGGCGCCCCACGGCCTGGGCAAGACGGTCGACCTGCACACGGTGCTGCAGCCGATGATCGGCCTCGCGTTCGGCTCGTCCCTGATCTCGATCTTCGCGCGACTGGGCGGCGGCATCTTCACCAAGGGCGCCGATGTCGGCGCCGATCTGGTGGGCAAGGTCGAAGCCGGCATCCCCGAGGACGATCCGCGCAACCCGGCGGTCATCGCCGATAACGTCGGCGACAACGTCGGCGACTGCGCCGGCATGGCCGCGGACCTTTTCGAGACGTACGCGGTTACGCTGATCGCGACGATGCTGCTCGGTGCGCTGATGGTGAAGGGCGCCGAAGTGCAGGCAGTGCTGTACCCGATGGTGCTCGGCGGCTTTTCGATCATCGCGTCGATCATCGGCTGCACGATGGTCAAGCACAAGGAAGGCAGCAAGATCATGAATGCGCTGTACCGCGGCCTGATCGTGGCCGGTGTGCTCGCCGTGATCGCCTTTTACCCGCTGACCAGCTGGGTGTTTGCCGGTACTGATTTTGCGGCACAAGGCGGGGTGATGAAGCTGTACCTCGCCTCGCTGGTCGGTCTCGCGCTGACCGGTGCGCTGGTGTGGATCACCGAGTACTACACCGGTACCGAATACGCGCCGGTGCGCTACGTCGCACAGGCGTCCACCACGGGTCACGGCACCAACATCATCGCCGGCCTCGCCGTGTCGATGCGCTCGACGGCCTGGCCGGTGCTGTTCGTCTGCGCGGCGATCTACGCCTCGTATACGCTGGGCGGGCTGTACGGCATTGCGATTGCCGCCACCTCGATGCTCTCGATGGCAGGCATCATCGTTGCGCTGGACGCCTACGGGCCGATCACCGACAACGCCGGCGGCATCGCCGAGATGTCGAACCTGCCGGATTCGGTGCGTGCGGTGACCGATCCGCTCGATGCGGTGGGCAACACCACCAAGGCGGTCACCAAGGGTTACGCAATCGGCTCGGCCGGCCTGGCTGCCCTGGTGCTCTTCGCCGACTTCACCCATGCGCTTGACCATGCAGGCAAGACCACGGCGTTCAGCCTGTCGGAACCGGCAGTGATCATCGGACTCTTCATCGGCGGACTGATTCCATTCCTGTTCGGTGCGATGGCCATGGAAGCAGTCGGGCGCGCTGCGGGCTCGGTCGTGGTCGAGGTGCGTCGCCAGTTCAAGGAGATTCCCGGCATCATGGAAGGGACCGCCAAGCCGGAATACGGCACCGCGGTGGACATGCTGACCAAGGCGGCGATCAAGGAAATGATGATTCCCTCGCTGCTTCCGGTGCTTACGCCGATCGTGCTCGCGCTGATCATGCGCCTGCTGATGGGCGCCGAGGCCGCGCGCATGGCCATCGGCGGCATGCTGATGGGAACCATCGTGACCGGCCTGTTCGTGGCGATCTCGATGTGTACCGGCGGCGGCGCGTGGGACAACGCCAAGAAGTATATCGAGGACGACAACTTCGGCGGCAAGGGTTCCGAGGCGCACAAGGCTGCGGTTACCGGCGATACGGTGGGCGACCCCTACAAGGACACGGCGGGTCCGGCAATCAACCCGTTGATCAAGATCATCAACATCGTCGCGCTGCTGCTGGTGCCGCTGCTCTAAGCACCGCTCGACACGACAGGAAAGGGCGACGCGGTCAGTCGCCCTTTTTCTTTTCAGGCCGCCGACTAGGTTCTTGCGGCGATGTTGCGCAACTCGCGCATGGCCACCGAAACCATCGCGAAGTCCAGCGTTTCGTGTCCGCGCAGGTCGGCCAGCACCTGAAGGAATCGTTCGAGCAACGTACGATTCGACGCCTCCCACGCGGCAATCGCCTTGTCCGCCGAATCCCTGGGCCCGGCGCTGCGTAGCGCATCGGTCGTCAGCTGGCGCTGCATTCCGGCGATGTCATCGCGCACAGCGGCCTTCGCCAGCGCCTGCCAGTGGGTTTCCGAGGGAAGTCCGGACACCCGGGCGCGCAGCCAGGGAAACTCCAGCCGACCGCCCAGGGCGAAGTAGGCCGCCGCGACCTGTTCGATTCTTCGCCCCAGTGCCTCACCGACGTCGACCAGATCCAGCGCGGCAGGCAGCACATCGAAGCAGGCGACCGTTGCGGCCAGCGCCTCTGGCGCGCCGGCTTCGGCAATACGAGCCTTTGTTTGGTTCCAGGATTCGCGTTCGCCATCAGTGAGCACCGCAGGAATCAGGCGGCCCAGCGCTTCGACACCGGGGCGGAAGTGCGCGATGGCCGCAGCGACGCCGCCGATGTGCTTTCGGTTGTGCAGCAACCACAGGCTCGCACGCACGACCAGGCGGCCGGCGTCGAGCAGCATGGCGCTTTGCGTGGCATCGGACACCTTGTGTTGGAGTGCATCGACCTGAGTCCAGAAGTCGACCATGCCGAACGCTTCGCGCGTGATCATGTAGGCACGCATGACCTCGGCCGTCGTGGCGCCGGTCTCCTCGCGCATGCGGTGTACGAACGTGCTGCCCACGCGATTCACGGCACTGTTGGTCACATGCGTGGCGATGATCTCGCGCCGCAGCGGGTGTGCATGGATCTGGCGGGCATAGCGCTTGTGGAGCGGCTTTGGAAAATAGCGCTCAAGGGCGGTGGCGAAGGTCGGGTCTTCGGGCAGGTCGGACGCAAGTAGGTCGGCGTAGACCTGCATCTTGGCGTATGCGAGCAGCACCGCACGCTCCGGCGTGGTCAGGCCCGTCCGCGCCGCACGGCGCTCCGCGATTTCCTTGTCCGGGGGGAGGAATTCGATCGCGCGATTGAGGCGGCCTGCACGCTCCAGCGACTGGATGAAGCGCACCTGCTGTTCCAGCAATTGCGGTGCGACCCGTCCGGAAACCGAAAGGCTCTGCGTCTGGAAGATGTTGTCGCGCAGGACGAGGGTTGCGACCTCGTCGGTCATTTCAGCAAGCTGTCGGTTGCGCTGCTTGAACGAAAGACTGCCGTCGCGCACCGCGGCGTCGAGGAGGATCTTGATATTCACTTCGTGATCCGAGCAGTCGACACCCGCGGAATTGTCGATTGCGTCCGTGTTTACGCGGCCGCCCGCGAGCGCGAATTCGATCCGGCCGAGCTGCGTCAGTCCGAGATTTCCGCCCTCCGCGACCACCTTGCAGCGCAGTTCACGTCCGTCGACCCGCAAGGCGTCGTTGGCGCGGTCGCCCACCTGCGCGTGCGTCTCGCGTCCTGCCTTTACATAGGTGCCGATCCCGCCGTTGTAGAGCAGGTCCACCGGAGCCTTGAGGATCGCGTTGGCGAGTTCGGTCGGCGAAAGCGATTTCGCCTCGATGCCCAGCGCGCGTCGCGCCTCGATGGAGAGTGGAATCGATTTGGCGGTGCGCGGCCAGACGCCGCCGCCTCTCGAGATCAGCCTGGCCTCGTAATCCGCCCAGGACGACCGCGGCAACCTGAACAGCCGCTCTCGTTCGACCCAGCTTTCGGCCGGGTCGGGATCCGGATCGATGAAGATGTGGCGGTGATCGAAGGCTGCGACCAGCCGTATGCAGCGCGACAGCAGCATGCCGTTGCCGAACACGTCTCCCGACATGTCGCCGATGCCGACGACAGTGAACGGATGCATCTGCGTGTCGAGGCCGAGTTCACGGAAGTGGCGCTTGACCGATTCCCAGGCACCGCGTGCGGTGATGCCCATCTTCTTGTGGTCGTAGCCAACGGAGCCGCCGGAGGCGAATCCGTCGCCGAGCCAGAATCCGTATTCGTGTGCCACGCTGTTGGCGATGTCGGAAAAAGTGGCCGTGCCCTTGTCGGCTGCAACCACGAGATAGGGGTCGTCCTCGTCGTGGCGCAGGACTGCGGGCGGTGGCACGACCTTGCCGTCCACCAGATTGTCGGTCACGTCGAGCAGGCCCCGAAGGAACGTCTGGTAGCAGGCAATGCCTTCCTTCTGCATTGCCTCGCGATCGCCGGCCGGGGGCGGTTGCTTTACGAAGAATCCGCCCTTGGAGCCGACCGGAACGATGACCGCGTTCTTTGCCATCTGCGCCTTCATCAGGCCCAGCACTTCAGTGCGGAAGTCCTCGCGGCGGTCGGACCAGCGCAGACCCCCGCGTGCCACCGGTCCGCCCCGCAGGTGCACGCCCTCGACCCTCGGGGAGTAGACCCAGATCTCGTACATCGGCCGGGGCTCGGGCATGCCCGGCACCTTGCGCGGATCGAACTTGAGCGAAAGATAGGGTTTCGGTCCGCCTTCGGCGTCTGGCTGGAACGCATTGGTGCGCTTGGTGGCGAGGATCGTTGCGAGGAACTGGCGAACGATGCGGTCTTCGTCGAGGCTCTGCACGCCATCGAGGCTTTTCTCGATCTGCGCGACCAGGGCGGCCTCGGCCTTCGGGGAAGCCTGCCCGGGCTCGAAGCGCGCATGGAACAGTTTCACCAGATCACGGGAAATCGTCGCATGGGTCACCAGCGTCTGCTGCACATAGCCGCGGGTGAACGTGAAGCCTGCCTGCCTCAGGTAGCGACTGTATGCGCGCAGGATCGAAATGTCGCGGGCCGAAAGTTCTGCCGCGAGCACGAGCTGGTTCAGGCTGTCGGATTCAACCCCGCCGGACCACATCGCCTTGAACGCATCGTGGAACAGCGGGCGCACGCGCTCGAGGGACAATTCGGGCTGGTCTGCCACAGCCGCATCCAGCGCGGGAAGTGCCAGGCTGAAATCGACGATCCACACCGCGCTGCTGCCGGCCGGCTGGATTTCGTAGGGCTGGTCGTCGAGCACCCGCACGCCGAGATTCTCCAGCAGGGGCAGCACGTCCGACAGAACAATCGGCGCGTCGCTGCGAACCAGCCGCAGGCGCAGCAGTCGCGATCCCGCGCTGCGCGAATGGTAGAGGTCCATGCCCGGACCGCCGTTCGCACCGAGCGCCTCGATCTGCTCTATATCGAGGAGCGCCGTGCCCACCGGATTATCCTCGCGGTAGCCGGCCGGAAACGCGCGACCGTAGCGCGCCTGAATTTCGTTGCCGCGCGCCTCGCCGTAATGCTCGACAAGCAGCGCGTGCAGGTCGTCTTCCCAGCGCCGCATTGACGCGGCGATGCGGGCCTCGACCGCACGCACGTCGACCACAGGTGCGCTGCCGGGCCGCGTACGCACCACGATGAACACGCGCGCAAGCGGCGACTCCGAAAGGCTGACGCTGAATTCGGACGCCACGCCGTCGTAGGCCTCCGCGAGGATCTGCTGGAAGCGCTGCCGCTGTTCGGTCCCGTATTTGTCGCGCGGCACGTAAATCAGGCAGGTGACGTAGCGGCCGTAGGCGTCGCGTCGCACGAGAAGCCGGGTGCGCTGGCGCTCGCCGAGCTGAAGTATCGCGATTGCGTGGGCGTAGAGCTCCTGCGGCTCGATCTGCAGCAGTTCGTCGCGCGGATAGTCCTCGAGAATCGAGGCGAATGCCTTGCCGTCGTGGCTCGAAGGCCGGAACCTGGCGCGCGCCTGGACGTCGGCAATCTTGCGCCGGACGACCGGGATGTCGACGAGCTTTTCCCTGTATACGGTGTGGGTGTAGAGCCCGAGGATGCGACGCTCCCCGATGACCCGGCCCCTGGCGTCGAAACGCTTCACGCCGACATAGTCGAGGTAGCCCGGGCGGTGCACGGTCGCACGCGTGTTGGCCTTGGCGAGGACCAGGATTTCGGGCCGGCGCGCGCGTGCGCGCACCTCGGCAGGCAGGGTGGCAAAGCTGGTCGAAACGGTCGTGCCCTTGCGTTCGCGCAGAATCCCCAGCCCCGAGCCGCTCACGATGCGCAGCACGTCTTCTCCGTTCTCGCTCACGAGGTCATAGTCGCGATAGCCGAGCAGCGTCATGTGATTGTCGAGCAGCCATGCGAGAAATGCGTGTGCCTCGCCTGCTTCAAGCGCATCGAGCGAAGCCCGGGGCGCCGCGAATTCCGCAATCAGCGCGCCCAGCTGTTCGCGCATCGGCTTCCAGTCCTCGACGGTCGCGCGCACATCGGCAAGCACGCGTTCCAGTCCGGCGCCGATCTCCGCCAGCCGTCCCTCGTCCGTCTGGCGGTCGACTTCCAGGTGCATGAACGATTCGAGGCGGGCTTCATCCGAGGCCGGCGGCGCAATTCGCAGCAGACTGCCGTTTGCGTCGCGAACGAGGCGAAACACCGGGTGCAGCAGCAGATGAAGCGCAAGGCCCAGGCGGTTGATTTCCATGGTCGTGGAGTCGACCAGGAAGGGCATGTCATCGGCGACAACCTGGATCACCGTGTGGGTGCTCTGCCAGCCGTTCGTTTCGTACTGGGGGTTGAAGACCCTCACCTGCGGCGCGTTGCCCTTGCGGCGGTGCGCGAGTTCGAAATGCTCGTTAGCCGCGCCCGCCAGGTCCCTGATTTCCAGTTGTGCAAGATCCTGTGGATCGGCATTGCCGTAGTACAGGCGTGCAAACTGTTCGGCGAGCGCCGCCCTCGACGCCGAAGCGCGGCCACGTGCGGCGCGCGCGATACGCGCCAGCAGGTCTGAATTCGAGTCGCGTGTTCCGGTGGGCTTGGGTGCGCTCATGTCCTTGAGTATAGGCCATGCAAATTCGGCGCTGCAGCAAACTGCCTGACGTACGTCCTCGTGCATGCGTGCAGATGGGCCGCGAGGCGCGTTGACAGCTGGCGTGTGCAGCGGTGAGTATCGCTGCGGTGAATATCCGTATGCCAACCGGGAGAAAAAAATCGAACTCACCGATCTGACGCTCGTCGAGCAGGCCGCGGCCCTGCGCACGGCCCGCTGCACCAGTCGGGACCTTGTCGACGCGCACCTTGCGCGCATCGCGCGTTTCGACACGCAGTTGCATGCCTTTGTAGAGGTCTATGCGGGCGAGGCGCGCCAGCTCGCGGAGGCGGCAGACCGTGCGCGATCCGCAGGCCTGCCGATCGGACCGCTGCATGGCCTGCCGATCGGACTCAAGGATCTGTGCGACATCGCCGGCCGCATCGGAACGATCGGATCGAAGATGTGGGCCGATCGCCGGGCCGAAGTGACCTCGGCCACCGTTGAGCGACTGTTGGCCGCGGGGATGATTCCGCTGGGCAAGCTGCACATGGTCGAGTTCGCGTTCGGTGCCTGGGGCACCAATCCCTTGATGGGCGCTCCCTGGAATCCGTGGGACATGGCGCGCCGGCGCACCCCGGGCGGGTCCTCCAGCGGAACCGGCGTGGCCGTGGCGGCGGGACTCGCCCCGGTCGGCATCGGCAGCGATACCGGCGGTTCGGTGCGCATTCCCGCAGCATTCAACGGATTGGTCGGACTCAAGCTCACGCATGGTCGCGTCAGCCTGCATGGCACGGGCTTGCTCAGCTGGACGCTGGACACCATCGGACCGCTGGGACGCTCGGTCGACGATTGTGCGGAAGTTCTGCGCGTGCTGGCGGGACCGGACGATCGCGATCCTGCAACGCGCGGGCAACCCCCGCTGGACCTGCCTGCGCAGCTCGCTGCCGGGCGTCTGCATCATGTGCGCATCGCACTGCCCGATCGCAGCCAGTTGCCGACTTTCATGCATCCCGCCGTACTCGCGGCCTGGACGGACAGTGCACGACGGCTCGAGAGCCTGGGCGCGCAGATCGTCCCTGTGCGTCTGCCGGACTGGTACTTCGAGCTCGCACGGGCGGTGGGCACCATCATCTCGTCGGAGGCCTATGCCTTGCACCGTGGGCACATCGAGGATCGTGCGCAGCCGATCGGCGACGCGGTGCGCCAGCGCATACTGAATGCGGCCGGGCTCGCGCCGGGGGAGTACGCCGAGACCCTGCGGGTGATGGCGGAGCGGCGTCGCAGCTTCAACGAATGGTTCGAGGCATTCGACGCGCTGCTCCTGCCCACCGTGCCGGTACCCGCGATACCGCTCGACGAGGTCGACGAGGCCTCGCCCATCCCCAGTTACCTGACGCGGCCGGCAAACTATCTGGGCCAGTGTGCACTCGCCATGCCGGCCGGATTGCATGAGGGGCTGCCGCTCAGCGTGCAGATCATCGGCAAGCCGAATGCCGAACGCGCGATCCTCGGGATCGGCAAGGCCCTGCAGGAAGACGGCGGACACCACCTGCTGCGCCCGGGGCTCGCCTGAAACTTTCGCGCCTGCCGTTTTTCTACGGCTGGGTGATTGTCGCAGTCGCCTTCGTGACGATGGGCGTCGGCGTCAACGCGCGCACCGCGTTTTCGCTCTTCTTCCCGCCGATCCTCGCCGAGTTCGGCTGGGAACGCGGCGCGGTTGCCGGCGCGTTCTCGTTCGGATTTTTCGTCGCGGCTCTGCTGGGCCCGCTGCTGGGCCGCCTGATGGATCGCTACGGCCCGCGGCTCGCGATCGAGGCCGGCGTCGCGGTCACGGGGTGCGGCCTGCTGCTCGCGGCGCTGACCAGCCAGCCCTGGCACCTGTATCTGACCCTGGGGGTTCTGATCGGCGTGGGCGGGATGATGCTGGGCTATACCGGCCACTCGCTGTTCCTGCCCAACTGGTTTGTGCGCAGGCGCGGCCTGGCGATGAGTATTGCCTTCTCCGGCGTGGGTATCGGCTCGATCGTGCTGATGCCCGCGCTGCAGTTTTACATCGAACGCGCAGGCTGGCGGGCTGCCTGCATAGCCATGGGCATCCTCGTTCTGGTGCTGCTGGTGCCGCTCAACCTGTTGCTGAAGCGGCGACCCGAGGAGTTGGGCACGGGGCCGGACGGCGATCCTGGCACCGGCGCCTCCGTCAATTCGGCACGCCCGGACAATGTGGTCGACAGGGCGTGGACCGAGATCGACTGGACTCTCGCGCGGGCCCTGCGCACGGCACGCTTCTGGTGGATCGCCCTGGGCTACGCGTGCGCGATGTACGCCTGGTATGCAGTCCAGGTGCACCAGACGAAGTACCTGATCGAAGCGGGGTTCAGCGGCGTATACGCCGGATGGGCACTGGGATTTGTCAGCTTCGTGGCGATACCTGGACAGATCACGCTTGGACATGTGTCTGACCGGATCGGCCGGGAGTGGGTATGGACGGTGGGCTGTCTGGGTTTCGTACTGTGTTACGCCGCGCTGCTGCTGATGCGCGCGATTCCACACCCTGCGCTGCTCTGGTTCATGGTGCTCTCCCAGGGCCTTCTCGGCTACGGCCTGACTTCGGTGTTCGGCGCGATCCCTGCCGAAATCTTTCAAGGCCGGCACTACGGCACCATCTTCGGAACGCTGTCCACGGCGGCGATGACGGGTGGCGCGCTCGGGCCGTGGGCCACGGGCGCCTTGTACGACGCGACCGGCAACTACGCGCTTGCATTCGGCATTGCCATCGGATGCAGCGCCTTGTCGATCCTGTGCATCTGGTGCGCCGGGCCCCGCCAGATACGCGCGGTGGCCGGGCGCATCGTTGCGCGGCAGCAGGGCGCTTAGGACGAACGCCATCGCACGACGGCAGGTTCGCCCTGCGTGTTGCAATATGGGCGGTCGCGGGCTACGTTGCAGCCCTCCGTTCCAGCACCTCCCGTCCGCTTGAATCCGAAACCCCGCGCCGGTTACATCATCGTGGTCGCATCGTTCCTGATCCAGGGCGTGGCGATCGGCGGGATGTTCGCCTACGGGGTCCTGTTCACCGAAATGATCGCGACCTTCGGATGGTCGCGCGCCACGATTTCTGGAGCGATTTCAATGGCGACGCTGGTCATGGGGATCACCGCGCTGCTTGCCGGCCGGTTGAATGACCGCTTCGGCCCGCGCGGCGTGCTGACGCTGTCGGCGATTTTCTACGGCGCCGGTTACATGCTCATGTCGACGCTGTCCTCGCCGTGGCAGCTGTATCTGTTCTGGGGCGTCATGGTCGGTATCGGCCTGAGCACGCACGACGTGATTACGCTGTCCACCGTGGCGCGCTGGTTTCCGCAACGGCGCGGGCTGATGTCCGGCATCGTCAAGGTCGGCACGGGGTGCGGCCAGCTGACGATTCCGCTGATTGTGGCCGCGCTGGTCGCTTCGCATGACTGGCGGCTGGCCTGTCGGGTGTTCGGTGCGGTCGCCTTCGTCATCCTCATTCTTGCAGCGCAGGTGATGCGCCGCGATTCGGGCAGCACGGCGCACACTGTTGGGGGAGCGGGCGCAGCAGGCGCACGCGCATCAGACCGACAGACAGCGCAAGCTGGCAGTACGCCCGACATGACCTATCGCGCCGCGCTGCGCTCACCCTCCCTGTGGTTGCTCTGCGGTTCCCAGTTTCTGGTCATCGGCTGCCTGTCGACGATCACCATACATATCGTGCCGCATGCAATCGATCTGGGACTCTCGCGCACCTCCGCGGCAGCCCTGCTGTCCACCATGGGCGGGATCAGCCTGCTGGGGCGTCTCACGGTCGGCGGGACGATGGACCGGATCGGCGGACGTCGCGGGATGCTGGCTGCCTACTGCCTGTTGATGGTCAGCCTCATCTGGCTGCAGTTTGCCGTCGCACCCTGGATGCTGTTCGCATTCGCCGCCGTGTACGGGATTGCGCATGGCGGATTCTTTACCGTGATGTCGCCGACCGTTGCGGAGTTGTTCGGCACGCGCGCGCATGGCGCGCTGTTCGGAACCATACTTTTCTTCGGCTCCCTGGGTGGCGCGATCACGCCGTTCGCCACGGGGGCGGCATTCGACGCGCTTGGCAGCTACCGAGTGGCGTTCGGCATCCTGTGCGTGCTGGCCGCGACGGGTTTCATGCTGGTGCGCAGGCTCGCGCTGTTCTCACGCGCCGCCATTCCCGGATAGAGGGCGCTCAGCCCTCAAGCATGCCGTCGACCACGCTGCGCGTGGAAAATTCGCCGCCCAGGTCCGGTTTGAAGGATCGGTGCACGTAGTCGCCATTCGGCTGGCGTTCGTACAGTGGCATCAGCGCGTCGCGTCGTGCGCCGATTTCGCCGAGCGCCGCGACCAGTGCGTCGATGTCTGACCGTACGGTATACAGGCCGAAACTTGCGCGTACCATGCCGCGGTGCATTTCGGCGAGTTGTTCGATCTCGACATTGGTAAGGTTGTCGGCGACTTCAGCGAAGCTGAGCATCACCATCTCCCGCACATAGGGATGAGCGCAGAAACACTCGTTGCGCACCGCTATGTTGTAGTAATCGTTCAGCACCGCGGCGGTGAATGCATGATCGCAGCCTTCCAGGTTGATCGAGATCGCGCCGGTGCGCGGACAGCGCGAAAGATCCGGATCGCCATAAACAACGATTCCGGGCACTTTGGAGAGGCGTTCGAGCGCGTACTCAATCAGGCGATCCTCGTCCTCGGCGATTGCGTGCATGCCGACCTGTTGCAGCGCATACAAGGCTGCGGCGAGTCCGATCGCACCCGGGATGTTCGGCGTGCCGGCTTCTTCCCGATCGGGAAACTGCTCGGATACGGTGTAGCGGTCGACCCATACGGCCTCGACCATGCCGCCACCGACCTCCTGGGGCTCGACCCCGGCAAACAGATCCACGCGCGCCACCACCACGCCCGGAGAGCCCGGCGCATACACCTTGTGGCCAGAGAATACCAGCGCATCCAGATCGCTCGCCGGATCGGCATGTCCGCTCATGCGGATCGGTACGTGGGCGGCCATCTGTGCGGCGTCGATCACGATGCAGGCGCCGTGGCGGTGGGCGAGCACCGCGGCCTCGTGCACCGGGTTGATGATCCCTGTGACATTCGACACGCCGGTAATGGCGACGTAGTTCACCCTGCCCGGGTGTTCCTGGAGCACCCGCTCGAGGATCGCGAGATCGAGCCGGCCGAGCGAACCTCCGCTGACTTCGGCCGGAACGTGCACCACTTCACGGAAATTTTTTCGGTGCGGAAGGTCGTTCGAGTGGTGCTCCATGATCGAAGTCACCACCACGTCGCGCCCGGGTCGTGCGGCGCGCAACGCGCGCGCGACCCGGTTCATGCCGGCAGTGGCGCCACTGCCAGTGAAAAAACTCATGTGCGTCGCAGGGTCGGCGCCGACGAATTCGAGCACCATGCGGTGTGCCCACTGGTACTCCCGGGTCGAAAGGCGCGCGCTGAAGTGCAGGTTGCTGTGCGTATTGGCGTAATGCGGCCCGAAACGGTCGAGCACCGCCTGCACCACCTTAAGGCGCAGCGTGGTCGCGGTGCTGTCGAGGTAAATGCGTGGCGTGCGCTCGCCGGTGGCGATCGTGTAGCGAGTGTCCAGGCCGATCGCTTCGCGGCGCAGTCGTTCCAGTCGGGAAAAGCGATCCACCATCGCTCAGACCCGCGACTTCTTGAGTCTTGATCACTATCGATCTGTTCCTCCGACGCCGCGACAGGAATCCGCGAAGCTGCCGTCATCGTAACGGTTTTCGTCCGGTACTTCCCCGTGTGTTTTGCTTTTCGACAGATGCTGCGCGTGGGGAGGGGGCGTTCGAGACCCGTTCATCCGCAGTCCCATGCGGCGCCGTCCAACGAGCGAAAACCAGCAACCCGTGCAGGTCCGCGGCTAGTCCGGGATCGCGTAGCCCTTGTCGCGAAACAGGCGCAGGCAGGCATCGGCGACCTGCGGGTCATAGAGAGAGCCACGCCCGCTCTCGATTTCCGCGAGCGCCGTCTGCTGCCCGAGGCTCGCGCGGTAGGGGCGATGGGAGGACATGGCCTCGACGACGTCCGCCACCATCAGGATGCGTGCTTCCATGATGATTTCCTCGCCCTTGAGTCCGCGCGGGTAGCCGCTGCCGTCCATGCGCTCGTGATGCTGGTAGGCGACCTCTGCCACCGGCCAGGGAAATTCAACTTTCCTTAGCACGTCGTAGCCCTGTTCCGCGTGGCCTTTGATCAGCGCGAACTCGATCGGCGACAGTCTGGCGGGTTTGGAGAGTATTTCAGCCGGCACCATGATCTGGCCAACGTCATGCAGGCCGCCGGCAACGTGCATCCCGCGCTGGAACTCTGCATCGAATCCCATCTCGGCTGCAATTGCGCTGGCGATATCGCCCACGCGACGCTCGTGCCCGGCGGTGTACGGGTCGCGCAAGTCCATCATGCCGGAGATCGCGTTGATGGTGCCGAGCATCGCCTTTTCCAGGGCAACCACCTGACCTCTTACTTTTCGTTCGGCGCGCTGCTGGTCGACGATGCGGTACATGTCGTCGGCAAACAGGCGTACGGTTTCAACATCGCGCGCATCGTAGTCGCGCAGTGCGTTACCCACGCCGACGACCATGCGTACCAGACCGTTCACGATGACCGGTGCGCTGACGAATCGGTCCAGACGAGAGTGTCCTTCGGGAAGCCCTTTCTTGCCGGTGGCTGTCGCGTAGTCGTTGATCACGATCGCGCGCTGCTGACGGATGCTGTCGGCCCAGATGCCGGCGCTGGACACCGGGTAGTGACTGTCATAGGCGGCCTCGCAGTAGTGCGCCATGGTGTCGGTGGTCCAGGTGATCAGTTCGATCTCGTTCTGGTCCAGGTTGACGAAATGGAGGAAGCCGATCCGGCTATCGGTGATCTTCTCCAGGGAATCCAGCCCCCTTTGCAGCAGGGCCTTTTCCGAAACGACGCTTGCAGCCTCCGACAGGTCGAGCAGACCCCGGATGCGCAGATCCTCCCGCTTGCGTGCCGTGATGTCGCGCACGAAACTCTGCCTGAACGTCCGGCCGGCGACTTCGATCAGCCTTGAGGTGACCTCGACCGGGAACGTGCTGCCGTCCTTGCGCCGGTGTGTGGTCTCGAAAAGGGCGCCGGCCGGAGTGCCGGCAGCCACCCATTGCGCTTCAAAGTCCTCCGACACGCCTTCGGCACGCAGTGCGCGAATATTCATCTTCAGCAACTCGTCCCGCGCATACCCGTAGGCGGCAGTTGCCTCTAGGCTGGCTTCGATGACGTCGCCAGCACCGTCGAGAAGCAGAATGATGTCCGGCGCGTTGAGGATCAGTGACTTGTAATGCTTCTCCAGCGCCGCGCGCTCGGCGGCGTGCGTCTCGCGGCTTTCCCGCAGGGCCTTCTCGAGTGCCTCGCGCTTCTGCCTCTGGGTGATCACGCTGCGCCGCGCGGCGGCATCCGCGAGTTCGTGCCTGACAACCGGCTCGATCCGGTCCAGCGTGCCTTTTGTGACCACGTCGTGTGTGCCGACCTTCATCATCGCCACGGCGGCGTCTTCCCCGATTGCGTCGGTGACCAGGATGAAGGGGATATCGCACCCGCGTTGCTGGAGTATCTCCAGCGCTTCTCGTCCGCCGAAGCCGGGGATGAGGTAGTCGGAAAATACGACGTCCCATTCGGACCGGCCCAGGGCGTTTCGCATCGCGGCGGCGGATTCGACGCGTTCGTATTCGGGCGCGTACCCGGCTTTGCGCAGTTCGCCCACCAGGCGTTTTGCGTCCGTATCCGATGTCTCGACAATCAGGGCGCGCAGAGGCGCAGCGGCAGAATCGTTCATCTGGCAATCTGTTTGCAAGCAATCCTCAATATACTCCGGTGCACATGTGCCCTTCTTCGCGCCACTTGATCTGCGTCAAAGTAAGCAGCGATGTGCAAAGCGGTTTCACGCGATCGCTTGGCGGCGCGTCGGCGTGAAGGTGGCTATCGGACCACTGCGCCTTGCGTTCTCGGGACTGATCGCTCTGGCGGTGGCGATGGGTGTCGGGCGTTTCGCGTTCACGCCGCTGCTGCCCCTGATGCAGGCGGATGCCGGGGTCTCACTGACCCAGGGCAGCTGGCTCGCGTTCGCCAACTATCTGGGCTATCTGGTCGGGGCCCTCGCAACGGTGTGGCTGAAGTTCACGCCGTACCGCATGGTCAGGGCGGGCCTGGTTGCCACAGGGGTTCTGACGCTCGCGGTCGGGTTGGTGCAAGGGATTGTCGCATGGTGGCTGTTGCGTTTTTTCAGCGGCGTGGCGAGTGCCTGGGTCCTTGTGTTCGCGTCCGCACTTGTGCTCGAAGGCCTGCTTGCCGCGGGGGCCTCGCGTTTGTTCGGTCTCGTGTTCGGTGGCGTAGGGCTGGGGATTGCAGTGTCGGGTCTCGTCGCTCTGGCGCTGTCCGCCGTCGGGTTGGACTCGGCGCAGATATGGCTCGCGTTCGGTCTGGCCTCCCTGGTGGCCAGCGCCGTCTGCTGGCCGGCCTTCGGACCGTCGGTGCGGGTCGCGGTTTCAGGCAGCGCGGCGGACCCTGTCGCGCGTGGTCGCTGGAGCGGCGCTGCATGGACTCTGATCGCCGCCTACGGCTTGTACGGTTTCGGCTACATCATCCCGGGCACATTCATGCCGGTGATCGCGCGCGAGGTCCTCGGCGACGCGTTCGCCTCCGGATGGTTCTGGCCTCTGTTCGGTGCGGCGGGTTTCGTGGGGACCCTGCTTTCCGGACGTGTATCGGATGCGGGGCTGCGCACGGCGCTGGCTTCCTGTTTTTTCGTCGAAGCGTTCGGCGTAATCCTCCCGGTGCTGGTCGAGAACGCGCTGGGGCTCGCGCTTGGCAGCCTGCTGCTTGGATTGGCGTTTGTGGCAATTACCTCACTTACGCTGCGCGAGGCGCGTGTTCTTGCGACTGCTGCCCGCTTCGATGCAGCGCCGCTGATGGGCGCGCTGACCGCGGCGTTCGGACTCGGTCAGCTGGTCGGCCCGCCGTTCGCGAGTTATGTGTTCCTCTGGTTCGGCGGATTCGCGCCTGCCCTCATGGTTGCGGCACTGGGTCTGGCCGGCGGCGGCGTCGCATTGTGGATAATGGGGAGATGAAAATCCTGCTTCGCCTGCTGCTCGCCTTGATCCCGGCCCTGATACATGGGCCGGCAGGTGCGCAGGGTCTGCTGCAACCCGAGGTCGACACCGGCTTCGAGCCCAAGCAGGCTGTCGTGACGCATCGTTTCATGGTGGCGGCAGCCAATCCACTCGCGGTCGACGCGGGCGTCGAAATCCTGCGCGCAGGCGGCACCGCGGTCGACGCGGCGATCGCCGTGCAGATGGTGCTGGGACTGGTCGAACCGCAGTCCTCCGGCATTGGCGGCGGTCTGTTCCTGCTTCACTGGGACGAGAAACAGCGCGCGGTGAAGAGCTACGACGGGCGCGAGACTGCGCCGATGGCGGCAAAGGAAGCACGCTTTTTTGATGCACAACGCCGGCCGATGGAGCGCTACGACGCGATCGCGAGCGGGCTCGCCGTGGGCACACCGGGCGCGCTGCGCGCGCTGGAACTGGCACATCACCGGCACGGGCGGCTGCCCTGGGCGCGGCTTTTTGAACCTGCGATCCGATTGGCGCGCGAGGGTTTTCCGCTGTCGCGCCGCCTCAACCGGCTTCTGCTGCACGAACGCTACCTCGCCCTGAATGCCGAGGCGCGCGCACTCTTTTATTCGGCCGACGGCCGGCCGAGGGCGGTCGGTTCGGTGCTGGTGAATGCGGCGTACGTGGACACCCTGTCGCGCATTGCCGCCGGGGGCGCAGACGCGTTCTATCGCGGCCCGATTGCCGTGGACATCGTCCGTGCCGTGCAGGCGCACGTCCGCCCCGGCGATCTGACCGAGGCCGACCTCGCCGGGTACCGGGCCGAGGAGCGTGCGCCGGTCTGCGGCCGTTACCGGGCGCGGCGCATCTGCGGCATGGGGCCGCCGAGTTCCGGCGGCGTCACGCTGCTGGAACTTCTCGGCCTGCTCGAGCGCGCCGGGTTCGACCGCGCAAAGCCCGGCTCCGAACTCGCGGTACACCTGTTCGCCGAGGCCGGTCGACTCGCGTACGCGGACCGCCTGCGCTATATCGCCGATCCGGCGTTCGTGCCGCAACCAGTGGCGGGGCTGCTCGCGCCAGACTACCTCGCCGCACGCGCGGCGCTGATCGGCGATCGCGCGATGGACGCCCCGCGTGCGGGGGTTCCGCAGGGCGCACTCGCATTTGCAGATGCGCCCGATACCGAAGCCGTGGGGACCAGCCATGTATCGATTGTCGACGCCGGGGGCAACGCGGTTGCGATGACGACGACGATCGAAAACCAGTTCGGCAGCCGGATCATGGTGCGCGGATTCCTGTTGAACAACGAACTGACCGACTTCGCGTTCTATCCGACCTTCGAAGGCCGGCCGGTGGCGAACCGGATCGCGCCCGGCAAGCGGCCGCGCAGTTCGATGGCGCCCACATTCGTGTTTGATCCTGAGGGCCGGCTGCAAGTGGTGGTCGGTTCGCCGGGCGGTCCGACAATCATCAACTACGTGGCAAAGACGCTGGTCGCTGCGCTCGACTGGGGCGACGACATACAGGCTGCGATCTCGCTGCCGAACTTCGGTGCGGCCTACGGTGCGACTTTCATCGAACGCGGAACCGCGTACGAAGACCTCGGGGATGCACTGGAAGGGCGCGGCCATATACTCAATTTTTCTCCCCAGACCAGCGGCCTGCACGGCATCGAACGCGTGCCCGGAGGCTGGCGCGGAGGCGCCGATCCGCGCCGTGAAGGCGTCGTGCGCGGCGAATGAATTCCCTTCATACCAAGGAGCACACATGCCAAGCCAGTTGAATGTTTATGGTGAACCGCTCGTCGAGTGTTGTTCGAACCCCCTCACCGGGTTCTATCGCAGCGGAAGCTGCGAAACCGGCGCCGAGGATCTCGGCGCGCACGTCGTGTGCGTGCGCATGACCGAGGAGTTTCTCGAGTACTCGCGCTCGCGCGGTAACGATTTGTCGACGCCGATGCCGGCCTACGGTTTTCCCGGCCTCAAACCGGGGGACTGCTGGTGCCTGTGTGCCGAACGCTGGAAGGAGGCGTTGGCCGACGGCATGGCGCCACAGGTGCGGCTGGCAGGGACGCACGCCAAGGTGCTGGAAACCGTTCCGCTCGATGCGCTCAAGGCCTACGCACTGGATCTTGTCTAGCGAGGTCATCGGCGATGCGCCGCACCGCCTCGGCAACCGGGAGGGATGCGTGCACCGGCAGCGCGTCGTGCGGCGCTTCGAGGGTCGCGAACTGGCTCTCGAGCAGCGAGGCCGGCATGTACTTGTGTTTGCGCGTTGCGATCCGTGCACCGATGAATCCGATGTCCGCGTGCATGAAAACCAGCCGCGACTGGTGCAGGCCGCCTAGCAGGCGCACGCGGTAGGCTTCCTTCAGCGCCGAACAGGCCAGCACCGCGTTGCTTTTCGCCGCCTCGCGCGTCCTGAGTTCGGCATTCAGGATGTCGAGCCAGGGCCAGCGGTCGGCATCGGCGAGCGGGGTGCCCGAGGCCATCTTCGCGACATTCTCCGGCGGGTGGAACTCGTCCGCGTCGAGAAAATCCCAGCCCAGGTGTATGGCGAGCGCCTCGCCGACCGTGGTCTTGCCGGCGCCCGAGACGCCCATCACGATGACCATCATCTTCGTTGGAGATGCGTCGAGGTCATTCAGGTACCGCGCACCTCAGCTGCGCGTGACGGCGTGGCCGCCGAACTTGGCCCGCATCATCGCCAGCAGCCGGCGCGCGTAGTCGGATTTCCCCTGGCTGGAGAAGCGGCTCATGAGCGCCATCGTGATGACCGGCGCGGGCGTTCCCTGCTCGATCGATTCGAGTGCTGTCCAGCGGCCTTCACCTGAATCGGCCACGACCGGGGCAATCCCCTCCAGATCCTCGTTCTCGGCGAGCGCCTCGGCGGTCAGGTCGAGCAGCCAGGAGCGCACCACACTGCCGTGGCGCCAGGTCTCGGCGAGGCGCGCGAGGTCGATGTCGAAGTCCTTGCGTCCGGCCAGCAGTGCAAAGCCTTCGCCGAAGGCCTGCATCATTCCGTACTCGATGCCGTTGTGGATCATCTTGGTGAAGTGGCCCGAGCCACTCGGGCCGCAGTGCAGCCATCCGGTTTCGGGCCCGGGCGCAAGGATTCGCGCGAAAGGCTCGAAATGCTCGATCGCCGTGGGCGTGCCGCCGAGCATCAGGCAATAGCCGTTGGCCAGGCCGTGGATGCCGCCGGACACGCCCGCATCGACGTAGCGCAGGCCGCGTTGCGAGAGCTCGAGCGCGCGGCTCATCGAATCCTTGTAGAAGGCGTTGCCGCCGTCGACCAGAGTATCGCTGTTCGAGAGCAGCGGCAGCAGCTGGTCGATCGCGCTCTGCGTGGGCGCACCGGCCGGCAGCATCAGCAGGATCACGCGCTCTCCCGTGAGCAGGACCGCCAGGTCTGCGAGGCCCTCGGCGCATTCGACCCGCGGTTCGCCGGCCAACTCGGTGCACTTCGTCTTGTCCCGGTCCCACGCGACCACGCGCGCACCGCCGCGGGCAAGTCGCCGCGCCATGTTCCCGCCCATCTTGCCCAGCCCCACGATTCCGATTTCCATACCGCCTCCAGAGTGAAACCCATTCTATAATCCGCGCTCGATCAAAAGGAGACTACAACTTGAATATCGCACGTGTTCTGGCCGCCCTCGGATTTTCGGCCCTATCCGCGTTTGCAACGATGGTCGGCGCACAATATCCCAACAAGCCGATCAAGCTCGTCGTACCTTTCCCCGCCGGCTCGGCGACCGACACGGTCGGGCGGATTCTCGCGCAATCGGTGTCCGCGTCGATCGGCCAGACCGTGGTCATCGACAACAAGCCGGGGGCCGATGGCGCGATCTCCGGCACCGAAGTCGCCAAGGCGGCGCCGGACGGCTACACCCTGTTCCTGGCCACCAACAGCCCGATGGCCGTGGTGCCGGCGCTCCGCAAGACCCCGCCGTACAACCCGGTGACCGACTTCACGCCGATCACCGATGTCGGCCGCTACACGTTCTTTCTGTACGTGAACGGGACCGTGCCGGTGAAGAACTTCGGCGAACTGATCAGCTACGCCAAGGCCCACCCCGGCAAGCTGGCGTATGCCACCGGCAACACCACCGGCATCGTTTCGTTCGCGCAGATGAATGCATTGGCGGGTGTGGACATGCTGCATGTCCCGTACAAGGGCGAGCCCGCAGCGATCACTGATCTGGTCGGCGGGCGGGTGCAACTGGTCTGGGGAACGCCCACCACCGGCCTTGCGCATGTGAAAGACGGCAAACTGCGCGCGCTGGCGACTTCGCTGAAGAAGCGCTCGCCGATCCTGCCCGAGGTGCCCACGATGGCGGAAGCGGGCATGCCGAAATTCTCAATCCTCTCCTGGGCCGCGCTGTACGGCCCTGCGAAGTTGCCGAAGGAGGTGACCGCGCGGGTCAACAAGGAGTTCGTGGCGGCGATGAAGCGGCCCGAGGTCCTGGCCCAGATGGAAAAGCAGGCGTTCCTGCTGAGCCCATCGACACCGGAGGAACTCGCCGCGTTCACCAAGGAACAGATGGACGACTATCTGCGCATCCTGCGCGCCGCCGGCGTGCAGCCCGAATAGCGCCGGCTCCCAGTTGAAGACACAGCGCGCATGAGCAGCCTCGCCTGGACGATCGTCAAACGCCTCTGCAATGTCCCGGCGCTGCTTGATCATGTCGCAAAGACGAAGCAGGCACGGGTCGACGGCAGCGTCGACCCCGAGCTCGATCTCTACACCGAGATCTTCCGCAACGACTTCCTGCACGCGGGTTACTTCAATCCGATTCCCGACGACCCGGAGCAGCTCAGCTTCCACTCGCTGAAGGAGGCCATGCGTGCGTACGCGGAGCTGCTCGTTGCCCGCGTGTCGCCGGGGCAGCGCGTGCTCGACCTCGGTTGCGGTACCGGGGGGCTGCTCGCCATGCTGAAGGCCGCGGGTGCGGTACCGACGGGCCTCACGCCCAATCCCGGCCACGCCGCCCACATTCGCGCATCGCAGCCAGGCGTGGAGGTCATCGTCAGCGGTTTCGAATCGCTCGACATGGCGAAATACCGGCAGGCGTTCGACGTGGTGATCTGCTCGGAATCGTTCCACAACGTGCCGCTCGATGCCGGCGTGAAGAACGTGCGTGAAGTCCTCAAGCCGGGCGGAAAGTGGGTGATCATCGATTACTACCGCACCCGGATCCCGGCGTACAACCGCTCGGGGCATCCACTGGAGGCGTTTCGGGAAACGGTGGCGAAAAACGGCTTTCGCGTGACCGAAGAAGTGGACGTCACCGATAACACCACGCCATCGCTCGCGTTCTTTCACGCGTGGTCCTCGCGCATCGCGCTGCCGATGGTGGATTTTGCCGCGGAGCGCTACTTCATGAAGCACCCGGTCGTGGGGTATTTGCTAGGCGGCGAGTTCGCGGCGCGCAGGAAGAAAGTCAGGCTCGATGCGCTCGACCCCGTGGTCTTTGCGCGGGACAAGCGCTACCTGCTGCAGCAGTTCACGCTCTGAGGCCGCGCGCGCGGCCCTGAGGGCCTGGTCGTCGAAGCGTCGTTCGAAGGGGAGGAACAGGTGCTTCGCGCGCCAGGGCCGGGTTTCCAGCATCGTATTGAATCCGCAGGCGGTGATGATCCGGTCGGCGTGCGCGTAAAGTTCGGCTGGCCGCGCGTGCGGCAGATGCTCGGCTCCGTCTGGCAACTCCGGCGGGCGTGGCGAAATCACGAAGTACCTGGGCGAGATGCCGGCAAAGGCGGCGCGGTCCTGTGCGAAGTCGAGGAGCGCTTCGACTTCGCTGGCGGGACCACTGTGGACCACCAGCCAGACCGGGTGTGCGTCATTGACGAAAGGATCTTCAGAGGCAGCGCAGGTGTCCGATTCCAACGCCAGCGTTTGGACCGAGCGCGAATGCTTGCGCAGAAACGCCTCGTGTGCCGTGGTGAGCGGTTCGACGAAGTAGCTCGCATCGTAGGTTCGCGGCGTGCCTGCAAAGGCCGAGCGATACGCGTCCCACTGCAGCAGGCGCGCGACGTGGTAGGTCGGGACCTTCGGCAAAACCTCGTGATCCGCAAGCTCGCCGAGGATGCCCAGCGGGAAGGCATCGACGATGATGGCTTCGGGTGCCAGCGTGCGCAGAGTGTGTTTCAGCCATCCACCGAACCCGGCCGCCGATTTCGAAAGCTCACCCGGCACCCGCACGATGTCCGGACCCTGTGCGAGGGGAGAGGCGGTGAAGATGGCGCATTGCGCCGGGCCTTCGACGAGGCGCGCCATCAGCCGACGCGCACGCGCCACGTGCCCGAGGCCGCCTCCCATTGCGTAGACGGCGATCACGTCCCGCCGCTCTTGACCGGCAACCGGGTGACGTCGGCGCCGTGCAGTCCGCTGCGTGCGTCCCCGCGCGTGCCGCTGCCTTCGTCGAGCAGGCGGAGGTAGCGCTCGGCTTCGCGCACCTGCGAATACTCGTCCGCCAGTGCCACGCACGCGGTACTCCAGGCCACCAGCGTCTCGGGAGGAGCGGATACGAAGCGCTCCAGCGCGCGACGGCAGGCATTCGCATTCGCCGTGCGAAAGAGCGTGCCGTGCACGCCATCGCGCAGCACACCGGCGCCGCCAGCTTCGGACGCGAGGAGCGGAACACCAAGTGCCGCGGCTTCGAGCAGCAAGTTGGGAAAGCCTTCGTAGAGCGAAGGCAGTGCGACCGCGTCGCACGCAAGCAGATACGGAATCAGTCCGGTGCGCGGCATGGCCGGCAGGATCGATACCCCGAGGTCCGGGGGCAGGCGAAGTTCGAAAGATTCCGGCGGCGTGCCGGCAATCAGCAGATGCACGGAAGCACTCAGCTGGCCGGCTTCGATGGCCTCGATCAGCAATTCGGCGCCTTTCTTCGCTTTCAGGTCGCCGAAGAGTCCAATGACCTTGCGACCGGCTGCGACATTCCCGGCACGCCATGCCGAAGCGCGGCTTCGGTCGGAGGGCAGTGCCTGCCATTCCTCGCGGTCGATCCCGTTCGGCGTCCAGACCGCATGGGCGCCCGGAAACAGGCGCTGCACCCGCCGGCACTGGTCTTCGGTCACGCAGCCCACGAGCGCCGCGCGGCGGACCGCGTCTTCGAGTGCAGCGCGGCGGTCCGGCCAGAACACGCCGGTGTCGAAGTCGTTGCCACGGAACAGCACCACGAGCGGAATGCCGAGCCAGGCGGCGTAGGCCGAGGCCGCCGCGCAGGGCAGGGCGCCGCCGAAGGCCACCACATGGCTCCAGGCCGCATCAGTCTCCGACAACTGCGGCCAGAGCGCCGCGAGAGAATGCGCTGCCTGTGGTCCCGCAGGCAGCACGCGGTCGCTGCCGCACTCGCGTGGCTGGAAGGTCGCGTCGACGCAACTGCGCGAGAGATGCACGAGGTCGACCCACATGTCGCGTTTGCGCAGCGCGTGCACGATGCGGTCGCATGACACCGCCATGCCGCCGCGCGACGGCGCGTAGCGCTCGGTGATCCAGAGCAGGCGCGGCGCGGCAGGTTCAGCTGGCATCGAAGCCGCTTTGTTCGTCGGCATTCTCTTCGTCATCGTCGCCGAGTCCCTTGACGGCCGCGCCGGCCGCCGCGAATCCTGCCTTGTCCTCGTCGGCCAGGTCATTCGCCAGTTCGCCGCGCGAACTCGATCCAGTGTGATGACGCCAGCGCTGGTCCTCCTCGGAGTAGTCCCACTCCTCGTCCTGCTCGTAGGCGTCGCAATTCGGGCAGAGAAAAGGGCCACTCGCCTGGGGACGCAGATGCGCCGTGCAGAGCGGGATCTTGCAATATCCGCAGTGGACCGCGGCCTGGTCGCCGCAGGGCTTGCGCGAAAACAGAATGCCGGTGAACACGCCGCAGTTGCTCATCGCGCAGCCCCGCCGGTGGCCACATCCACGAGGCGTGATTCGCAGAGCTTCATCAGGGTGACCAGCGCCGCGGGCGGATCGCCGAAATACTCGGCACGCTTTTCGACACGCAGGCCGTCGAGCCCCTCGACGAAGTCCAGACCGCCGAACACCGTCTTGTTCAGCGCGTTCCGACTGCCGCGGATACTCCAGCCGCGCGGGGTTTCGCGCAGTTCGACCGCGCCTTCCTCGGCGCGGCCCGCCGCTGCCGGGACGCGGTTGGCCGCGAAGAGAGCCCGATCCACCTCGAGGCGTACCCGCAGTCCCTTGGCGATCGAGTACTTGGTTTTGGTCTTGATCTTGACCCGGCGCCGGACCACTCTCTTGCGCACGAGTTTCACGGTCCGCCACTCCTTGGCCCGCCAGTAAAGTCGCAATCCCGGGATCGCGGCCAGCGATCCCTGCAACCAGCTCTCGGCATTCTCGCCGGTCGCCTCGGCGCTCGCGCTGCCTCCGGGCAGTGCGACCTTCGGCAGTGCGCGCCTCGCGTCGAGTTGCGCGGACAGCGCAATGCGCGCATCCGGGGCGATGGCCGCGAGTTGTTGCAACAGTGCGCCGACGAAATCGACGCGCTCGCGTCCGATGAAATCAGGTGCCGGTATCTTGACCATGAAGTAGGCCGCAATGGCAGCGACGATGCCGGCCAGGATCCAGATCGGCTCGAACTTGTAGGCGAGGATGGCGCCGACGAGCAGTGCGAGCGCCATGGCGACGCTGCGCAAGCGCTTTGCGCTGGCGCGTCGCTTTTCCAATACGGCGTCACGCGCGAGGATCTCGCGCCTTGCGCGCTCAATCTGTGCGTTCCACTGTCCGATGCGATCGCTGCCTTTCAGCAGGAGCGGGCTTGCGCGCTCATCCATGTCGTTTCTCCCCTTGCCAGAATCCGGTCCCGGTACCAGTGCTCGAGTCGCGCCTCAATGCCGAGCCAGGTGTAGTCGTCGCGGATGCGCTCGAATGCGCGTCGACCCATGGTGTCACGTGTCGCCGGTTCGTCGGCCAGCCTGCGCATCGCCCGGGCCAGCGCTTCGGGCCGCCCGGGCCGTACCAGCAATCCGTGCTCGCCATGTGCGACGAGTTCGCGGACCGGTGCGAGGTCGGAGGCGATTACCGGGGTCCCGGCGGCCATCGATTCCAGGATCTTCAACGGGCAGCAGCCTTGCGAGAGGTTGCGCGCGGTCTCGGTAAGCGGTGCGAGACTTGCGATGGCGTGCACCACCCAGGGCGCCAGCGCTTCGCGCGTGAGTTCGTGCTCCCAATGGAGCCTGTCCTCGACGCCCAGGCGCGCGGCGCGCGCGCGCAACGCGTCGCCTATGGCTTTTGGCTGGGAGGAACAGATGACGAGCGACACGTCGAGGTCCGCGAGATGCGCGAGCGCCGCGAGCGCCGCGCCGACGCCCTGCCAGGCCTGGAGCGCGCCGAAATAGACGAAGTACGCCGCAGGCGCCCCCGAGGGTCGCTCGCAGATTTCAGGCAGGTCGGCGCCGTTCGGAATCATCTTGATGCGTGCCGCGTCGACACCGAGTCCTGCAAGATTGCGCGCGAGGGTATGCGACGGGGTCAGAACCTCGTCCGCCTCGGCCAGGCAGCGCCGTTCCATGGCCTGTACGCGCTCCAACGTCCGCGCACCGAGCTGAGGGTAGCGATACGGCAGCTCAATCGATGGCAGCCCGTTGACTTCGTATACCGTGGTCCAGGGACCGCGCGCGTCCAGGATCGGGATGCCGGACCACGGGTCGCGGAAGTGGCAGACGCGCAGTGAAGCGCGCTGAGTGTCGAGTATGGCTGCGAGTTCGCGCCGATAGGCGCGCACGCGCTCCACCATGTCCGGAGCATCCGCGCCCAGCCGCCGCACTTCGATGTGATCCTCGCACTCCCTCGCTGGCAAACGGCCGTCCGCAACACAGGCAAGCAGCGTGTTGCCGGCAACACGCTGCAATGCGCGAACCGTATGGGCGATATGCATCGCCGCGCCCTTGGCCGAAGGTACGCGGTCGAACGCCGCGTAGAGCGCCCGGTGCTGCATCGAATCTCCCCTCTGCCTGGACCTTCCGGAACCGGAAGGTCTGCGCAGTGCGTACATCATAATGCAAGCATCGGCGCCAAACGATGCACGCCGGGGAATCAGTTCTTGACGTGGTACCCGGTCTTGAAGATCCACCAGATGGTCGCCAGGCATGCGCCCAGGAATACCGCGATCATCAGCGCGCTGGTGGCCACGCCGACATCGGCCACTTCGTAGAAGCTCCAGCGAAACCCGCTCACCAGGTACAGCACCGGATTGAATAGCGAGACGTTCTGCCAGAACGGCGGCAGCATGCTGATCGAATAGAAGCTGCCGCCCAGGAACACCAGCGGTGTGATGACCAGCAGCGGGATGATCTGCAGTTTCTCGAAGTTGTCCGCCCAGACGCCGATGATGAACCCGAACAGGCTGAAGGTCACTGCCGTCAGGACGAGCACGATCAGCATCCACCCCGGATGCGCCACGCGCAGCGGAACGAAAAACCCCGCGGTGGCAAGGATGATCAGGCCGAGCAGGATCGATTTGGTGGCCGCCGCGCCGACGTAGCCCATCGCCACCTCGATCCACGAAATCGGCGCGGACAGGAGCTCGTAGATGGTGCCGGTGAATTTCGGGAAGAAGATGCCGAACGAGGCGTTGGACACGCTCTGCGTCAGGATCGACAGCATGATCAGGCCCGGGACGATGAACGAGCCGTAGGCCACGCCCTCGACCTGCGGGATGCGCGAACCGATCGCAGAGCCGAACACCACGAAGTAGAGCGAAGTCGAAATGACCGGCGAGACCACGCTCTGGAACAGGGTGCGCCAGGTGCGCGCCATTTCGAAGAGATAGATCGCCTTCACGGCCTGGAAGTTCATGCCGGGTCCTTCACGAGGGTGACGAAAATGTCCTCGAGAGAACTCTGTTCGGTCTTCAGGTCCTTGAACAGGATACCCGCCGCACTGATGTCGCGCAGCAGCGCGGTAATCCCGGTGGTTTCCATTTCAGCGTCGTACTCGTAGGTTACGCGCGCGCCGTCGGGCGCGAGTTGCAGGGCGTGCGTCGCGAGTGCCGCGGGCAACTGCGCGATCGGCTGCTGCAGGTCGAGGATCAGGCGCTTCCTGCCGAGCTTCTTCATGAGCTCGGCCTTTTCCTCGACCAGGATGATGCGGCCCTTGTTGATGATGCCGATGCGATCGGCAATTTCTTCGGCCTCCTCGATGTAGTGGGTGGTCAGGAGGATCGTCACGCCCGAGGCACGCAGATCGCGCACCACCTGCCACATCTCCTTTCTCAGGTTCACGTCGACACCCGCCGTGGGTTCGTCGAGGAACAGGATCCGCGGTTCGTGCGACAGCGCCTTTGCGATCATCACGCGGCGCTTCATCCCGCCCGAGAGCTCCTTGATGCGGGCGTCCTTCTTGTCCCAGAGGGACAATTCCTTGAGTACCTTCTCGATGTGGGCGGGATTGCGCTTCCTGCCGAACAAGCCGCGACTGAAGGACACCGTCGCCCAGACCGTCTCGAACGCATCGGTGGTCAGTTCCTGCGGCACCAGCCCGATCAGCGAACGCGTAATGCGGTAGTCCTTGACGACGTCGTGCCCGTCGACCCGGATGGCGCCCACGGACGGAGTGACGATGCCGCAAATGACGCTGATCAGCGTGGTCTTGCCGGCGCCGTTGGGGCCGAGCAGGGCCAGGATTTCCCCCTGCCGGATGTCCAGGTCCACGTCGATCAGTGCCTTGAATCCCGAGGCGTAGGTCTTGGAAAGATTGCTGACTGAAATGTAGGAAGCCATGCGCGGGAGTGTACTGGATTGATCCGGACGCATCGGCCGTGGTTCATAATCCTGCGCATCGCAACAACCGCGCGAGTACGCCCATGATCACGCCCGGATACGCCGCCATGCTGGCGTCCTACAACGCGTGGATGAACGCGAAGCTGTACGAGTCGGCCGGGCGGCTTGCGCCGGCCGAGCTCGCGCGGGACCGGGGTGCGTTCTTCGGCTCCATCCTCGGTACCCTGAACCATCTCGTCGTCGGCGACACGATGTGGCTGAAGCGCTTCGCGATGCATCCGTCGAACCCCGCGGCGCTCGAGCCGGTGCGCGCACTGGCGCAGCCGGCCGCACTCAACGAAATCCTGTTCACCGATCTGGGCAAGCTGAAAGCGCGCCGCGACCTGCTCGATGCCGCGATCCTCGGCTGGGCGGCCACGCTCACCCCGGCGGACCTGGACCATGTGCTCGACTACGCCAACAGCAAGGGCGTGCGTTCGCGCAAGCGCTTCGCCAGCCTGGTGGTGCATTTTTTCAATCACCAGACCCATCACCGCGGCCAGGCCACTACCTTGCTGTTCCAGGCGAGGCAGGACGTGGGCGTGACCGATCTGCTGGCCCTCATCCCCAACGAAACCTGAGCTTGAAAAAGGAAAGTCAGACCATGCCGAACATCCTGCTGATCCAGGGCCCCAACATGAGCTACCTCGGACGCCGCCAGCCCGAGATCTATGGACGCACCACCGCGGCCGAACTCGACGCCATGCTGCTTGCCCACGCGAAGGCGAACAGGTACGCACTCGACATCTTCTATACGCACAGCGAAGCTGCCGCGATCGAACGGCTCTACCGCGGCGTGGACGAAGGGCTCGACGGCCTGGTCATGAACCCGGCGGCGTTCCTGTTCGCCGGCTATCCGCTGCGCGATTGCCTGCGCGCGGTACCGTTTCCGTATGTCGAGGTCCACATGACCAACATCGAAAAGCGCGGCATCCATTCGATCCTCGCCGAAACCGCGGTCGGCATGGTTGCGGGTTTCGGCGTGCGCTCCTACGTCCTCGGAATGGAAGCGCTGCTCGGACATCTGCAAGGGAATGCGGTGGTGAAATGCGCGACAAAGGCCGCCCCCGCGCGCAAAGGCGGTGCTAGGTCTGCCAGCCGGAAGCGAGGATAGCGGCGAGGCCCGGCCGGTCCGGATCGAGCATTTCGATGTCGGGCAGGCTGCGCAGCCAGGTCAGCTGGCGTTTCGCGAGCTGGCGCGTCGCGGCGATGCCTTTCTCGCGCATGGCCTTTCGGTCACCGGCGCCTTCGAGGAAGTCCCAGACCTGACGGTAGCCGACGCAGCGCATCGCCGGCAGGTTTGCATGCAGCGCATGCCGTTTGCGCAGGGCTGCAACTTCCTCGATGAGTCCGGCGGCCAACATCGCATCGAAACGCGCTGCAATCTTCGCGTGCAGTGCGGCGCGATCCGCAGGCACGAGCGCAAATGCCTTGATTGAAAATGGCAGCCGCTCCCGCGGCTGGGCATGCAGGGCTGACAGGGGCGTGCCGGTCGCGCGATAGACCTCGAGCGCGCGCTGGATGCGCTGCCCGTCGTTCGGCGCCAGCCTCGCCGCTGTCTTCGGATCGACTGCCGCGAGTTCCGCATGCAGCGCGGGCCAGCCGCGCTCGGCTGCCTCGGCATCGAGGGCGGCACGCAGCGCCGGGTCCGCCGATGGCAGCTCGTCCATGCCCTGGGCAAGGGCGCGGTAATAGAGCATGGTGCCGCCCACCAGCAGGGGGAGGCGGCCGCGCGCAAGGATGTCCAGCGTGGCCGCGATCGCGTCGTCGCGAAAGCGACCGGCGGAGTAGCTCTGATCCGGATCGACGAGGTCGATCAGGTGGTGCGGCACGGCGCTGCGTTCGGCCGCGGTCGGTTTGGCCGTGCCGATGTCCAGTCCCCGGTAGACCTGCCCCGAATCGATGCTGATGATCTCGACCGGCGACCGCTTTGAGAACGCCTCTGCGAGCTGCATTGCGAGCCCGGATTTTCCGCTCGCGGTCGGCCCGAGCAGGCACACGGCACGCGCCGCAGACGCGCTATCGGCCACGCAGGAACAGGCGGTCGAGGTCGGCCATCGAAAGCTGGTACCAGGTCGGACGGCCGTGGTTGCAACTGCCCGCGCGCTCGGTCGCCTCCATCTCGCGCAGCAGGGCGTTCATCTCCGGCACCGACAGGATCCGGTTGGCCCGCACGGCCGCATGGCAGGCCATGGTCGAGAGCAGTTCGTCGCGACGCGCGGCCAGCGCTTCGGTTGCGCCGTACTCGCGCAGGTCGGCGAGCACGCTGCGCGCGAGCGCAGGCAAGTCGCCCCCGGCGAGCGAGGCCGGCACCGCGCGTACCGCGAGCGTGGTCGGCGAGGCCACGCCGATCTCGAACCCGAGTGTGTCGAGCGCGTCCTGTTGCTCTTCCGCCGTGGCGACTTCGACCGAATCCGCCTGGAACATGGCCGGAACCAGCAGTGACTGGCGCTGGAGCGCACCGGCATCCAGCGCATTGCGCATTTTTTCGTAGACGATGCGCTCGTGCGCGGCGTGCATGTCGACCAGCACCAGGCCGGCCTCGTTCTGCGCGAGGATGTAGACGCCGTGCAGTTGTGCGAGCGCATAGCCCAGCGGCGGTGCGCCGGGCCTGGCGGTCTCCGGCAGCCCGTCCGGCCGGGCGTACTGCATGGCCGGCGGTGCGGCGAGCGTGGCGCCTGCATTGGCACCGGCGCTTGCCCCTGTCCCCGCAAACAGCGACTGATAGGCCGCCACCGGTTGTTCCACTCCGAGTCCCGGCTGGTAAGGACGGTAGGCCGGTCGCGGCGCGACGAATCCGTCGCCGGAAGGCGATGCAGCGCCAAGTTCGGCAAACGCGACCGGCGCCTGGCCCGCGGCAGGGGAAAGCGCGCGTTTGACGGCATGGAAGATGAACTGGTGGATCGAGCGCGAATCGCGAAACCGCACTTCGGTCTTGGCCGGGTGCACGTTGACATCCACGCCGCGCGGGTCGAGTTCGAGGAACAGCGCGTAGGCCGGCTGGCGATCGCCGTGCAGGACGTCGCTATAGGCCTCGCGCACCGCGTGCGAGAGCAGGCGGTCGCGCACAAAGCGGCCGTTGACGAAGAAGTACTGTGAATCGGCGCGGCTGCGCGCAGCCTGCGGCGCGCCGGCAAATCCGCGCAGGGCGAGCGTGCCGGCTTCGGCCTCAAGCGCGTGGCTGGCTGCCGAAAACTCCTTGCCGAGGATCGCCGCGACGCGTTCGCCCACGGTCTGCACCCGGTAGTGCGCACTGACACGGCCGTTGTGTTTCAGGAGGAATGCGACATCGGGCCGCGCCAGCGCGATGCGCTGGAACACGTTCTCGCAGTGGCCGAATTCCGTCGCTTCGGTGCGCAGGAACTTGCGCCGCGCCGGCGTATTGAAGTACAGGTCTGCGACCGTCAGCGTGGTGCCGGGCTGGCGGGCGGCGGGCTGGACCGGCTCGACGGTCGAACCGGTGCCTTCGGCCGCCAGCGTCCATGCATGCGGCGCGTCGTGCGTGCGCGAGGTGAGCGATACGCGTGCTACCGCAGCGATCGACGCCAGTGCCTCTCCGCGGAAACCGAGCGATCCGACCGATTCCAGATCATCGAGCGAGCGTATCTTGCTCGTTGCGTGACGCGCCAAGGCAAGTCCAAAGTCCGCCTGCGCGATGCCAGAGCCGTCGTCCTCGACCTGGATGCGCGCAATTCCGCCGGCCTCGAGGCTGACCTGGATCTCGAGTGCGCCGGCATCCAGGCTGTTCTCGAGCAGTTCTTTCAGCACGGAGGCCGGTCGCTCGACCACTTCGCCCGCTGCGATCTGGCTGATCAGCAGGTCGGGGAGTACCTGAATTTGACTCATGCGCAAAGTATACCTGCCCGACTATGCATGCCCGCGCCGCCTCGCCATGCCGGACCAGAGCCCTGCAGCCAGTACAATCGCAGCATGGAACTCATTGCATTTGCCTGGGATTTTCTCATCCACCTCGACCACCATCTCGCAGCGTTTCTGGCCCAGTACGGCACCTGGGTGTACGCGCTGCTCTTCATGATCGTCTTCTGTGAAACCGGCTTCGTGGTGACGCCGTTTCTGCCCGGCGATTCGCTGTTGTTCGTCGTCGGTGCGCTGGCGGCCACCGGAGGCCTGTCGATCGAACTCGTGATCGTTCTGCTGGTGTCGGCCGCGCTGCTCGGGGACAACACCAATTACTGGGCCGGCCGATGGCTGGGGCCGCGGGTCTTTCGCTGGGAGGACTCGATGTTCTTCAGTCGCAAGCACCTTGAGCAGACCCATGCGTTCTACGAGAAGCACGGCGGCAAGACCATCGTGATCGCGCGGTTCATGCCCTTCGTTCGCACCTTCGCGCCCTTCGTCGCAGGCATCGGGCGCATGCCGTATCCACGCTATATCGCGTTCTGCATCGGCGGTGCGCTGCTCTGGGTGATATCGCTGACCATGCTGGGCTACTTCTTCGGCAATATTCCCGTGGTGAAACGCAACCTCACCCCGGTCATCTTCGGGATCATCGGCCTCTCGCTCCTGCCGATGGTGTTCAGCTACCTGAAGTCCAGGCGTGCCGCGCGTCCGCAGCTTCCCGCCGGTTGAGAATTCGCGCGCCCGGATCCTGATCCTGGGCAGCATGCCGGGCCTTGCATCGCTGCGGGCCGGGCAGTATTACGCGCATCCGCAAAACCAGTTCTGGCCGATCGTCTGTGGATTGCTGGGCTTCTCCGAGGTGCCGGCCTATGCAGCGCGCGTGCGTCTGCTACTGGCGAACCGGATCGCCTTGTGGGACGTGCTTGAGTCCTGCGTGCGCGAAGGCAGCCTGGATTCGGCGATCAGGGATCGAACGGTGGAGGTAAATGATTTTCCGGCGTTCTTCCGCGCTCATCCCGATGTCTCCCGGGTACTGTTCAACGGCGCAAAGGCCGAAGCCGCGTGGCGAAGCAAGGTGCTGCCCGCGCTGGGCACGGTGCACGCGGGCCTCGAGACCCTGCGCCTGCCCTCGACCAGTCCGGCGCATGCGGCCCTCGGACTCGCGCAGAAGCGCCGCGCATGGAAGGCTGGATTGGCATTGAATGTTTAACTTTTAAAATACAAACCCGTTGTCTGCTGTGGCTTGCGTGTCAGTTTGTGTATCGGTATCGATACAGGGTCGAGGTGAGATTGCGGTCCGGCGCCCAATTGTGCACACTGCCTGACATGAAGAATCCCACGCCCCTGATATTCGCGGCTGCGCTGTTCGCGGCCACATCCGTGACGCACGCCGAGGATGCGACGTTCCAGGTGAAAATGCTCACGCCCGAAACCGCGCTTGCCGCCGCCCGGGGCGCACTGGAGCACTGCCGCAAGGCGGGCTATCAGGTCGCGGTGGCGGTCGTCGACCGCTCGGGCCTCACCCAGGTCGTCCTGCGCGACCGGTTCGCCGGGGCGCATACGGTCCAGGTCGCCACCGACAAGGCATGGACGTCGGCAAGTTTCCGGATTCCCACGGCCGCTCTGGCGCATGAGACCGCTTCGGACAAGCCGATGAGCGGACTGCGCGGCACGCCGCGTGTGCTCCCCGCGGGTGGCGGGCTGCCGGTCGAAGCGGGCGGTTTTCATTTCGGCGGCATCGGTGTTTCCGGCGCGCCCGGCGGAGAGGCCGACGAAGCCTGCGCGAAGGCGGGCATCAAGGCGGTCGCCGATTCGCTCGAATTCTGAGGTTCTAGTTCTGCGCGAGCGGTGATTGCGGCCGTGGCGGGTTCTTGGCGAAGTAGCGCCGGATGCCGTTCAGGATCGCGCGTGCGAGCTTGTCCTGGTAGGCCTCGTCGTTCAGGCGCATTTCTTCCTCGGGGTTGCTGATGAATGCCGTCTCCACGAGGATCGACGGAACGTCCGGCGACTTGAGCACGGCGAAGCTCGCCTGTTCGACGCGCGCCTTGTGCAGGGTGTTGATCGCGCCGAGCTCCGAGAGCACCTGGCGGCCGAGCTTGATGCTGTCGCTGATGGTCGCGGTCTGCGAGAGGTCGAGCAGCGTCTGCGCGAGGTAGCGGTCTTTCACGTCGAGGTTCACGCCGCCGATGAGGTCGGCATCGTTCTCCTTTTTCGCCAGCCAGCGCGCGGCTTCCGAGGTCGCGCGCCGCTCCGAGAGTGCGAACACAGAAGATCCGCGCGCATGCGGTTTGACGAAGGCGTCCGCATGGATCGAAACGAACAGGTCCGCCTTGACCCTTCGTGCCTTCTGCACACGGGTTGCCAGGGGCAGGTAGAAATCGCCGTCGCGCGTCATGACAACGCGAAAGCCCGGTTCCGCTTCCATCATGGCTTTCAGGCGCCGCGCGATGCTCAGCGTGACATCCTTCTCCTGGCTGCCGCGGCGGCCGCGCGCCCCGGGGTCTTCGCCGCCGTGCCCGGCATCGATCACGATGGTGGCCAGCCGTGCGACCTGCGCGCGGTCCTCGGTTGGCGCTGGGGAAGGTGCGGGCGCCTGCGCATTCACCTTTCCCGCCGGCGGCGCGGCGGCCGGGGCAGAGGACTGGCGCGACGCGTCGCTTTCGATGAGGGCCAGCAGCGGGTCGGGTTCCACCGCCGGATAGATGTCGAGCACCAGCCGATAGCCGTAATCGGCGACCGGTTTCAGTACGAAGGCCTGCGCCTTGACCGCGCTTTTCAGGTCGAGCACCACGCGCGTCACGCCGGGCCGGTTGGGTCCGACGCGCAGTCGTTCGATATACGGGTCCTCGCCCGTCACCTTGTTGTTGAGGTCCGCGAGGACCGCGCTCATTTCTATGTTCTGCAGGTCGAGCACCAGGCGGCCCGGATTGTCGATCGAGAACAGCGTGTAGCGGATTTCGCCTTTCGATTCCAGCGTGACGCGGGTGTAATCCTTCGCGGGCCAGATGCGTGTGCCGACGATCTGGTCGAACGCAAGCGCGCTCGAGGGGATCGACAGGAACGCGGTCAGGAAGACAGCAAGGAGGCGATGGCCGAACGCCGCCAATCCCGGCCGGCGTCGCTGTGTGTTGCGAAGCTCGCGCGACGACCTTCCGAGGCAGGTGTGGCCGCGTGTTCCAGCGTGATGTGCAGGTCCGGAGGCGCAAGGAGTCCCGCAGCCTTCTCCGGCCATTCGACAATGCAAACAGACTCCGGGTTGAAGTGTTCCCGGAAACCCGAGCTCACCCATTCCGCATGATCCTTGAATCGATAAAAATCAAAGTGATACAAGTTTAACCGAGAAACAGCATAAACTTCAACCAGCGCGTAGGTCGGGCTTT
This sequence comes from uncultured beta proteobacterium, assembly GCA_963844255.1. Classification (GTDB taxonomy): domain Bacteria; phylum Pseudomonadota; class Gammaproteobacteria; order Burkholderiales; family SG8-39; genus SZAS-79. The sequence continues at coordinate 184,414 of CAWJNP010000017.1, forward strand.
TGACCCGACCGGTCCAGCCCAGCGCCCGCAGCAGGCCACGGACCAGCGTCGTCTTGCCCGCGCCGAGGTCACCGGACAGGAACAGCACGCGGCCGGGCAGGGCGCCGCCGGCCAATGCCGCGCCTAGGGCGAGCGTCGCCGATTCGGTTGCCAGCGGAAGCCGCGATGGTTTCGGGGGTGTACTTTGGATCGAATCGTTGGTCACGGTTTCGTGGTGGATGAGGTTGCGATCGTCAGGTTGCTAAGATGGGGCAATGCTGAAATCCGGTTACGACGTTGCGAGCCTGGCACGGTCCATCAAGGCCTGGGGCCGCGAGTTCGGCTTTCAGAACGTGGGAATTGCCGATACCGATCTGTCGAGCGCGGAAACGCACCTGGCCACGTGGCTCGACAAGGGATGGCATGGCGAGATGGATTATATGGCACGCCATGGAACGCGCCGCACCCGCCCGGCGGAGCTGGTCCCCGGCACCCTGCGCGTGATTGCCTGCCGCATGAACTACGCGGCAGACCTGGAGGACGGCTGGGCGGCGCTTGCGGATGGCGAACGCGCGTATGTCGCGCGCTATGCGCGCGGCCGCGATTATCACAAGGTCCTGCGCAGCCGCTTGCAGCGGCTTGCCGACCGGATCGCGGATGAGGTCGGCGATTTCGGCCATCGCGTGTTCACCGATTCGGCGCCGGTGATGGAAGTCGAACTTGCCGCCGAAGGCCGGCCTCGGCTGGCGCGGCAAGCACACGCTGCTGCTCACGCGCGAAGCGGGGTCGTACTTCTTTCTCGGCGAGATCTACACCGACCTTCCGCTGCCGGTGGACGCGCCGGCAGCGAATCACTGCGGCAGCTGCACGAAATGCATCGAGCTCTGCCCCACGCAGGCGATCCGCGGCCCGTACAGCCTCGACGCGCGGCGCTGCATCTCCTACCTCACGATCGAGCTCAAGGGTTCGATCCCGGTCGAGTTGCGGCCCGCTGATCGGCAACCGCGTGTACGGCTGCGACGACTGCCAGCTCGCCTGTCCGTGGAACAGCTTCGCGCAGGTCAGCGAGGAACCGGACTTCGCCGTGCGCAACGGCCTCGATGCGGTGCGGCTCGTGGAGTTGTTCGCCTGGAGCGAAGCGCAGTTCGATGCGCGCATGGCGGGCTCGCGCGATCCGCCGCATCGGCTACGAGCGCTGGCTGCGCAATCTCGCCGTGGGGCTCGGAAATGCGCCAGAATCGAAGGAAATAACCGCCGCGCTGCGCGAGCGCGCCGATCACCCCTCGGCGCTGGTGCGCGAACACGTGGCCTGGGCACTGGAGCACAAGCGATGAGCGAAGAGACCAACACGTGGGCACCGGACGGGCAGTTGCCCGGCTACGAATCGATGACCCTGGCGTTTGCGCCGGACTACGACGGGATGGTGGTCGCCACGCTGGTGCGCAAGGCGGGGCCCAGGCAGGCGCGTGCGGTGCTCTACGTGCACGGCTTCATCGACTATTTTTTCCAGTCGCACATGGGGGATCGATTCGAGACCGAAGGCTGGTCGTTCTATGCCGTCGACCTGAGAAAGCACGGCCGTTCCCTGCTCGCAGGACAGCACCCCTGTTTCTGCAAGCGCATCGACGAATACTTCGCCGACCTCACCCGGTCGATCGACCTCGTCACGGCCGAAGTGGATGGCCAGCTGTTGCTCGCGGGGCATTCGACGGGTGGGCTGGTCGCGTCCCTCTACGCCGACGCGGGCGAGCGCAGGGAGCGCATCTCGGCGCTCTGGCTCAACAGTCCGTTTTTCGAGTTCAACGTGCCCGCGGGCGACCGGTTCAAACTGGGCATCGCGGCGGCCACCGGCATGGTCTTTCCGTTCCTGACCGATCCCAAGGGGCTGTTGCCTGACTACCCGAAGAGCCTGCACAAGGACTATCAGGGCGAATGGGATTTCGACCTGAAGCTCAAACCGATCAAGGGCTTTCCGCTCCACTTCGGCTGGATGGGTGCCGTGCTCGCGGCGCATGACAAGGTGCACGCCGGATTGTCGATCCGGTGTCCGGTGCTGGTGATGCACTCGGACGAGGCCGACATCGTGCTCGGCTGGCGCGGTATCGTGAAATGGAGTCCCGGCCTGGGGCGGGACGTGACGCTGGAGAAATTTCCGGGCGCGCTGCACGACCTGGTGCTGTCGCGCGCGGAGATCCGCGAAGAGGTGTTCGAGCGCCTCTTCGCGTGGCTCAGTCGGCTCCCGTAGCCACCGGTCTCGACGGGTCCGCGCACCACTCGCTCCACGACCCCGGATAGAGGCGCGAGCCCGCCAGCCCGGCGATTTCCATCGCGAGGATGTTGTGGCAGGCGGATACGCCCGAGCCGCACTGGTGGACGATCTGTTTCGGCGCGCGGTTGCCAAGCAGCTGCGCATAGTCCTTCGCGAGCGTGTCTGCGGATTTGAAGCTGCCGTCCTTGGCGAGGTTCTCGCCGAACGGCCGGTTCAATGCGCCCGGGATATGGCCGCCGACCGGGTCGATGACCTCGCCGACGCCCGCAAAACGCCCTGCAGCGCGCGCGTCGAGGACGGTGACCTCGGGCTTGCCGAGGTTGGCCAGCACGAACGCGGCATCGACATGCATCGTGCGCGGGGCGCCGCGGTAGGTTGTCGGCGCATAGTGGGGCACTTCAGCCGTGATCGGCCGGCCTTCCTTTTCCCACTTCGGGAAGCCGCCATCGAGCACGGCGACGCTGTAATGACCCATCCAGCGCAGCATCCACCACAGTCGCGAGGCGTAAACGCCGCCGGAGGAATCGTAGGCGACGATCTGCTGGTTGGGCCGGATGCCCCATTCGCCCAGCGTGACCATGAAATCGCCGGGGTCGGGCAGCGGGTGCCGGCCGTTGCTGCCGGTCTTTTCCCCGGACAGGTCGTGTTCCAGGTTGATGAAGCTCGCGCCGGCAATATGGCCCTCGGCGTACTGCTGCCGGCCGATGGCGTGGTCCATGAGGTCGTGACGAACGTCGAAGATGCGCCAGTCGGAATCGTCGAGATTCTTCGCCAGCGTTGCGGTGTCTAGGAGTAGTCGGTAGGCCATGCCTGCATTTTACAGGATGTCCCGCCGGATCACGCCGCGTACGCTGCGATCTACGCCGGCAGCTTCAATTGTTTGCGCAGGTACTCGTGGAAATGCACCAGTGCGTCTTCCATCGGCGACTGGTAGGGCCCGGCCTCGTTGAGGCCCTGCGCGTGCAGCGCCCTGCGGCCACGATCCATTCGGGTGCAGATCTCGCCGTCCTCAATCGCGGTCTCGACGTAGGCGGCCTGTTCGGCCTCGACGAACTCGCGCTCGAACAGCGCGATGTCCTCGGGGTAGTAGAACTCGACGATGTTGGTGGTCAGCGTCGGCGAGCGCGGGATGACGCGCGACACCACCAGCACGTTCGGGTACCACTCCAGCATCAGGCCGGGAAAATAAGTGAGCCAGAGCGCTCCGTACTTCGGTTCGCGACCGCCGAGATAGCCAAGGCAGGCCTTGTGCCAGCGCTCGTACACCGGCGTGCCCGGGCGTCCCAGCCCGGCCTTCGGTCCGACGATCTGCAGCGAGATAGTGCTCGTCCGATTCGAGGCGGAAATTCTCGCAGTCGGTGAAGTTGCCCAGGCCCGGATGGAAGGGGTCGACGTGGTAGACCTCGAGGTACACCTCGATGAAGGTCTTCCAGTTGATCGGGTAGTCGTCGATGCGCACGCGGTCGAGCACATAGCCGGAGAAGTCGAAGTCCGCGGCGAGTGAAAGGCCGGCGAGGTCGGCATGCGGATCGCGTGGCCCGGCGAACTGAAGTCCCTTCCAGTCGGTCAGCGGGGTGGAATGCAGCCGCACGGCGGGATTTTCGGGAAAGTGCGGCGCGCCGAGCAGGTCGCCCTTGAGGTCGTAGGTCCAGCGATGCAGCGGGCAGACGATGTTTTCCGTATTGCCGCTGCCTTCGAGCATGATCGCCTGGCGGTGCCGGCAGATGTTCGAGAGCAGTTCGATCCCGCCCGGGGCCGCAGCGTTGCGCACCAGTACCTGCGCGTGGTCGGTCCATTCGAGGCTGCGGAAATCGCCCGCGTTCGGCACCATCAGTTCGTGGCCCACATAGTTGGGCCCGGCGTCGAACAGCAGCTTCTTCTCGAGGGCGAAGATTTCCGGGTCTAGGTACCATGAGACAGGCAGCTGTGCGCTCGATGGCTTGAGGCGGCCTAGGCTCGCGATATCGGACATGTTGCAATTCCTCGCGGGACAGGAAGTTCGCAGGGGCAAAGCGCAGACTGCAAGGATCGATTTTAGCCCATCGGCCGATTGACCGGGTAGGAGCGCATCGGCTAAGGTTCGCCCCTATGAGTCGTACCCCGCGCCAAAGTTCCCCAGGCGAACCCAGGACCCCCACCGAAAGCCCCGTCGACGAACTCACGTTCGAGAACGCGCTGGCCGAGCTCGAGAAGCTGGTCGAGCAGATGGAAGGGGGCGATCTTTCGCTCGAGCAGTCCCTTGCGTCCCACAAGCGCGGGCTCGAGCTCGCGCGCTTCTGCCAGGATCGTCTCGAGTCCGCACAGCAGCAGGTGCGGGTGCTCGAAGGCAATGTTCTGAAGACGCTGTCTGCCTCGCGCGACCCGGACGCAGCGGCAACCGACGACAGTGACGACTGAGTCCATCGCCGAGTCCAGCGACTTCCCGGCCTGGATGGGCGAAGTCCAGGCGCGGATGGAATTGGCGCTCGCGCGCCTGCTCCCCGGCCCGCAGGCCGTGCCACAGCGCCTGCACGAGGCGATGCGCTATGCGGTTCTGGATGGCGGCAAGCGGGTCCGGCCCCTGCTGTGTTTCGCCGCCGGGGAAATCTGTGCCGCGCCGGTTGCGCGCCTGGAAGTGGCCGCCGCGGCCGTCGAGATGATCCACGCGTACTCGCTGGTGCACGACGACATGCCCTGCATGGACGACGACATCCTGCGACGCGGCAAGCCGACGGTGCATGTCGAGTACGACCAGGCCACTGCGCTGCTGGTCGGCGATGCGCTGCAATCGCTTGCCTTCCAGTTGCTGTCGGATGTGCCGCTGGCCGCATCGCCCGCAGCGCAACTGGAGATGGTGAACGCGCTTGCCGTCGCATCCGGCTCGCGCGGGATGGCGGGCGGCCAGGCGATCGACCTGGAGTCGACCGGCAAGCCGCTCAGCCTGCCTGAACTCGAATTCATGCACATCCACAAGACCGGCGCGCTGATTCGCGCCGCAGTGACGCTGGGCGCGCGCTGTGGCGAAGCTCTGGAACCCGGGGCGGCAACACACCTGGACCGTTACGCGAAATGCATCGGACTCGCGTTTCAGGTTGTGGACGACGTGCTCGACAGCGATGCCAGCACGGCGACGCTGGGCAAGACCGCGGGCAAGGACGCGATGCAGGGCAAGGCCACCTATGTGTCGGCGCTGGGGCTCGTGCGGGCGCGTGCGTTCGCAGAAGAGCTGCGCGTCGAGGCGCACACTGCGCTTGCGGGGTTTGGCGGAAGGGCTGCGCGGCTTGCCCAGCTCGCCGATTTCATCGTTCTGAGAAAATTCTGAGATGACAGCGACGATCGGTCTTCCCGGCGAGTTGCCCGGGCACGCGGGCGGGCAGGGCAGGGCGGCGACAGACTACAATCCGTCAATGTACGAGTTGCTGAAGACCATCAATGATCCCGCCGACCTGCGCCGCCTGGAGCGCAAGGCGCTGGGGCAGCTCGCCGACGAACTGCGGGCCTACGTGCTCGATTCGGTCTCGAAGACCGGCGGCCACCTTTCCTCGAACCTCGGCACGGTCGAGCTGACCATTGCCCTGCACTACGTATTCAATACGCCGGAGGACCGCATCGTCTGGGACGTCGGCCACCAGACCTATCCGCACAAGATCCTCACGGGCCGGCGCGAGCGCATGTCCAGCCTGCGCCAGGCCGGCGGCCTGTCCGGGTTTCCGAAACGCGAAGAATCGGCATACGACACCTTCGGCACCGCGCACTCGTCGACCTCGATCTCCGCGGCGCTGGGCATGGCGGCGGCGGCGAAGCTGAAGGGCGAGAAGCGCCACGCGATCGCGGTGATCGGCGATGGCGCAATGTCGGCCGGCATGGCATTCGAGGCAATGAACAATGCGGGCACGATGGACGTCGAGCTGCTGGTGGTGCTGAACGACAACGAGATGTCGATCTCGCCGCCGGTCGGCGCGCTGACAAACTACCTCGCGCGCCTGATGTCGGGCCGGATGTACGACACCGCCAAGCGCGCCAGCGAACACGTGCTCAAGCGGATCAACATGTGGGAACTGGCGCGGCGCGCCGAAGAGCACGTCAAGGGCATGGTGACGCCCTCCACCCTGTTCGAGGAATTCGGCTTCAACTACATCGGGCCGATCGACGGGCACGACCTCGATGCGCTGCTGCCGACGCTGACCAACATCAAGAAACTCAAGGGCCCGCAGTTCCTCCACGTGATCACGCGCAAGGGCCAGGGCTACAAGCTGGCCGAGGACGATCCGGTGCTGTACCACGGGCCGGGAAAGTTCGATCCAGCCGAGGGCATCAAGGCGTCTTCGGGTGCCAAGCCGACCTACAGCCAGGTGTTCGGCGACTGGCTGTGCGAAGTCGCTGCGAAGGACAAGCGCATGGTCGCGATCACGCCCGCGATGCGCGAAGGCTCGGGGATGATGAAGTACTCGGCTGCGTATCCCGAGCGCTACTTCGACGTCGGCATCGCCGAGCAGCACGCGGTCACCTTTGCCGCGGGCGTGGCCTGCGAAGGGCTGCGGCCGGTGGTCGCGATCTACTCGACCTTCCTGCAGCGCGGCTACGACCAGTTGATCCACGACGTCGCGATCCAGAACCTGCCGGTGTTGTTTGCGCTCGATCGCGGCGGGGTGGTCGGCGGCGACGGCGCGACGCACAACGGCGCGTTCGACTACGCCTTCCTGCGCTGCATCCCCAACATGACGGTGATGGCGCCTTCGGACGAGGACGAGTGCCGCCAGATGCTCACGACCGGGCTGAACCTCGACGGACCCTCGGCCGTGCGCTATCCGCGCGGTGCCGGCCCGGGCGCGTCGCTGGTCAAACCCCTGGTGGGTCTGACGGTCGGCAAGGGCGAGGTGCGTCGCCGCGGCAAGCGGATCGCGATCCTCGCGTTCGGGGCGATGCTGGCGCCGGCGCTGGCCGCCGCCGAGCTGCTCGACGCGACGGTGGCCAACATGCGCTTCGTGAAGCCGCTGGACGACGCGCTGGTGCGCGAACTTGCCGCCTCGCACGAACTGCTCGTCACGGTGGAGGAGCATTCGATACAGGGGCGGTGCCGGCAGCGCGGTATGCGAAGCGCTTGCTTCGTTCAAGCTGGACCCGCACATCCTGCTGCTCGGCCTGCCCGACCGCTTCATCGACCATGGCGATCCGGCAAGGCTGCTTGCCTCGGTCGGGCTGGACTGCGACGGGATAGTGAAATCCATCAAGGCAGCAATACCCGAGTAATTCTGTCGGATGTTATAATCCGCAAATGAATACACGCGACCCCCGCATCACTCCCGACGCGATCCCCGACATTCAGAGTTCCGCCGACACGCGGCGCCTGGCGATCGACAAGGTCGGCATCAAGGCGATCCGCCATCCCGTGAAGATCCAGGAGCAGGGCGGCGGCGTGCAGCACACCATCGCCATGTTCAACATGTACGTGCGCCTGCCGCACCATTTCAAGGGCACCCACATGTCGCGCTTCGTCGAGATCCTCAACGCGCACGAGCGCGAAATCTCGGTCGAAGTCGTTCCAGGTCATGCTGCGCGAGATGGTCGAGAAGCTCGAGGCGCGAGGACGGCCACATCGAGATGACCTTTCCCTACTTCATCGACAAGGCGGCACCGGTGTCCGGCGTGCACAGCCTGATGGACTACGAGGTCACCTTCATCGGCGAGATCCGCGAAGGCAAGCCGGTGTTCTCGATGAAGGTGCTGGTGCCGGTCACCAGCCTGTGCCCGTGCTCGAAGAAGATCTCCGACTACGGCGCGCACAACCAGCGCTCGCACGTCACGGTCACCGCGACGCACCAACGACTTCGTCTGGATCGAGGAGATCGTCGACGCTGGTCGAGAAGCAGGCCTCGTGCGAGCTCTACGGCCTGCTCAAGCGGCCGGACGAGAAGTACGTGACCGAACGCGCCTACGACAATCCGAAGTTCGTCGAGGACATGGTGCGCGACGTCGCCGCGGTGCTGAACGACGATGCGCGCATCGACGCCTACGTGGTGGAATCGGAGAACTTCGAATCGATCCACAACCACTCGGCCTACGCGCTGATCGAGAAGAACAAGCGTACGCAGTAGCACGGACTGCGGCACGCAGCTGCGGCTCCCAGAGGCGACCGGGGGGGAGGGGTCTGAGGGGAGGGGCGCAGCCCTTCCCCTTGCTAGTACCGCCTTTTCAGCGTCATCGAGCCGCCTTCGTTGCGCATCTCGACCCGGTTCAGAAAACTCATGCCGAGCAACGGCTGCGTGAGCCCGCCGCCATCGAGCACGATCGCGTCCACGTTGAGCAGTTCGATCTCACCGATCCGCACACTGTCGAGCTTGACCTGGTAGATCGGCGCGGGCCCGTTGGCGGTCTGTGCAATGGCACGCGTGCCACTGGCGAATTTCAGGCCGATGCGACGCGCATCATTACCGGGAATCGAGATCATGGTCGCGCCCGTGTCGACCAGAAAGCGCATGCCCGCGCCGTTGACGGTGCTGTCGGCGACGAAGTGCCCCCTGCCGTCGGCCGTGAGGATTGCCTGGGCCGCATGGCCGTTGCCGGCCTCCGGTCCGGGCCGGTGCTGGCCCAGGGGAACGGTCCGGCGCCGTCCGGACTCCTCGATCACCGCGCCCGACTTGTCCACCGACACCAGTGTCGCGCCAGCCACCGTGCGGCCGATACGCACAGTCTGCGGCGCGCCGTCGTCAACCACGAGGACCGCGCCCTTGCCGGGAAACACGCCGATCACGCTGATACCACCGGCGAGGACGCAGCCCGGGAAGGCAAGCAGGGCCGCAAGCGCCCACATACAATTGCGCGAACGGAAAAGATCGGGAAAGCCAATGAAGCCCATTGCCATATTCAGACACGCCCGGAGTGAAGGCCCGGGTTATTTTGCCACATACCTGGAGCGCAAGTCGGTGCCCTGGACGCTGGTGGCGATGGACGACGGGGAGACGGTGCCGAAAAACCCCCGCGACTATTCCGGAATCGCCTTCATGGGCGGGCCGATGAGCGTCAATGACGACCTCCCGTGGATTGCGTCGCTGCGCGAACTGATCCGCGAGGCGGTGCGCAAGGATGTGCCCATGATCGGCCATTGCCTCGGCGCCCAGCTGATGTCGAAGGCACTGGGCGGGTCGGTCGGCCCGAATCCGGTAAAGGAAATCGGCTGGGGCGAGGTCCGGGTTGCCGACAACGGCGTTGCGCGTGCCTGGTTCGGTTCGCTCGAGCCCTTCACCGCCTTCCACTGGCATGGCGAGACATTCACCATTCCACCGGGCGCAACCCGCATCGCGTCCTCCGACTGGTGCGCAAACCAGGCATTCGCGCTGGGCAGGCACCTGGGCCTGCAGTGCCATGTGGAGATGACGCCCGAACTGATCCGCTCCTGGGGCCGGCTGGGGCGGGACGAGATCGATGCGTCCGACAGCCCGGCCGTGCAGAAGCCCGAGCAGATGGAGGACGAGATCGAGGATCGCGTGGTGCAGCTGAACGCAGTGGCCAACCGTCTCTACGGTCACTGGATCGAGGGTCTCACGAAGGCCTGATCCCGGCCGTGCGCCTCGCACTCGCTCAAGGCGATGTGTATCGATACCGATACATCAGACTGCCCGGACAGCCGCTCCGGGCATGGATTCTTGGAAACTAATCTCTGAAATTGTTGAACTGCAGCGGGATGTCCTCGACCTTGCTTCGGACCAGCTGGATCGCCGCCTGGAGGTCGTCGCGCTTGGTGCCGTTGACGCGCAATGCATCGCCCTGGATGCTGGTGGTGACCTTGATCTTCGATTCCTTGATCAGCTTGGCGATGGCCTTGGACTTGTCGGTAGGCACGCCGGTCTTGACCGAGATCACCCGTTTTACCCGCTCGCCGCCGATCTTTTCCGGGTCGTTCATCTCCAGGTAGCGGATGTCCACGCCGCGCTTGGCGAGCTTGACGCGCATGACCTCGAGCACCTGGTCGAGCCTGGCCTCGCTGTCGGCGTAGGCTGTGATCTCGAGCTCCTTCAGTTCGAAGCGCGCGTCGGTGCCCTTGAAGTCGAAGCGCGTCGAGACTTCCTTGTTGGCCTGCTCGATGGCGTTCTTCACTTCCTGCTTGTTCGGTTCGGAGACGATGTCGAATGAGGGCATGGCTTTCCTTTCCGCTTCGGGCAAGGGCGTATTCTAGACCCTCACTTGAACTGCTCGTCGCGCCACTTGATCGCGGCCTTGAGGCCCTGTTCCTTCGCCACCTTGCGGAACGCGGCGCCCTCGGGGGAGGGGGCCATCGAAGTCAGGCAGAACATCTCCTGGCCGTAGTCGATGTTGGCCATCAGCCCGCGCATGTCGTAGGCCCGGTTGATCGCCTCCTTGTTCTGCTTCATCGCAATTGCGGGCAGGCGCCCGAGGCGCAGCGCGATCTTCTTCGCCTCGCTCATCAGGTCCGCGGCCGGCACCACGCGGTTGACCAGTCCCATGCGCCAGGCCTCGTCGCGCACTCACGCGCTCGCCCAGGAGCAGGAGCTCCTTGGTGTGCTTCATGCCGATGACCCAGGGCATGATCAGGAACGGCGGGGCCGAGCAGAACTCGATCTCGGGTTCGCCGAACTGCGCCGTGTCAGCGGCGACCGTGTAGTCGCAGGTCATCGACAGGTCGCAACCACCGCCCAGACAATACCCGTTGATCGCCGCCACGACCGGCAGGCGGGACTTCCAGATCTTGAGCCAGGTCTCGTTGCCGTCCTTGGCGTGGTCGCGCCAGTCCTGCACCGTGGTGCGCGGTTTCTCACGCGGCGTGATGTCGAATCCTGCACTGAACGCGCGGCCGTTGCCGGTGATGATCAGCGCGCGCACCGATTCGTCCGGCTCGAGCTCGGCCATCGCAGCGCGGATGTCCGCGAGCAGCTGGTCGGAGAGCGAGTTCATCTTGTCCGGGCGATTCAGCGTGAGTGTCGCGACGATGCCGTCGCGTTCCAGCGTGATGGTCTGATACGCAGCCATGGAAGTTCCTTTCAGTGAGGGCGGAGAGGGTGCTTGCGGGGAATCACGAGGGCGTCGAGGACGCGCACACCGCCACCGGCCGGGAGCACGGTGACGGGGTTCAGGTCGATCGCTTCGATGAGGTCGCCGTACATTGCGGCAACCGAGGAGAGCGCCACCAGCAGGCCGGCAAGGGCCGCGATGTCGGCCGGGGGCGCGCCGCGGAAGCCGGCCAGGCGCGTCTGCGCGCGCGTCGAGGCGATCAGGGTGAGGGCGCGGGCATGGTCGATCGGCGCGAGGGCGAGCGCTGCATCCTTCACGAGTTCGACCAGGATGCCGCCGCTGCCGGTGACGATGCCCATGCCGAACGGCGCGCACTGCGACAGGCCGGCAATCATCTCGATACCACCGGCGACCATCTCCTGCACGACGACACCGGCCACCACGGCCTGCGGCGCCTTCTGCCGCACCGAGGCGAGAATCTCCCGGTAGGCAGCGACCACCGCAGCAGCGTCTGGCAGGCCCACGCGCACGCCGCCGACTTCGGTCTTGTGCGCGATCTCGGCCGACTCGATCTTGAGCACCACCGGGTAGCCTAGCGCCGCGGCCGCCGCGATCGCTTCCGTTTCCGATGTGGCGAGCGTCTCGCGTGTCACGGGCAGCCCGCAGGCGGCGAGGAACTGCTTGGCTTCGCGCTCGCTGAACGGCGCGCCCGTCTGAAGGCGTGCGCGCCAGACGGGATCGGCCGGTCTCGCCACGGCCGCGACCGCGGGTTCGGCGCGCAGGGCGCGCGAATATTCGAACAGGCGGCGGATGGCCAGCAGGCTCGCACGCGTGCCCTGCATCACGGCAACGTCGGTTCCCGCGAACGGCTCGATCACGCCCGCGTGAATTCCGCCGGCGGTCGGATTGAAGAATGCGACGGGCTTGGCCAGGCGCGCGGCCACGGCCGCAACCCGTTCCGCGATCCGCCGGTAGTTGCCCGAGCCGAGTTTCGACAGGCCGGGCGAACAGTCCTGCGCGACGGCCACCAGCGCAATGCCGGGGTCGGAGGCGAGCGCGTCCATGCAGGCTTCATAGACCGACACGTCGTATACCGCGTTACCGGTGGCGTCGAGCGGATTGGATGCGGTGCCGAAGCCCGGCAGTGCGGTGCGCAGGCGCGCCTTGGTTTCCTCGGCAGGGTCCGGAAGCGTCACGCCGGTGCGCTCCGCGACGTCGCAGAGCATCGCGGTTTCCCCGCCACTCACCGAGATGATGCCCAGGCCCTCGCCGCGCGGCAGTCGCCTGACGGCGAGCATGAGCGCGATGCTCTCGGCCATCTCGTCCAGGTCGTCGACCGCGATCACGCCGTTGGCGCGGAAGAAGTCCGCGTAGGCTTCGGCAGAACCGGCCAGCGACCCGGTATGCGCGGCGGAGGCGGCCGCGCCCTTCGCAGACCGGCCGACCTTGAGCACGATGACCGGCTTGCCGGCGCGGTGCATTGCCGACATCGCGCGTGCAAAGCGCGCCGCGTCACTCATCTGCTCCATGAACAGGGTGACCACGCGCGTGGATTCGTCGGTGGCGAGAAACTCGAGATAGCCGGCCATGTCGACGACTGCCGAATTGCCCGCCGACACCATGTACGACATGCCGAACCGGCCCAGCGTGGAGATCGCGATGCAGCCGGAGCCAGAATGCGAGACCACGGCGAGCCCGCCGGTGCGCAGGCTCTCGGGCACCGAAGAACTGTAGAGTGAAATCCGCCCGGTCACGTTGACGAGACCAAGGCAGTTCGGCCCGCAGATCACGAGGCCGGTGCGCTCGCACAGCGCCTGCAGTTCGTCCTGGCGTGCGCGACCCGCAGCGTCGGTTTCGGCAAAGCCGCTGGCGAATACCACGGCCGCGCGCGTGCCGCGTTCGGCGGCCTCCGCCAGCGCCGGGATGACCTTGTCCGAGGACAACGCGACGACGGCGCAGTCCGGCGCCTCCGGCAGCGATGCAAGATTCGCATACGCGCGCAGCCCGGCAACCTCGGGCGCGCTGGGGTGCACCGGAAAGATGCGGCCCTGGTAGCCAAACCGGACGAGGTTGGCGACCGCATTGTTGCCGAGCGTGTTTGCACGGGGAGACGCGCCCAGTACAGCGATCGAGCGTGGCTGCATCAGGGGTGTCAGCGGGGATGGGGCAGACGCAGAACTCATGGGGAAATGCAGCAGGTGGCGATGTTTTCGATGGTATGTGAATTGCCTGACGTTCGATAGGCGGCCCGCCTAGAGTTGCTCGGCAACGACTTCGTTGTCAAAGGGGAAATCGAAAATAAATATGGCAAAGAAACTGCTCGCCGGAATGTTGCTTGCAGCCCTCGGTTCGATTGCGCAGGCGCAGACTTTCCCGACCAGGAACATCACGATCTTCAGTCCGTTTGCGCCCGGGGGCACTTCCGATTTCGTCGGCCGTGTCGTGGCGCAGAAGATGATGGAGAACACCGGATGGAAGATCATCATTCCGGGGAGATGTTCAAGGATGCCGCGGGCATCGACATGCTGCACGTACCGTGCAAGGGGAGCGGTCTTTCAATGACTGCAGTGCTCGGAGGCGAAGTGCAGGTGCTGTTTGAAAACATCTCGGCGGCGGTTCCAAACGTCAAGGCGGGGCGGCTGCGCCCGATCGCCGTCACTTCGATCACGCGCTCCTCCGCGTTGCCCGATGTCCCCACACTGAATGAATCCGGGCTGCCCGGGTTCGAGGTGCTGGCCTGGTTCGGGATGTTCGCGCCTGCGGCCACGCCCAAGGACGTGCTCCGGACCCTGAACCTGGAGTTCGTGAAGGCGTTGCGTGACCCGAAGGTCGCCGGGCAGATGCTGTCGCGCGGGCTGGAGCCGCGGCCGATGGGTCTTGAGGAGTTCGACGCGATCTGGCGCAAGGACGTCGAGTAGTACGCCTCGATCGTGAAGAAGGCGAAGATCACCGTCGATTAAGGTGCGCGGGGCCGGGCGCGGCGCGCCCGGTGGTCTCAAGCCCCGTTTTCGCCTGACGTGTCCGCGGCAAGCGCGAAGCGGACCAGTTCCGCCACGTTGCGGACGTCGAGCTTTTCCATGATGCGGGTCTTGTGGACTTCGACGGTGCGCGGGCTGATGCCGAGCGCAGCCGCGATCTCCTTGGCGTGCAGCCCGCGTGCGGCGTGATCGAGCACTTCCCGCTCGCGCGCAGTGAGGCGGGAGAGCTTCTCGATGTCCGCGCTCCGGCTCTCGTGCCTGCGGATCCTGCGTTCCTCGAGCCCGAAGGCCGTTTCGATCGCCGCGAACAACTGGACGTTGTCGAACGGCTTTTCGAGGAAATCCACCGCCTGTGAGCGGAACGCTGCCCGCGCCGTCGGCACGTCGCCGTGCGCCGTCATGATGATGAAGGGCAGCGCAGCGCCACGCTTGCGCAGGTCCTCCTGCAACGCCACGCCGCTCTTTCCCGGCAGGCGCACGTCGGCCACCACGCATCCCGCCCAGTCCGCGCGCCATGCAGCCAGAAAGGCCTCGGCGTCGGCGAACGATGCGGTCCGGTACCCCGCGAGTCCGAGCATGAGCGCGATTGAGTCGCGCACCGAGGCATCGTCCTCGACGATGAAGACAGTCAGGCTTTCCGTGCGCACGGCAGCACCAGGTGAAATTCGCCATGCGCCGCGTGAGCGGCCTCGAGGGACCCGCCGTGGGCCTCGGCGATCGCGCGGCTGACCGCAAGGCCCAGTCCCATGCCCATGGGCTTGCCCGAAACAAACGGTTCGAACAGGCCCGCGCGATTTTTCGCCGGGATGCCGGGGCCGTCGTCGGCTACTAGAATTCTGAGGCCGGTGTCGCCATGGCGGTCGACGCGGATTCCCACGCGGCCCCTAGCGCGGCCCGGTCCGGTCACCGAATCGACCGCGTTCGCGATCAGGTTGCGCAGCACCACCTCGATCTGCAAACGGTCGACAAAGAGCGGCGGCAGCGCGGGGGCGGCTTCGATCTCGAACGTGACGTCCTTGCCCTGCGCCGCGTCGGTGGCCATCCGGCGCGCGGCCGCCAGGATCAGGGCGACCTCGACGACCTCCAGCCGGGTGGTGCCGGCGCGGAAGAAGTCACGCAGCCTGCGCACGATCTCGGCGGCGCGTTCCGCTTCGGAGAGGATCTTGGTGATGATTTCCCGCATCTGCGGCTGCGCGGACGGGCTTCTTTCCAGCAGCATCTGCGCCGCTCGCCCGTAGTTCGTGACCGCCGTGAGGGGCTGGTTGACTTCGTGCGCGATCGCGCCGGCCATTTCACCCGCGGCGGCAAGCCGCAGCGTCTCCCGCAGGCCCTGCTCGGCGCGCTGCCGCTGGTCCACCATGACGCCCAGGAACAGGCCGGACAGCGTAAGCGCCGCCAGCAAGGCCTGGAGTTCGACCACGGGGAGCGAAATTCCCGCATCCGCATGGATGCCGAAAACCACCCCGATCTGGACAATGGCGGTGGCCAGGATCGCCCCGTTCATGCCGAACCGGACCGCAATCCAGATGAGCGGCAGGAACAGCAGGTAGAACTGGCGCGAGGGGTCTCTCCCCAGGCCCTCGAATATCAACCAGACAGTCCCCGCGAGCACGGCCGCCTGCAGTAGCGCCTCGGGCCGGCGGGCCAGGGAGACCAGCGCGGCCCTGCGTTCACCGTCCGCGGCGGCAAACAGCAGCGGCGCCGTCACGAGGATGCCCACCGCGTCGCCGATCCAGAAGCGCAGCCACGCGTTTTCGAATGCCGTCTCCCCCAGCAGGCCGGCCGCGTGCAGCACCCCGATGAAGCAGGCGCCGACGACGCCCGCGCCCGCGACCACCACCGCTGCGAACAGGGTAAGTTGCCGCGTCGAACGCAGTCCCGTATCGCGCAGCAGGAACTTCAGCGCCCACGCGATCGTGGCGTAGCCGCCGGAAAGCACCAGGGCGGTCAGCGCCGTGATTGCGTATCCGCCGGGCACGTCCCGCACGAGGATGTCCGCAAGCACGATCGTCGCAAGCACGGCCGGAGCGTGCCCCAGGCCGCCCAGCATCATCCAGACGATGGCGAGCGCCGGCTGCGGATTCCACGGCGTGATGTTGAACGGGCCGACCGGATCGATGTAGCTGGCCCAGTCGAGCGCGACGTAACACGGCGCGAACACGGCCGCGTCCCGGAGGTATCGAAGGATTTTCATCGCAGGTGGCCATCTTGCGGCGAGGGGCGGTGCAAGGCAAGTAAGCGCTTTTACTTACGCGGTCTTGCGAATTACCGGGGAGACCCGCCAGGCGTAAGTTCCCGCCATGGCTACCCACATTGAAACCCTCGAAATCGTCGGCGCGGTGTTGTTCGCGCTGGCGGTCGTGCACACGTTTTCCACCCGCTATTTCGAGCATCTTGCCCATACCCGGACCGCGCATTCCGGGCTGTGGCACCTGCTGGGGGAGGTCGAGACCGTGTTCGGCCTGTGGGCATTCATCCTGCTCGTGTTCATGGCCGCCGCGTTCGGCTGGGGCGTCGCCTCGGCCTACCTGGACAGCCGGCACTTCGTGGAGCCGATGTTCGTATTTGTCATCATGGTCATCGCCGCCAGCCGGCCGATCCTGCAGCTTGCCTCCGACAGCGTGGGGGCCATCGGCCGGGCCCTGCCGGTGCACCCCGCGATCGCCGGCTACTTCCTGAGCCTGTCGTTCGTGCCGCTGCTCGGCTCGCTGATCACGGAGCCCGCGGCGATGACGCTCGCCGCGCTGATGCTGCGCGAACGCATTTTCAAGACTGGCGCCTCGAGCCGGCTGAAGTACGCGACGCTCGGCGTGCTGTTCGTCAACGTCTCCATCGGGGGCGTGCTGACGAATTTCGCGGCGCCGCCCGTGCTCATGGTGGCGGCCAAGTGGGAGTGGAGCACTGCATTCATGCTGTCTACGTTCGGGGCCAAGGCCGCGCTGGCGGTGCTGGTCAACGCGCTCGTGCTGACATTCCTCTTTCGCCGTGAGTTGTCCATCCGGGCGGAGGCTCCCCCGGTGGAGAGCCCGGGGGAGCGGGTGCCCACGGCATTCGTGGCGGTGAACGTCGCCATTCTTGCCATGGTGGTGTCCATGAACCATCTCCCGGAGGCGTTCATGGGGCTCCTGCTGTTGTTTCTCGGCCTGGCGGAAGCCTACCGCCGGCACCACGACCGGCTGATGCTGCGCGAGGGGCTGATGGTGGCGTTCTTCCTCGCGGGGCTGGTGGTGCTCGGCGGGCAGCAGCGCTGGTGGCTGCAGGATGTCCTGTCCAGGCTCGATGAATCGACGCTGTTCTATGCCGCCGCCGCCCTCACGGCCATTACCGACAACGCCGCGCTCACCTACCTCGGCTCGCTGGTCGATGGGCTGTCGGACGAATACAAGTACGCGCTGGTGGCGGGGGCCATGGCAGGGGGCGGCTTGACGGTGATCGCAAATGCGCCGAACCCGGCGGGCTTCGCGATCCTGAAGGATCATTTTGAAGACCAGTCGATCAATCCATTCGGGCTGTTCGTTGCCGCCCTGCCGCCCACGTTTGTCGCGATCGTTTGCTTCCGGGGGCTGCAGAAGCAGGCCTCGGAATTCTTCGACTGGGAACTCTGGTCGGAGTGGTTCTCCGGCCTGGACCGGGGATTCGTGTTCCTGCTAATCCTGCCAATTGTCGTCGCAGCAGTGGGGCTGTGGGCCGAACATGCACGGCGCGACGGCGAGTAACCCGGCCGCGGTATGACGCCCTAGCGGCTGTTGAGGCGGCGCAGGTCTTCGACCCAGCGCTCCGACACGGTCTTGATCCAGGCCAGGTCGGCGGGCCCTTCGTAGGTGCTGTACGCAGAAATATAGAGCGCCTTTCCGCCGATCAGCACGAGCGTGATCGTGCTCAGGTTGAAGACCGGCTTCTCCCGC
Organism: uncultured beta proteobacterium; assembly: GCA_963844255.1. Taxonomy (GTDB): domain Bacteria; phylum Pseudomonadota; class Gammaproteobacteria; order Burkholderiales; family SG8-39; genus SZAS-79. The sequence continues at coordinate 202,491 of CAWJNP010000017.1, forward strand.
CAGCCGCCCTGCGTCGGGCGCATGACCCCGCGCAGGATGCTGATCCCCTGCGCGTCGTTGCGCAGCACCGCGAGCAGTTGCGGCGCGCCGGGCGGTTTCTGCTCCTGCAGGAATTTCATGTAGTCAGTGGTTTCCGGCGGCGGGGCACCGAGATCGCGCGTGGAATCCTTCAGGAGCGCGGCGTACTCCGTGGCATTCAGCCGTTGCCGTTCGGTCGCCCGTGGCGTCACGACGACCAGATAGCGGCGCAGCGCCAGTTCGTCGCCGGAACCGAAGCGGCGTGCATCCGCATCGGCCAGTGCGAACAGCAGCACGCGGTTGCTGGCCTCGGTCAGTGATTCGGCAAGGTCGGTGAGTCGGGGCGAACTGAAAACCGCGGCGTCCGAGAAGCCGGGTGGGGTGTCGAGCACCAGCCGGTCGGCACCGAGTCGCGCGGCGAACGGCGCGGCCGAGGCTGGCGCGCAAAGCAGAACTGCGACAGCCACGGACAACAGTGTGGCCAGCCGCCGGCGCATGGCTAGCGCTTCCCCCGGGTCTTCCTGCCGGCCGCCAGGTTGGCGGCGATGCGCAGGCGCAGCGCATTCAGCTTGATGAAGCCGCCGGCGTCGGCCTGGTTGTAGGCGCCGCCGTCGTCGTCGAAGGTGGAGATCTTCATGTCGAACAGCGAATCCGTCTTCGACTCGCGCCCGACCACCATCATCGTGCCCTTGTAGAGCTTGATCCGCACCTTGCCGTTGACCGTCGTTCTGCGATGCGTCGATCAGGCCCTGCAGCAGCATGCGCTCGGGGCTGAACCAGTAGCCGTTGTAGATCAGGCGGGCGTAGCGCGGCATCAGGTCGTCCTTGAGCGCCAGCACTTCGCGGTCCAGCGTGATCGATTCGATCGCGCGGTGCGCCTTCCAGCATGATGGTGCCGCCCGGGGTTTCGTAGCAGCCGCGCGACTTCATGCCGACGTAGCGGTTCTCGACCAGGTCGAGGCGGCCGATGCCGTGCTTGCCGCCGAGCCGGTTCAGTTCGGTCAGGACGTGCGGCGGGCGACAGCTTCTTGCCGTCGATCGCGACGATGTCGCCGCGCACGTAAGTCAGCTCGATGACTTCGGGCTTGTTCGGCGCCTTCTCCGGCGACACCGTCAACGCGCCACATCGAATCCTCGGGCGCGAAATTCGGGTCTTCGAGGATGCCGCCTTCGTAGGAGATGTGCAGCAGGTTGGCGTCCATCGAGTAGGGCGCGCCGCCGCCTTTCCTCTTCTTGAAGTCGACCGGGATGCCGTGCTTGTCGGCATAGGCGAGCAGCTTGTCGCGCGACAGCAGGTCCCATTCGCGCCACGGCGCGATGACCTTCACGTTCGGCATCAGCGCGTAGGCGCCCAGTTCGAAGCGCACCTGGTCGTTGCCCTTGCCGGTGGCGCCGTGCGAAATCGCGTCCGCCTTCACCTTCTTCGCGATCTCGATCATGCGCTTGGCGATCAGCGGCCGCGCGATCGAGGTGCCGAGCAGGTATTCGCCTTCGTACAGCGTATTGGCGCGGAACATCGGGAACACGAAGTCGCGCACGAATTCCTCGCGCAGGTCCTCGATGAAGATGTTCTCCTTCGCGATGCCCATCTTCAGCGCCTTGGCGCGCGCCGGCTCGACTTCCTCGCCCTGGCCGATGTCGGCGGTGAAGGTGACGACCTCGCAGTCGTAGACGTCCTGCAGCCATTTCAGGATGACCGAGGTGTCGAGGCCGCCCGAATAGGCGAGGACGACCTTCTTGATGCTTTCTTTCTTTGCCATTACGTGTTCACTTTTCCGAGTAACAAGAATTCCATCAGTGCCTTCTGTGCGTGCAGGCGGTTCTCGGCCTCTTCCCAGACCACGCTGTGCGGTCCGTCGATGACTTCTGCCGAGACTTCCTCGCCGCGGTGCGCCGGCAGGCAGTGCATGAACACCGCATCCTTCTTCGCGGCACGTCATCATGTCGGCGTCCACCTGCCAGTGCTTCGAAGTCCTTCATGCGTGCCTCATTCTCCGCTTCGAACCCCATGCTGGTCCAGACGTCGGTCGTCACGAGATCCGCGTCCTTGGCCGCCTGCATCGGGTCGGCGAATTCCTCGTAGTTGGCGGTGCCGTAGAGGCCGGCGCGCTCGGGCTCGACCTCGTAGCCCGGCGGCGTCGATACATGCACATTGAAATCGAGCACTTCGGCGGCCTGCAGCCAGGTGTTGCAGACGTTGTTCGAGTCGCCGATCCAGGCCACCGTCTTGCCGCGGATGTCGCCGCGCTGCTCGATGAAGGTGTAGATGTCGGCGAGGATCTGGCACGGATGGTATTCGTTGGTCAGTCCGTTGATCACCGGCACGCGCGAGTTGGCCGCGAAGCGCTCGATGATGTCCTGCTCGAAGGTGCGGATCATGACGATGTCGCACATGCGCGAGATCACCTGCGCGGCATCCTCGACCGGTTCACCGCGGCCGAGCTGCGAATCGCGCGTGAGAGGAAGATCGCCGGTGCCGCCCAGCTGATGCATGCCGGCCTCGAACGACAGGCGGGTGCGGGTCGACTGCTTCTCGAAGATCATCACCAGGGTGCGGTCGGCCAGCGGCCAGTAGCGCTCGTAGCGCTTGAACTGGTCCTTGATCCAGCGGGTGCGCTCGAAGAGGTGATAGAGCTCTTCGCGCGACAGGTCGCGGAACTGGAGGAAATGCCGGATCGGGGTATCCGCAGCCATGCCTAGCCGGCCTTCGCCGCCGGAGCCGCCTGGGCGGGGCGTGCAAGGAAAGACTTGACCACGGGCACGAGGATGTCGACCAGCTGGCGACCCTCCGCCTCGCTCATGACCAGCGGCGGCAGCGAGGCGGATCACGCTGTCGGCGGTGACGTTGAGCACCAGGCCGGCCGCGAGGGCCAGCGTGACGATTTCGCCGCACGGACGGTCGAGCTCGATGCCGATCATCATGCCCATGCCGCGCACTTCGACGAAACCGGGCGTGCCGGCGAGACCCTGCTGCATGCCGTCGCGGATCACGCGACCGACGCGCGTGGCGTTGTCGAGCAGCTTCTCCGACTTCATCGTATCGATCGTCGCGACAACGCCGGTGCAGGCGAGCGGGTTTCCGCCGAAGGTCGAGCCGTGCTTGCCCGGGCTGAACACACCCTTCGCGCGGTTGCCGGTCACGCAGGCACCGACGGCCAGGCCGCCGCCGAGCCCCTTGGCGAGCGGCACCACGTCGGGCGAAATGCCGGCGTGCTGGTAGACGAACCACTGTCCGGTGCGGCCCAGGCCGCACTGCACCTCGTCCGAGATGAACAGCCACTCGTTCTTGTCGCAGATCTCCTTCAGGCCGCGCAGATATTCCATGCGCGACACGTTGATCCCGCCTTCGCCCTGGATCGGTTCGATCAGCACTGCCACCACATTCTTGTTGTGAGCGGCCACCGAGCGCACCGCTTCGAGGTCATCGAGCGGCACGCGCACGAAGCCCGACACCAGCGGCTCGAAGCCTGCCTGCACCTTGCGGCTGCCGGTGGCAGACAGCGTCGCGAGCGTGCGTCCGTGGAACGCCTTCTCGAACACGATGATCTCCGGACGTTCGACTCCGCGCTTGTGGCCGTACAGGCGCGCGACCTTGATTGCAGCCTCGTTGGCTTCGCAGCCCGAGTTGCAGAAGAACACCTCGTCCAGGCCCGTGATTTCCGCGATCCGGTCGGCGGCCGCTTCCTGGTCCGGGATCACAAACAGGTTGGACGTATGGATGATGCCGCTGGCGATCCGGTCGTTCAGCGCGCGCTTGAGCGCGGGGTGTCCGTAGCCGAGCGTATTCACGGCGATGCCGGCGAGGCCGTCGAGGTATTTGCGGCCGGATTCGTCCCACAGCCAGACGCCTTCGCCGCGGACGAAGGCCAGCGGCAGGCGGGCATAGGTATTCATGACGTGGGACATGGCGGTCTCTCCCAAATGCAAAAACGGCGGGGAAGGCCGCCGTTTAATTGATGTTATCACAGTATAATTTCGCTTACTCCCCTGCAGCTTCTACGCGTGCCTTTACCCCATGCCCGACCTACCCGTCGAGTTCGTAATCCAGGGCACCACCGAGGAAGGCAAGCCGTTTCGTCCCAGCGACTGGGCCGAGCGCCTGTGCGGCGTGATGGCCGCGTTTGGCAGCGACCAGCACCTCGCCTATTCCCCGTATGTGCATCCGATTACCTCGAACGGCGTGCGGTGCGTGGTCGTCGACATGCGGCTGGAGGCAATCGAGCCGATGGCCTACCGTTTTCTGCTGAGTTTCGCGAAGGACAACGACCTGCGGGTGCGACCCGGGCGACCGCCCGAGCGTACCCTGCTGGCCGAACTGGGGCGTGCCTCCGGAAGTGCCGGTGCCTGAAGCCCGTTTGACCGCGCCCCGCAGATGCGTGCGGCGCGGCAGGGCCCTGCGTGCCCGGCGGGGCACGCACCTGCTGCGTTTACTGCTTGTCGAGCGTCTTGACAGCGATGGCGAGGCGCGACTTCTGGCGCGCAGCGGCATTCCTGTGGATCACACCTTTGGCTGCGGTGCGGTCGATCTTGCTCATCGAGGCGGTCAGGGCGGCGGCCGCAGCGGCCTTGTCGCCCTTGGCGACGGCCTTCTTGACGGCCTTGACCGCGGTACGCATCGACGAGTGCAGGCTCGCGTTGCGCTGACGGCTGAGTTCGGAAGTGCGGGCGCTCTTCTTCGAGGAGGCGGTATTGGCCATGGGTTGGAACCGGTGTCGGAAAAGGCGCGCATTCTAGCGGTTAAGCCCCGGACGGGCAAGGCATTTCCTGCCCTGCGGCATCCGGCCGGCCGGGTGTGAGGCCATCCCGATGAACCTTCTGCGCGCCCTGGCGACGGTCAGCAGCATGACCCTGCTCTCGCGCGTGCTGGGGTACCTCCGGGACGCGATCATTGCCCGCGCGTTCGGCGCAGGGGTCGCCACCGACGCCTTCTTCGTCGCCTTCCGGCTGCCGAACCTGCTGCGCCGCATGTTCGCCGAAGGGGCGTTTTCGCAGGCTTTCGTGCCCATCCTGTCCGAATACAAGAACCGGCAGACCCCGGAAGAAACCCGCGAACTGGTCGATTGCGTCGCCAGCATCCTCGGCCTCGCGCTGGTTCTGGCGACTGCGCTGGGCGTTGCCCTGGCGCCGCTGGTGATCTATGTATCGGCGCCGGGGTTCGCGGCCGACCCGGCCAAGTTCGAGCTGACCGTCGACCTCCTTCGGATCACCTTCCCCTACCTGTTCTTCATTTCGCTCGTCGCGCTTTCCGCGGGCGTGCTGAATACGCACAACCGCTTTGCCGTCCCGGCGTTCACCCCGGTGATGCTCAACGTGTCCTTCATCGTCGCCGCGACGTTCTTCGCCCCGTATTTCGATCCGCCCGTGAAGGTGCTGGCATGGGCGGTGTTTGTCGGCGGCGTTCTGCAACTCGCTCTGCAGGTGCCGTTTCTCGCGCGGATCGGCCTGCTGCCGCGCTGGAAGCTCAACCTGAAACATCCTGGCGTGGTGCGTGTCCTCAAGCTCATGGCCCCGGCGCTGTTCGGCGTGTCGATCAGCCAGATCTCTCTGGTCATCAACACGATCTTCGCTTCGTTCCTGGTCACCGGCAGCGTGTCCTGGCTGTATTACGCGGATCGCCTCATGGAGTTTCCTGCCGGCATGCTGGGCGTGGCGCTCGGCACGATTCTCCTGCCCAGCCTGTCGAAGTATCACGCGGACGCGCAGCCCGGGGAATACTCCAAGCTGCTCGACTGGGGCCTGCGCCTCACGCTGTTGCTTGCATTGCCCGCCGCGGCGGCGCTTGCCGTTCTGGGGATCCCGCTGATTGCCACGCTGTTCCACTACGGCCGGTTCGGCATCGAGGACGCATGGATGACGCGCCAGGCCCTGCTCGCCTACAGCGTCGGGCTGGTCGGGATGATCCTGGTAAAGATCCTCGCGCCCGGGTTCTACGCCCGCCAGAACGTGGTGACGCCGGTGAAGATCGGCGTGTTCACGCTGGTGGCCACGCAGCTCATGAACCTCGCCTTTGTCTGGCCGCTCAAGCATGCCGGCCTCGCGCTAGCGATCGGCCTGGGTGCCTGCCTCAATGCAGGCCTCCTGTACGCCAAGCTGCGACAGCATGGAATCTATGCGCCGCAACCGGGCTGGCTCGCGTTCGCGGGCAGGATCCTCGCAGCAGTCGTGCTGATGTCGGCCGCGCTGTGGTTTGCGATGGGCAGGCCGGAATGGTGGTTCGGCGCAAACTGGATGCTGCGGCTTTCCGCGCTCGGCGGGCTCGTCGTCCTGGGTGGTTTGGTCTATGGCACCTGCCTGGCGGGTTTCGGTTTCCGCATTCGCGATTTCTCTCGCCGGGGAGTCACCTGATATGGCAGGCGATCGCTTTGCCGAGCTCCTCGCGGCAGGCCGTGAAGACTTCGGCCTGGTCGAGGCCTGCCTGCTGATTGCGCAGGATGCCCATCCCCGGCTCGACGTGGACCATTATCTGGGCGAGATCGAGCGCATGGCTGCGCGCCTGCGCGGTCGCCTGCCGCCGAGGGTGGACGCCGAGGGAAAGGTCATCGCCTTGAACCAGTTCCTGTTCGAGGATCTGGGCTTCAGCGGCAATGCGGACGACTACTACGACCCGCGCAACAGTTACCTCAACGAGGTGATCGAGCGGCGCTCGGGAATCCCGATATCGCTGTCGATCCTCTACATGGAAATCGGGCGCAAGATCGGGTTGCCGCTCGAAGGCGTGTCCTTTCCGGGACATTTCCTCGTCCGGCTGCGGCTGCGTGGGTCCACCCTGGTGCTCGATCCCTTCTCGGGCGGTACACCGCTCTCCGAGCAGGACCTGCGCAAGCTCCTGCGAAGGGTGATTGCAGGCAGCGGGCGCGCGGGGCTGCGTTCGGCCGCCGACGTGGCTGGGGAACTCCCGCTCGACCAGTTCCTCGAGCCGGCGGGACATCGCCAGATCCTCGCCCGGCTGCTGCGCAACCTGAAAAGCATCTACCGCGAAAAGGACGATCCGCAACAGCTGCTGCAGATCATCAATCGCACGCTCATCGTCTCCCCGGAGGAGCACGCCGAACTGCGCGACCGGGGTTACGTGTATCAACGCCTCGAGGCGTTTCGTGCTGCGCTCAGGGACCTCAGCGATTATCTCGAACGCGACCCGGAGGCTGCGGACGCCGACGAAGTGCGTATCAGGGTGGTGGAGCTGACTTCGATCTGCGCACGGCTGAACTGAACGAGAGCGCTGCTGCCTGCGGCGCTACCGCCGCCCTACCTATGCCGGCTCGGCGGCACCGACGCCGGCTTCGGCGCGCATCTGCAAGGCTCGCTTCTGCACGGCGGCGTGCAATGCCGGTTTGTAGCCGAGGGCGAAAAACGCCTCGGCGCACAGGAAGATCGGCGCCACGAAAATCTGGAACAGGTTGTCCACCAGTGCGGGCTTGCGGCCTTCGAACACGTGTCCGATCAGCTGCACCACCCAGCCGCCGGCAAAGAACAGGAAGAACCAGGCCAGGCCCGCTTTCAGGGGCAGCGCTGCGATGACCTCCGCAGCGTACAGCAGGCCGCCGAACACGAGGCACATGGCAAGCCCGAGGGGAATGTCGAGCCGCAGGTAGTACAGCAGCACGACTGCAGTAATCAGCATCGCTCCGCTGACGGTGGTACCGCCGAGTTCGATCCGCGCCCAGCCCAGAAGGATCATGACACCAAGCACGATCGCGGGAACGCCGATGAAGTGGGTGAGCTTGTTGCGCGTGTCCTGATGATAGGCCGCGTAAAAGGACATCTGGTCTTCGAGCGATTTCATCCTGTTTCCTCCAACCGGTGGGCTCCCGCAGAGCGGGTCTGAGAGGGGAAATCCGCTATAATTCAGAATTTTACTGCTCATCCGCATGCTCGTCACGCATGGACACTCCTTTGCCTTAAACGCGGCCAAAAACCGGGTCGCGGACCCGGCTGCGAGCGCGTTGTCGCCCGGCGCCGGCCGGCTGGCGGTGACCATCGGCAATTTCGACGGGGTGCACCGCGGCCACGGCGCCATGCTGGTCCGCCTGAAAGCCAAGGCGGCCGAACTCGGGGTGCCTTCCTGCGTGCTGACTTTTGAGCCCCACCCGCGCGAATTTTTCACCCCGCAGTCCTCCCCGGCGCGGCTGACCCGGCTGGCGGCAAAACTCGAGGTGCTGCGCGATGCCGGTATCGATCGTGTACACGTTGCGCGCTTCGATGCGCGGTTCGCCGCGCAGCCACCCGCGCAATTCATCGACGACGTGCTCGTCGGAGGTCTGGGCTGTGCCTGGCTGCTGGTCGGTCGCGATTTCCGCTTCGGCGCCAGGCGTGCCGGGGACTTTGCGTTGCTGGAGGAAGCCGCAAAGCGCCGCGGGTTCGGGCTCGAGGCGATGCCCGATGTGAAGAATGAGGGCGAGCGGATCTCGAGTTCGGCGGTGCGCGAATCGCTCGAACGCGGCGATCTGGAACACGCCGCCGAGCTGCTCGGACGCCCGTACGCGATTGCGGGCCGCGTGGCGCAGGGTGACCGGCTGGGACGGGAACTCGGCTTCCCGACTGCCAACATCCGCCTGCCGCACCGGCCCCCGCTTGCGGGGATCTTCGTGGTCGAGGTGCTGGGCCTGAAGCCGCAGCCGCTGCCCGCGGTGGCAAGCATCGGCGTGCGCCCGACCGTGAAGGAAGATGCAGTGCCGCTGCTCGAAGTCCATCTGTTTGATTTCGCCGCCGAGATCTACGGCCGGCGGTTGGAAGTGAAGTTCCTGCACAAGCTGCGCGACGAGGAGAAATATCCGGATCTCGAAACGCTGCGCGCAGCGATCGCCCGCGATGCGGCGAACGCGCGCGAATATTTTGCCGAAAAGACCTCCTGAAGCCGAATCGCTGAACCCTAGTCGCTGAACCTCAGTCGCTGAACCCGAACCATGGCCGATTACAAGAAAACGCTGAACCTGCCGGACACGCCGTTTCCGATGAAGGGCGACCTCGCGAAGCGCGAACCGGAATGGGTCGCGCAATGGCAGGAGAAGGGCCTCTACAAGCGCCTGCGTGCCGTTTCCAGCGGACGCCCGCGGTTCGTGCTGCACGACGGCCCGCCGTATGCCAACGGCGACATCCATATCGGCCACGCGGTCAACAAGATCCTCAAGGACATGGTCGTCAAGTCCAAGCAGCTGGCCGGGTTCGACGCGCCCTACGTGCCCGGCTGGGACTGCCATGGCATGCCGATCGAGGTGCAGATCGAGAAGCTGCACGGCAAGAACCTGCCGCCCGAGCAGACGCAGCGCCTGTGCCGCGCCTACGCCGGCGAGCAGATCGAACGCCAGAAGACGCGATTTCCAGCGCCTCGGCGTGCTCGGCGACTGGGACAATCCCTACCTCACGATGGCGCCGGGCAACGAGGCCGACGAGATCCGCACGCTCGGCAAGCTGCTCGAAAAGGGCTATGTCTACCGCGGACTGAAGCCGGTCAACTGGTGCTTCGACTGCGGCTCGGCGCTGGCCGAGGCCGAAGTCGAGTACGAGGACCGCAAGGACATCGCGGTCGACGTGGGCTTTCCGTTCGCGGAGCACGGAGAAGATCGCGACCGCTTTCGGCCTGCAGACCCTGCCCGAAAAGCCAGGGTATATCGTCATCTGGACCACCACGCCCTGGACGCTGCCCGCGAACCAGGCGCTGAACCTGCATCCGGAATTCACCTACGACCTGGTGGACACGGAAAAGGGTCTGCTGATCCTCGCCGCCGACCTGCGCGACGCCTGTCTCGCCCGCTACGGGCTCACGGGCACGACGCTGGCGTCGTGCAAGGGCGCGGCACTCGAGCACATCGCGTTTCGCCATCCGTTCTACGACCGCGCGTCGCCGGTGTATCTGGGCGACTACGTGACGCTCGACACCGGCACCGGCATCGTGCATTCGTCGCCGGCCTATGGCGTGGAGGACTTCGAGTCCTGCCGCCGCAACGGCATGAAGGATGACGAGATCCTCACGCCGGTGATGGGCGACGGCAAGTACGCCTCTTCGCTGCCGGTGTTCGGCGGGCTGATGATCTGGAAGGCCAATCCGCTGATCGTCGAGCACATGCGTGCGAAGGGCACGCTGTTCGCGGCCGAAAAGTACGACACACAGCTACATGCACTGCTGGCGGCACAAGACGCCGATGATCCTGCGCGCGACCACGCAGTGGTTCGCCGGCATGGATTCGGTGCAGGGCTGGAACGGCGCGCACCCCGCGGAACCGCTGCGCGCGACCGCGCTGCGCGGGATCGAGGCGACGCAGTTCTTTCCCGTCGTGGGGCAAGGCGCGCCTGCACGGCATGATCGCCAACCGGCCGGACTGGACGCTGTCGCGCCAGCGCCAGTGGGGCGTGCCGATGCCGTTCTTCATCCACCGCGAAACCGGCGCACTGCATCCGCGCACCCTGGAAATCCTCGAGGCGGTCGCCGAGCGCGTGGAAACGGGCGGCATCGAGGCCTGGCAGACCGTCAAGCCCGAGGAACTGCTCGGTGCGGACACCAAGGACTACGAGAAGATCAAGGACACGCTCGACGTCTGGTTCGATTCCGGCTCCACGCACTACACGGTGCTGCAGCGGCTCGCACGCGATCCGAAAGCACGTTTCCGGCCGACCTGTACCTCGAGGGTTCGGACCAGCACCGCGGCTGGTTCCATTCGTCGCTGCTGGTGTCCTCGCATGCTGAACGGCGTCGCGCCCTACAAGTCGCTGCTCACGCACGGTTTCGTGGTGGACGGCGCGGGCAAGAAGATGTCGAAGTCGCTTGGCAACACCGTGTCGCCGCAGGAGGTCTCCGGCACGCTCGGGGCGGAGATCCTGCGTCTGTGGGTGGCGAGTACCGACTATTCCGGCGAATTGTCGATTTCTCCACGAGATCCTGAAGCGCGTCGTGGAGAGCTACCGGCGCATCCGCAACACGTTGCGCTTCCTGCTGGCCAATACCTCCGACTTCGACATCGCCACCGATGCCGTGGCGGCCGCCGACATGGTGGAGATCGACCGCTATGCGCTCGCGCTGACCGCCAGACTGCAGGAGGAAATGGCCGCGGACTACGCGCGCTACCAGTTCCACCTGGTCGCGCAGCGCTTGCAGACGTTCTGTTCCGAGGATCTCGGCGCGTTCTACCTCGACATCCTGAAGGACCGGCTCTACACGGCGGCGCCGCGCTCGCACGCGCGCCGCTCGGCGCAGACCGCGCTGTGGCACATCACATCGAGTCTGGTGCGGCTGATGGCGCCGATCCTTTCGTTCACGGCCGAGGAGTTGTGGGCGGTGTTCAACCAGGCCGCCGATCCGAAGGGTGAAGACAGCATTTTTTTCCATGTCTTCCACGCCCTGCCGCCGGTCGAGGACGCGCCCGAACTCCTGCAACGCTGGGAAAAGATGCGTGTGGTCCGGGGGGAAGTGCGCAGGCTGCTCGAAGAACTGCGAACGGCCGGAAAGATCGGTTCTTCGCTTGCCGCCGAAGTCGTGTTCGAGACGAATGCGGAACAGGCCGGATTCCTCGCCAGTTTCAGAGACGACCTGCGGTTCGTCCTGCTGACTTCCGCGGCAAGGGTCAGCGCCGCGGCGCAGGAGCGAATCACGGTGACCCCGAGCGAGCACGCCAAGTGCGAGCGCTGCTGGCATTTCCGTGCCGACGTGGGAAGCGTGCCGGAACATCCCACGATCTGCGGCCGTTGCGCCGGCAACCTCGCGGGCGCAGACGAGCGCCGCGTGCATGCCTGAGTCGGGCGCAGCGGTGGCGCGACCGTCCGAGAGCGCGAAACTGCGCCGCGTCGCGCCGTGGCTCGCGTTCGCGGCGCTGCTCGTGGTTGCCGACCAGGCGACCAAGCTGCTGATCCTCGCGCGTTTCGTGCCCGGGGAGACGCTGACGATCACCTTCTTCTTCGATCTCGTGCTGGTGTTCAACAAGGGGGCTGCGTTCAGTTTTCTTGCGAGCGCGGGCGGCTGGCAGACCCCGCTCTTGATCGGCATATCGGTGACCGCGAGCCTGATCGTCGGATGGATGCTCTGGCGCAATCCTTCGCGCCGCATCCTCGATGTCGGGCTCACGCTGATCCTGGGCGGCGCCCTGGGCAACCTGATCGACCGTGTCGCCTACGGCCAGGTCGTCGATTTCCTGGTGTTCCATGCCTGGGGCTGGAGTTACCCCGCATTCAATCTGGCCGATTCGGCGATCACCGTCGGGGCCGGTGTGCTGATACTCGAAAGTTTCCTGCCGCAGGGACAGGGAAAGAAACCCCCATGACGATTGCCGAAGGCAGCCACCTGACGCTGCACTACCGGATCGCGCTGGGCGAACCCCCGCATGCTGAAATGCTGTCCACGTTTGGCGGGAATCCCGCAACGCTGGTGCTCGGCAGCGGCGAGCTGGCGCCGGCACTCGAGCGTTGCCTGCTGGGGGCGTCGGTGGGCCGGCCGCAGGTATTCCTGCTCGAGCCCGGGGAAGCCTTCGGCGTCCATCGCGAGGACCTCCTGCAGCGCCTGCCGTCCGAAGCCTTTCCTGATCCCGCCGCGGTGAAGGCCGGGCAGGTGGTCGAATTTACCGGTCCGGGCGGCGCGCGCTACCCGGGGCTGGTAAAGTCCTTCGATGATGGCGGTGCACTGGTGGACTTCAACCACCCGCTGGCCGGCCGACCGGTCCGGTTTGAAGTCGAGATCCTGGCCGTACTCTGAAATTCTGCAACGAGGCACGTGGAGCGCATGACATCTGAACCGGATCTGACCCTGGACGCCGACGGCATGGAGGTCATGCTCGCCAATCCGCGCGGGTTCTGCGCAGGCGTCGAGCGCGCGATCGAAATCGTCGAGCGTGCGATCGAGCAGTTCGGCGCGCCGATCTATGTCCGCCACGAGATCGTTCACAACAAGTTCGTCGTCGCCGACCTGCGCGCCAAGGGCGCGGTGTTCGTCGAAGAGCTCGACGAGGTGCCCAAGGGCAGCACGGTGATTTTCAGCGCGCATGGCGTGTCGCAGGAAGTCCGGCGCGACGCCGCGGCGCGGGGCCTCAACATATTCGATGCCACCTGCCCGCTGGTCACCAAGGTGCACGTGCAGGTGGCCAGGCTGCTGAAGAACGGGCTGGAGATCGTGATGATCGGCCATCGCGGCCATCCGGAGGCCGAAGGCACGATGGGGCAGTCCGAAGCGGGCATGCACCTGGTCGAAACCCTCGCGGACGTCGAGACACTGCAGGTGAAGGATCCGGACCGGCTGGCCTACGTGACCCAGACGACGCTTTCCGTGGACGATGCGCAATCCATCGTTGCCGCGCTGCGCACCCGCTTTCCCTCGATCCTCGGCCCGAAGAAGGACGACATCTGCTACGCGACCCAGAACCGGCAGGATGCGGTGAAGTTCATGGCGCCGCAATGCGATCTCGTGATCGTCGTCGGTTCGCCCAACAGCTCCAATTCGAACCGCCTGCGCGAAGTCGCGAGGAGCCGGGGAACCGAGGCGTACATGGTCGATAACGCGGGCGAACTTCGTGCCGAGTGGCTCGCCGGCAAGCGCCGCATCGGCGTGACGGCGGGTGCATCGGCCCCGGAAGTGCTGGTGGAGGCGGTGATTGCGCGGTTGCGGGAATTGGGCGCCGTACGGGTCACCGCGCTTCCGGGCATCGAGGAGGACGTCGTGTTTTCCCTCCCGCGCAGGCTGATATCGGCAGAACCGGCGGGGTCGCCGCGTGACGCAGCGGCTGAGTGATATGATCATTTGCAATCTGAGGACGCGGAGAAACCTGTCCATGTTTACGAGCAGAATACTGACGCTTCTTCTGGTGCTGGTTGCCGCACAGGCCCAGGCGCAGCAGTACCGCTGGGTCGACCAGAAGGGCCGCGTGCAATACACCGACACGCCGCCGCCCGCAACGGCAAAGGGGATCGAGAAGAAAAACTTCAACGCCGGAAAGTCCGACCAGCCTGCCGAGCCGTTTGCGCTGCAGATTGCGCGCAAGGCCGCACCGGTCAAACTCTATACGGCGCCGCGCTGCGCGGACTGCGACAGCGCGCGGAAGTACCTCAACAAGCGCGGGATACCGTTCAGCGAGGTCAGCGTGGAGTTCGACTCGCAGGCGGCCGAGCTCAAGGCCCTGACCGGGCGCGTTGCGGTGCCGGTCATGATCGTCGCGGGCAAGATGCTGCGGGGATTCGACGAGAGCGACTACGAGCGGCAGATCGATATCGCCGGGTATCCGAAAACCGGAACCCTTCCGGAACGTAATCAGACGGCGCCAATCCCGCAGAAGCCGCCTGCCAAGGTGCCGGCTGCGCCGGCTGCCAAGGCGCCCGCTGCCGGCGGGGCCGCACCCGCTACCAGGTAGCCGAACCCCAGGTTTTGACCCCGCTGGAACTGAGGGTGAGGGTGCCGTCGCTGGCCTGTGCCTTGCCGGTGACCGGAGTGGCGGTGATGGTGTAGCTCTGGCCCGGGGTGGTCGGGGAAATCGAGTAGGCGTACAGGCCGTCGGCCGACAGGCCAGTGGTTACGCCCAGTCCGCCGGTCGAGCTGCCGTTGTAGGCGGTGGTGATGCTTGCGGCATAGGCGTTGGAGTTCAGGAAGATCTTCTCCTGCAGGTTGGCCATCTGGATCATCTCGGTCTGCGCGGCCTGGCGGTTTCCGCGTACGACGTACTGGGTGTAGTTGGGGTAGGCGACTGCGGCGATGATCGAGATGATCGCCACCGTGACCAGAAGCTCGACCAGGGTGAACCCGATCTGGCCGCGCAGGCGGCGGGCGTGTGCGGTGATTCGGTCGGTAGCGCGTGCTGAAACGCAGTGCATGGTTTGACCTCTCAGTGGAACCGGTGAAGCCGGCGTATGCGCGATTGTCTCAGGTTCGGTCTCAGTTTCGCAGCAGCTCGCTCCAGGACACGCGCCCGGTCTTGGCCTGCGTACCTTTCTCGTCGCCCCCGGTCTTGACCGAACCCGCGGTATTCGCCACGGTTTCGGTGGTCGTGCTGCCGTCGGGGTAGGTCGTGACGATGGTGGTGGTGCCGTCGGCGTTGGCCGTCTTGGCCACCGTCTTCGTAGTCGCGTCGGCATAGGTCGTCACCGTCGTGGTGACGGACAGGCCGGCAACCGTCGTGACCGTGGTGGCCACCGAGACGATCGAGCTGGTCGCGCGGAAGCTGCCCGTGGAGGGATCGTCCGAACCCGCCGCCGGAGTCTGCCAGACGCTGGGGTCCGAAGCCGTGAGGTCGGGCGCGGCGAGCTTGGTCCAGCCGGTGGCGCCGTAGCACTTGCCCAGCGGGTGGTGCCAGTAGGTCACGTACTCGGCGTAGACGTAGGTCTCGAAGTCGGCCGATTTTACGCGCCAGCCGTATTCGGGACGGCCGGCGACGTTGAGTTCGATCGACGTGGACGGAATCGTGGATTTCACGATCTGGATCGTGAGCGCGCCGTTGTGGCGCACGCCCGGATCGGCAGCCGCATAGTTCACCGTGCCCTGCCCGGTGGCCGTGATCAGCGCCGGCGGTTGTACCGGGTAGAACAGGTTGCCGCCCTTGGTGGAGGAGCCCACCCACGGGCCGCAGCCCGGCGCCGTCGGCATCAGGCCCACGCGCGTATCGCCGTTGCCCCACCAGTCGAGCTGCGAGAAGGCATTCAGCGGCATGTTCCATTCGAGCGTGTTCACGGTGTTCGGCGTGTAGGTCGGCGCGTTGGAGAGCACGTTGGCCGCGACGGTCTCCGAGGCCTGATTGTTCCAGGTCTTGACCGATTCGTGCACTGCACCGCCCACCGAGAGGGTCACGGCGGGGTTCAGGTACTGGTTGTGCACGATCACCTTGAACGGCGTGGTGCCGTCGGAGATCGCATTATCCAGGTTCAGCGTGGTGCTGCTGGCGTTCAGCATGTTCACGCCGGTCACGTTGAAGATGTCGTCGTATTCGTGAAAGTGGGTTTGCTTGTTGCAGCTGCTGAAGGTGCCCAGCACGGCGTTGCTGCCGCCCGAGAAGTTCGCGCCCTTGGTCAGGCTGGGCTTCAGGTTGCTGATCGCGGTACCGACTGCGCCGCCGCTGAAGCTCGGTGACGAGGTGCTGAGCGTGATCGAAGTCGAGCTCGTCGTGATCGACAAGCTGGAACATGCCGCAGGCCCCACCGGCCCGGAGACTGTGCAGACCGACGGCTTGGCGATCGTGCACGAGTAGCTGTAGCCGTTGATGCCGTTGCTGTTCAGGCCGCCGGCCAGGGCTTTTACGCGGCTGGTGCTGGTGCTGCCGCCGCCGCTCGAGACCGTATTGGTGGTGATCGTGTCCGTGGAGCCACATTTTATCGAGGTGATCTTCTTGTTCGTGCTGGTCGAGTCCGTGATGTTGAACGTGCCGCTGGGCGCACTGCCGACTGTACCCGCCACGGCGGTGCCGTCATTGAAAGTGAAGCTCAGGCCGTTGCTCGCGGTACCTGTCGGTGCCTTGACCGTGACGACGCTGCCGCTGACGGTGGCCGAGTAGCCGGTGGTGGCGGAGAGCGCGTTGATCTTGTCGCGGATCTTGGTGGCGTTGGTCGAATTCGCCGTGCCGCTCAGGATGTCTGACTCCGTCAGCTGATTCATGATGACCGTGCCGCCGACGGTGATCCCGCCGGAGGCCAGGTCGCCGAGCCTGGCCGGTGCCACCGACCCGGTGGAGTTGACCGTAATCGTCGAACTCGCCTGCGAACCCGACGAGCCGCCCGAGTAGCTGCACATGGTGGCCGGCTGCGGGCCGTAGAAGATGTCCACGTCGAAGTGGCCGCCGGCCACACCACGATCGGCCGGGGTGGCGGGGATGTCCACGTCCGGGTTCTGGTTGAAGAGCGTGGTGTTGAGCGTGGAGAGTTGCACCAGGACCGGGTGCGAGGCCACGCCGTTGGAGACGAGCTTGCCCACCGAGATGCCGTCGGTGGTCAGGATCGGATCGCCCACCGCCTTGCCCACGGGCAGGGTGTCGGTGGCGATGTACTTGACCCGGTCGGTGTCGTTCAACAACTGGTCGCCGTTCAGGTCGAGGAAGGGACTGTTGGTGATGATCCCGCCGTTGAGGTAGTCGAGTTCCATCAGCCAGTTGTCGCCGTTGGGCGTGACCGGCACGAGCGCCGAATTGTTGATCGTCGGGTTGACGCTGTTGAAGTAGAAGCGTCCGCTCTCGATGAAGACCGTATCCCCGAGCACCCGCTCGCCCGCCGGCAGCGCCACCTTCCAGCCCTTGTGGTTGGCCGCACCCGAAATCCAGTTGGGCGCGTTGGCCGTCGACACCCGCACGCGCGTGCTACCCAGCGCAGTCGAATAGGACCGTTCGGTCAGCGTCTGGGTGAGCAGCACTGCGTTGGCCACCGGGGCGCCATCCCAGATGCCGTAGGCGTAGTAGACCGTGGTGGCGTCGGTCTTGTCGGCGGCGGTGAACATCTTGCCGGTGGCGAAGTTGACCATCACGCCGCCGTTGGGGTGGGTGGCCACGGCCGGGGCCATGGTGATCGGCTGGGCGGGGGAGGTGGTGTGGAGCAGGGTGGCCGTCCAGCTCGCGCTGGTCGTGCTGGTGAGGTCGAACTTCCACAGCTTGCCGTCGACATCGCCCGCGTAGCAGTAGTCGACCTGGCCGTCGGTGCCGATGGTGTCGATGCACACCGGGGTGGAGAGGCCGCCGGGGCTGGCAGCGGTCCCCGAGCCGGTATCGATCTCCCGGATCAGCACACCGGTGGCGGCGTTGATGATGTAGAGGGTCGAGTGGGAATTGCCCCCGGGCAGGTAGCCGTTGCCCATGATGACCACCGACTGGCCGCTGCCGCTGTTGGCCTTCGCGATGACCGGGGTGCCGTAGGTGTAGCCCAGGTTGGCGTACGAGGCGGAGGCCGTGCCGTTGATTCGGCTGGGGGTGATCTCCCACTTGACCATCGAGGTCAGCGCCGATTCGTCGGAGGGCACTGGGCTGGTGACATCGAGTGCGAACAGGCCCTTGCCGCCGGCGCCCAGGCCGCTGACGGCGTATTTCTTGGCCGTGCCGCTGACGGTGACGGTGCCGACGTTGAGTCCGCCGTCGACATAGTAGGTGTGCACGTACGGGTTGACCGTGAGGTTGGACAGCGTGGGAATCAGCATCGAGGGCACATAGGCCCACAGCTCGTTGCCTCCGGAATGGGTGGAGGCATCGAAGGCGTGCAGCATGCCGTCGTTGGCCCCGACCAGCAGCACGGGCTGGGCGCCGTTGGTGAGGAAGAAGGGGCGCGAGTGCATGATGTCCCCGAGCACCGAGATGCGGGTGCGGTAGGCGAAGCCCACCGATTCGTTGGAGCGGTCGCCGCGGATGAAATCGAGCATCGCCTGCTGTTCGCCGGCGGTGCCGGTGAGGGAGTTCTTCTGTGCGGCGGACAGGCTCGCGAGGCGGAACGGAATCGCGGTGCCGTCGTCCTTCATGGTGGCGATGATCCGGCCGGTATCGAAGTTCTGCAGGTTGATGTGTCCGCCGACCCCGCCGTCGAATCGCTCGCCGGCCTTGTCGACCACGCCTGCGGCCGACACCGGGTAGGCAAACACGTTGCCGGTGTAGTCGACCTTCTCGTAGTCGGTCTTGAAAACGGTTTCAGCGCCGCTGGTCAGGTTGAAGTTGGTCACCTCCAGCCCGCCCATGTAGCCCACCGGTGCGTCACCCGGCGTAAACGTGCTCGCTGCAATGATCCAGCCGGTGACCCCGGCGATGCCGCCGATCGCGGCCAGGGCGGCGAGTTTCCAGACGGATGTGCGTTTCATGATGTATGCCAGTTCCGAGTTAGCAGCTCAGTACGCTGTAGATGGATTGGATCATCCGTGTCGCGCCACGGGCGCTGCCGCCCTGGGCGATGATGCGAAAGATGTCGGTCTTGTTGCAGCCCGAGGAGGCACGCCCGCCCACGGCCAGGCCGGTGGGGATCAGGGTCTTGTCCTTGGCGAGGAATTCGATCAGGTAGCGCTGGTTGGTGTTGCTGCCCACCTGGATGGAGTTGGAGGTGCTCCAGGTCATGGTGAGCGGGTCGATGCTGTTGGTGCTCATGTAGCCGATCGGGTAGAGGTAGCCGGCGCTCGAGTTGTAAGTGGTGAACCCGGCGTTCAGGTAGTTGGTGCCGGTGGCCAGCCACTGCTCGGCGGCGACGCTGGCGGCCTCGGCCTCGTTCAATGCGGCTGCCTGGAACTGCAGGTTGCCCGAGAGCATGAACTCGCTCCTGGACACCAGCAGCGCCGACATGCCCAGCACCATCACCGCCAGCAGCATCACCAGCGTGGTGACCAGCGAGATCCCGCGCTGACGGATTCGGGTGAGCCTGTGGGTGAGTGGCTTCATGGCAGTGGTTCCGTGGACGGTTCTCAGATGTTGCGCAACTGGACGACGGTGCTGAACAGTTCGCGCCGGTACCCGTCGTTGACGGTGACCGTCACGTCGCCCAGGGTGTAGGTGTTGGTGTTGGTGTAGCCCGCCTCGGGCTTGGTCGAGCGCACCAGCAGCCAGATGCGCACCGAGTTCACCGCATCCCACTCGGTGGAGGTGGTGGAAGTGGCGGTGGCCGTGGCGCTGACGGCGCCTGCATCGTAGAACTGCGTGTTCTGGTCGGTGGTGTAGCGCCCGTAGCGGATCTGCATGTTCTCGATGTTGCTGGCCACCAGCTCGGTGCTCATCGTCGGCCCGTCGCCCAGCACCACCCGGTACAGCGCCGGCACCTGCGGGCTCTCCGAGACCGAGGTCGTGTACGGGCTGATGTAGTAGACGTTGGCGCGCAGCGCGTAGTTGAAGTTGGGCGTCTGGGTGAAGGTGGTCGCGAGGGTGCTGCTCTGGCTGCCCTGGAACACCTCGCCGCGTTCGTAGGCCGAGCGAAAGTACAGGGTCGTGCCCACCAGGCTCGCCGTGGCGGTGGTCGACAGCGAAGCGCGCCGCACCACCAGCGTGTCGCCCGCGAGGTAGTTGGCCGTCGGAATGCAGGTGGCCGAGAACGGGTTGCTGTCGTTGCTGCCCCAGATGCCCTGGCGGATGTTGGTGGCAAAGCCGCTGCCGATGCATTCGTTGGTGATGCTGCCGACGGCCGTGGAGATCGTGCTCGGGGCCGCCCAGGTCACGCCGCGATAGGCCGCGTGCAGCAGGTCGCGGCGCAGCACGTCCATCGCGTAGCGCCCGTTGGTGGTGACCTCCGAGGCCTGGCTGTTGGTCTTCTCCGTGGTCAGGCTGGACAGGTACAGGTTGGCCACGCCGATCAGCATCGCCAAGGCGATGGCCGAGGCGATCATCAGTTCGATGAGCGTAAAGCCGCGCTGTTCGATGAGCGTAAAGCCGCGCTGTTCGATGAGCGTAAAGCCGCGCCGGTCGGGATGCGCAGCCATCATGTGAGGGTGTCGTGAGTTCACGCGCGTGCCTACTGGTAGATGACTCGGGTGGCGGTGACGCTGAAGGTTTCGGTCGTCCCGCTGGTGCTGTAGGTCGTTCGGGTGGAGTCGACCCGGCGGTCCTGCCAGGTCAGCAGGATCGAGTAGGTCGAGGGGTTGCCGCTCACCGTCTGGGTGATCTGCCAGGTGGCCGAGGGCAGGACCGCGGCTGCGCGGGTGGTCCACTCGGCCAGGTCGAAGGCGGCCAGGGCGGTCGAATTGCAGGGCACGGCCGAGCAGTCGGTGCCGGCGGTGAGGACCGTCGAGGAGGCCAGCGGCACGGCGTAGGTTCCGGCGATTGCCGCGGCCTTGTTGCCCTCCATGCGCTCGACCAGTTCGTTGGACAGGAACACCCCGCGCATGCGCTGCTCGCCGCTCTTGGCAAAGCGCAGCGCGTTGGCCTGCATCCCGGCCTGCCCGAGCATGGCCACCGCGATGAGCACCAGCGAGATCAGCACCTCGATCATCGAGAAGCCGCGCTGGGTGCCGCTGCGCCTGCGAAGGAACGCTCTGGAACGGGTGTGGGGCATGGTCGGGATTCGCTTGTGCTTGTTCATGTGGGTGGGCCGGCTCAGATCCGCGCGCCCTTGATCAGGCCCGTGGCGGCGACGGTTACCGCCAGCGCCGTGGCGCCCGTCCAGGTGCCGGTGACGGTGACCGACTGCGTGGCGCTGCCCGTGGCCAGCGCGCCCGTGGGAAGAAAACGGATCGGCGTGGACGGACCGACCACCGTGGCAAACGTGGAGTCCACCGCAGCCTCCACGCGGATCGGGTTGGGCAGGGCAGCCGTCGAGGTGTCGCAGGTGTTGTCGGCATCCAGGTCGTAGCACACCAGCCAGCCGTTGGTCGCCCAGTTCGTCGCCGAGGCCGTGGCGCACGCCGTTTGCGCGGCATTGGACGAACAGACAAGCACGCCGCGGTTGGACTTCACCGCCTCGCTGCGACCCAGCTGCAGGCTCGCGGTCAGCGCACTGGTGGTCGCGTTCAGCTTCACGTTGCGCAGGAAACCCGACAGGTTCGGCACCGCAAACGCCGCAAGCACCGCCGCTACCGCCACCGTCACCAATATCTCCGCCAGCGAAAAACCGTGCTGGCGGCGACGGTCGTGCGGCTCGAGTCTGGTGAGGTGTGTCGAGCTGCGCATCGCGTGGTTGATCTGCATGGTCTGTACCTGGTGCGGCGGTCCGTGCCACGTGGCGCGGGGATGGATGCAGATTGCGCGTGGCTCGATGTTTAGTACAGTCCGGGCGATATTCGGTGCCCGGCGGCGGATGTACGGTCACCCGCGCCCCGTCCGCCGGGACAAAGCGTGATGGAAGTCACACCGGGAGGCAGGGACAGGTGTTTCGTGCAAGCTCGTTTGGCGTGAAAATCGCCGGCAGACTATAATTGCGCCCCTAGCAAGGCACGGGCCGGTGTAGCTCAGTTGGTAGAGCAGCGCATTCGTAATGCGAAGGTCGGAGGTTCGACTCCTCTCCCCGGCACCACTTATATTCAGCCACCAGGATGCCGAGCGGTTCATGGCGAAATCCATACTGGTTGTAGACGATGACCAGAGCCTGCGCGAACTCCTGCGCCTGCACCTCTCGTCCGCCGGCTACGAAGTCAACACCGCATCGGATGGCATCGAGGCGGGATACGCGGTGCTCAGGAGTCCGCCGGACCTGATCCTCACCGACGTCAACATGCCGCACATGAATGGTTACGAGTTCGTCGCGGCGCTGAAGTCCGAGCCGGCCCTGGCGAGGATCCCGGTGATCTTCCTGACTTCGATGGAAGAGTTCGAGCGCGGCAAGGAACTGGGCGCCGTCGGCTACCTCAACAAGCCGATCCGCGCGGACAGGTTGCTGCAGGTCGTTGCAGAGCACGTGCCCGGCGGCACCTTTCCGATCGGCTGAGGACGCGCCCGGTCCGGCCCGGGAACGGCCCGGGGCGGAACGTTCTTCTCCGGGCTCAGGGCGCGCACGCCCGGACTTCGCTGCCGGAAAACGACTCCGCGATCTCGCGCAGCTTCGCGGCGAGCGCCTCTTCGACCGGACGGACCTGCAGGTACACCTTCTGCGACGGGGTTTCGCGCCTGCCGGCCTGGGCGGTCTTCACGCCTTTCGCGCGCAGCGCTTCCAGGCGGCTTTCGGCCGCTGCCTCGGTCTTGAAAATGCCAAGAGAGATCGCAAAGCGCAGCGGCCCCTCGTCCTGCACGATGAAGTACTCCTCCACACCGAGCGCCTTCAGTTCGCCGGCTTTTTTCTGCGCATCCTGGCGGTTTGCGCGCGGCGGCATGAAGACCCACCAGCCGGCGCTGTCATCGGCAACCGGGCGGCGCGTCAGACGTGAACCGAGCGAAAGCGGCGCGAGCGCCTCGCTTGCGCGGTCGGCATCGGCGGGCGCGAATCCGCCCCATTCGAGGCACGCAAGCGTTGCGGGCGCGGGCGCAGGTCCGGCGTCGGCCGGGGGAGGCGTTCCGATCGCGGATGCCGGAACAATGCGCAGCTTCTCGGGCGCGAGTTGGCGCGCGAGCGGGCGGGGGTCGGACTGCGTGTCTGCCTTGGAAACGAAAATCGACCATGCGAGGAACGCGAGGTTTGCCAGCACGAGGAACAGGAAAAACGCTCTCATGTTCCGGAGTTCGCGATGACCGCGAGTCCCTCGAGGACCAGATTGTCGACGTAGCGGCAGGGCACGGCGTCGATCTGCTCGATCAGTGCGCGCCCGGCGCCCCCGCTGACGATGCATGTCGCATCCGTGCCAAGGCGGCGCGCCATGCGCTCAACGGCGCCGGCCTGCGCGTGCCAGCAGCCCGATTCGATCGCGTCGATGGTATTGCGCGGCGTGCCCTGGAATCTTCCTTCCTGCAGGGGCAGCCGCCCGGTGTGCTCGTGCAGGACAAAGCGCATCAGGTCCACGCCGGGCAGGATCAGGCCGCCTTCGAATACGCCTTCGGCCGAGAGCACGTCGATGGTCGTCGCGGTGCCGGAATTCACCACCAGGCAGGCGCCGGACTGCAGTGCGCGCGCCGCCACCAGCGCAGCCCAGCGGTCGGGGCCCAGCTGCCCGGGATGCTCATAGGCGCTCCTGACGCCGCAGCGTTCGAGCTCGCCATGCAGCCAGTGGGGCTCGGCCTCGAAAATGCTGGTCCAGTTGACGATCAGCTGGTGGGCCGCATCGCCCGCAACGTTGGAGATGATGATCTGCGCCGGATCGGCGTGCGTTGCAGCGAAGGGATTGATGTCGTGGTTCGCGGCTGCGAATTCGATCAGCGAGACGGTGGCGAGGCTGTTCCAGGCGCGGCCGTCGTGCCAACCCCATTTCACGCGCGAATTGCCCGCGTCGATGGCGAGGATCATGCCGCCTCCGCGCGCATCACCGTGCCGCTCGAGACGCAGCGCAGGCCGCGCCGGTTGCGCAGCATCAGGGCGCCGTCCGCTGCGATTCCCTCGGCAATGCCGGCAACGATGCGTCCGTCGGCGATCCGCACGCGCATGCGCGCGCCCTGCTGCGCGTGCATGGCTTCCCATGCATCGCGGAAGGCTGCAAGCCCGCCGGTGTCGAAAGCGCGCAGGGTGCGGATCAGTTCGGCCACGAGGCGCACGGCAATCGCGTTGCGCGCGGGCATCGGGGCGATCAATCCGGCGAGTGCGGCGATGCGGCGTCCCAAGCGTGCCTCGAGCCCTGCCTGCGCGTGGCAGTTGATGCCTACGCCGAGGACCGCGCTCACCCGTCCGGCGGAGGAGCGTGTTTCGATCAGAACGCCACCGAGCTTGCCTTCGCCCGCGAGCAGGTCATTCGGCCATTTCAGCGCGACCCCTTCGGCACCGAGGGAGCGCAGCGCATTCGCGAGGCCCACCCCCGTTGCGAGCGACAATCCGTGCAGTCGCGTGACCGGGCCCGCGAAAGTCCAGCGCAGTGAAAACATCAGCGCACTGCCGGGGCTCGCATGCCAGCGGCGGCCGCGCCGCCCGCGTCCCGCGGTCTGCTCTTCGGTCAGAAGAAGCACGGGCCCCGGGGCGCCCTCGCGCAGGAGCAGTTCGGTGTTCGTCGAACCGCAGCGCTTGTGCACCTCGACCGCAAGCGTCTCGCCGTGTCCCGCAAGGCCGGCGCGGATGGTATCGGCATCAAGGGCATCGGGCGTCAGGCTTGGGTTCACGGGAAAGTTCAAAAAGGCCTGCCGTTGGGTTTCAGGCGGATTCCCGGCTTCAGCCGTTTCCAGGCGAACTCGCTCGGGTCCGCGATCATCGGTCCCGGCGCCTTGGCCACGAGGATCTCCTCGGCGATCGGGGTGAAGTCCGCGCGGAAGTGTACCGAACTCTTGTTGACGAGGATGCCCTTTGCGGTGGGTTCGATCCCGACGAACCGGTACAGTTCCTGGTCGGCGAGCTGGGTCTTCTTGCTGGCCAGCACGATCCGCACGCCTTCGATCTCGAGGCAGGCCGACAGGCCGAGTTCCATTTTCGCACCGCGGTAGAACGGCCCCTTGCACAGCAGTTTGCCGTCCGACAGGGCTTCGACGCGATAGCGGGCCTTCAGCGGTGCGTCGCCGGGGATGCCCGACTTGCCGCCCAGCGAGAGTTCGATGGTGCTGCCGATTCCGGCGCGGTGCGCCGCTTCGGCTGCGGCCGGGTCGACCATGACGCCCAGGGCGGCGCCGCGTCCGCCCAGGCCGGCACGGTTTGCGAGGAGTGCCCTCAGCATGCCCGTGGTGTCCGAATCGCCGCCGGCGCCGGGGTTGTCCTGCGTGTCGGCAATGACCACCGGGCGGGCGGCACGCGCGGCGATCGCCAGCGCGCGTTTCACTGCCTCATCCGCGGCGTATACCGGGGCGTCGAACTCGGCCTCGATGGATTCGATGCGATTGGCGAGCGCGTCGGCGGTTTCGCGTGCGGCGCCCGCGCTGGTTCCATAGGCCAGCACGACCGGACCGCACTCGGGAAAGTCCGCAGCCGGGAACCCCGGCGTGAACGACAGCGTCGGCACCGCAGCGGACTGCATCTTGGCGAGTTCCGCGTAAAGCGTCCTCGAAGGCTCGAGGTCGGTGCATTGCGCCGACAGCGGGATCAGGAACGGAATGCGACGTACTGCAACGTGCGGGCGTGCCATCCCGTCGAGCCGCTGCGCGAGCAGGAATGCCGTACGTCCGCCGGTGTCGGCCATGTCGACGTGCGGGTAGGTGCGGTAACCCACCAGTGCATCTGCGCAGTCGATCATCTTCTGGGTGACGTTCGCGTGCAGGTCGAGGCTTGCCATCACGGGGATGTCCGCCCCGACGGCCCGGCGCACGCGTGCGAGCAGTTCGCCTTCACCGTCGTCCAGATGCTCGGTCACCATCGCGCCGTGCAGGTCGAGGTACACCGCATCGGGCCGCGCGTCGCGGATGCCTTCGACAATCATGGTCGCGATGCGTTCGAACGCGTCCTCGGTGACGTGCGCCGAGGGCTCGGCTGCCGCCCACGCGGTCGGCACCAGCACATGGCGCGTGCCCTTCATCTGCTCGATGAAACCGGCGATCGGCAGGTTTCTCGCCACCATGGTCTCGAGCATCTCGCCACCGCGCTGCAGGCCGGGCCAGCCCTTGGCGCGTTCGAAATTCAGGTAGGTGGCCTTGCTCGGTGCGAAGGTGTTGGTCTCGTGCTGGAATCCACCGATCGCGATGCGCATGGTCAGGAAGCCTGTGGTGTGGTTTGGGATCCGGAAAAGGAAAAATTGCGACCCGGCGCGGCGTCGAACAGCGCGCGGGTGTATTCGTGCTGCGGGGTGCTGAACACCTGCCCGGCGGGGCCGTATTCGACGATCCGGCCCTGCGACATGACCGCGACCTGGTCGCAGATCTGCGCCGCGACGCGCAGGTCGTGCGTGATGAACAGCATCGCGAGGTTGAGCCTGCCGCGGATCTCCTCGAGCAGTTCGAGCACCTGTGCCTGGACCGAAACGTCGAGCGCCGATACCGCCTCGTCGGCGATCAGCAGTTCGGGTTCCATCGCGAGTGCGCGCGCAATGCAGATGCGCTGACGCTGGCCGCCTGAAAACTGATGCGGATAGCGCGCCAGCGCCGCGGGGTCCATGCGAACGAGTTCCATCAGCCGGCGCGCGCGCTCGAGCGCGTCTTTGCGGGATATGCCGTAATTGAGCGGGCCCTCGATTACGGCTTCTTCGACCGTGCGACGCGGATTGAGGGAACGGTAGGGGTCCTGAAAGACGATCTGTACCTTTTGTCGCAGGGGTCGCAACGCCGAAACGCCGAGCGTGGCAATGTCCACGCCTGACAGACGGATATCTCCCGACGTGGGGTCGATCAGGCGGACGATGCAGCGCGCCACGGTGGATTTTCCCGAGCCGGATTCGCCGACGATGCCAAGGGTCTGACCGCGGCGGATTTCGATGTTCACGTCATCTGCTGCGCGAACTTCGTTGCGCTTGCCGAACCAGCCGCCCCGCGCGTAGGTTTTCCCGAGTTTGTGGGTGGACAGCACCACCGGCGCGGACGCATCGGCCGGCCGCGCGTGCGGCTGCAGCGATGGCACCGAACCGATGAGCATCTTCGTGTAGTCATGCTGCGGGTGGACGAGCACGTCCTGTTTCGGACCGAATTCGACCAGTTCTCCCAGACGCAGCACCGCGACGCGCTGCGCGATGTCGGCGACCACGCCGAAGTCGTGGGTGATGAACAGCACCGCGGTGCCGTGGCGCGCCTGCAGGTCGGCGATCAGCAGCAGGATCTGCGCCTGCGTGGTGACGTCGAGCGCCGTGGTGGGTTCGTCTGCGATCAGCAGGGCCGGTTCGAGCACCAGCGCCATGGCGATCATGATGCGCTGGCGTTGTCCGCCCGAGAGCTGGTGGGGGTAGGACGCCGCAATGCGCGGCGGGTCGGGCAGGCTCACTTCGCCCAGGATGGCGAGGATCTTCGCCTGGCGCTCCGCGGGCGAGAGCGCGGTGTGCTCGCGCAGCACCTCCTCGATCTGGTCGCCGCAGGTCATCACCGGGTTGAGCGCCGTCATCGGTTCCTGGAACACCATCGACATGCGCACCGCACGCAGCTTGCGCAGTCGATCGACAGAAGCGCGCGTGATGTCTTCTCCCGCAAGGTGTATCGAGCCCGACGTCACCGGCAGTGTCTTGGGCAGCAGCCCCATGACGCATTGCGCGATCACCGATTTTCCGGAGCCCGATTCCCCGACCAGGCAGACGATTTCGCCGCGTTCGACCGTGAACGAGACCTTGCTCACCGCATGCGCGCGATCGCCCCCGCCGGGCAGCGCGATCGACAGGTCGCGAACCTCGAGCACAGGTGCATCGCGCTTCGCGCCTGCGGGGCCGCCCTCCTGCGGATTGGCCATCGGTTCGTCGTTCACACGCGCTTCGCCATTTTCGGGTCCAGCGTGTCGCGCAGGCCGTCGCCGAGGATGTTGACCGCGAGTACCGTGACCGCAAGCACCACGCCGGGAAAGAACACGTTGTGCGGGTACTCGACGAATTGCACCCGTCCCTCGGCCATGATGTTGCCCCAGGTCGGGATATCGGGCGGCAGGCCCACGCCAAGGAAGGAGAGGATCGCCTCGACCAGGATCGCCGCGCCGCAAATGTACGTGCCCTGCACGACCAGCGGCGCAATGCAGTTGGGCAGGATGTGGGACACCATGATCTTCCATGCCGGCGTGCCCAGCGAAACCGCGGCCTCGACGTAGGGCTCCTCGCGGATCGAAAGCACCAGCGAGCGCACGAGGCGGGTCACGCGCGGAATCTCGGGAATCGAGATCGCGACGATCACCGTCAGCGGGCTGCCCCGCCACAAGGCCACGAGCGCGATCGCGATCAGGATCGCCGGGATCGACATCAGTCCGTCCATGAAGCGCATCAGGATGCCATCGAGCCAGCGCAGGTAGCCCGACATCAGTCCGAAGGCGATGCCGAAGACCAGCGAAAGCACGGCCGCGGCCAGGCCGACCATCAGTGATACGCGCGCGCCGTAGATGACCCGGCTGTAGATGTCGCGGCCGAAGGAGTCCGAGCCCATGATGAACGTGTGTTTGAGCGTGTCGCCATCGAGCGTGGTGATCTCGCCCGCCTGTCCCGGCCGCAGGTCGCGGCTGCCGGCATCGAACAAGGTGGGATCGACGGTGCCGAGCAGGGGTGCGGCAATCGCGACAAGCACCAGCAGCAGGAGCACCAGGCCGCCGATGCGCACCGACCAGTTGCGCCGGACGCGTTCCCACGCGCTTTCGTAGCGCATGACCGACGCCGATTCGACCGACAGCGCGGCCCTGTCCAGAACGGGGGTGTCGGCCATCAGTAGCGGATCCGCGGGTCAAAGAACACGTAGGACAGGTCGACCAGCAGGTTGACCACGACGTAGGCAAACGAAAACAGCAGGATCACGCCCTGGATGGTCGGGAAGTCGCGCGCCAGCACGGCGTCCACGGTCAGCCGGCCCAGACCGGGAATCGCGTATACCGATTCGGTGACCACGACGCCACCGATCAGCAGCGCCACGCCCAGTCCTATGACCGTCGCAATCGGCACCGCCGCATTGGCGAGCGCATGGCGCACCAGCACGCGCGACTCGGACAGTCCCTTGGCGCGCGCCGTGCGGATGTAATCCTCGCCGAGCGTCTCCAGCACCGCGGCACGTGTGACACGCGCGATCAGTGCAATGTAGATCACCGACAGCGTGATTGCCGGCAGTATCAGGTGGCGCAGGAAGGGCACGAAGCCGTCCGCGATCCGCCGGTAGCCCTGTACCGGAAGCCAGCCGAGCTTGAGCGAGACGAACCAGATCAGGATGTAGGCGAGTACGAAGATCGGGATCGAGAATCCGAGCACCGAGAAACCCATCAGCGCGCGATCCAGCCAGCCGCCGAAGCGCCAGGCGGCCAGCACGCCCAGCGGCACGGCAACCAGCACCGCGAGGATGATCGTCACCGTCGCCAGCGCCAGCGTCGGCTCGAGGCGCTGGCTGATCAAGGTCGTGACTTTCATCTTGAAGTAGAACGATTCACCCAGATCGCCAGAGAGCATCTGGCCCAACCAGATGCCGAACTGCACCGGTATCGAGCGGTCGAGACCCAGCGTCGCGCGGATCTTCGCGATCTGCTCGACGTTGGCGGCATCCCCCGCAAGGATCGCCGCCGGATCACCCGGCGTGAGGCGCAGCAGCAGAAACACCAGTACGGCAACGATCACCAGTACCGGGATGGTGGCGGCGAGGCGGCGGGCGATGAATGGGAACATGGAAACCAGTGGGCGCAAATGACGCGGCCCCGGGAAATGCCGGGGCCGCGCTCAGTTGTGGTCGCTCAGTTCTTCTTCATGTTCCAGTACAGGTTGCCGTTGCTGATGAAGAATCCGGTGATGTTCTTGCGCGCGGCGACCGGCTGCACGTACTCGCCCAGGGGCACATGGGTGGCGATCTCGAATGCACGCGCCTGGATGTCGTTGGCGAGTTTCTTTTTCTTGGCCGGGTCGGTCGCACGCATGAATTCCGCGCGCATTGCGGTCAGTTTCTCGTCGCTCGCCCATCCGAACCAGCCGGACTTCAGCCCGCGCGTATCCAGTGCAGCGTTGGCGATCGGGTTCCAGATGTCATGCGCCTGCCAGGCCGTGAGGAACATGTCCCAGCCGCCCTGCGCGACCGGGTCCTTCTTCGCGCGCCGGCCGACCAGGGTCTGCCAGTCCATCGCCTGCAGGTCGACCTTGAAACCGGCCTGGCGCATCAGTTGCGCGGCCACGTCCGGAAGTTTCTGGATCGAGGCGAGGTCGGTGGGCTTCATGAGGACCACCGGGGTGCCGTCGTAGCCGGACTCCTTGAGCAGCTGCTGGGCCTTGCGCATGTTCGACTTCGACTGGATATCGCTGCCGAACGGGCTGCCGTAAGGCGTGCCGCAGGTGAACATGGAGGGACAGGTGCGGTACAACTCCTTGATGCCGACCTGCGCCTTGAGGAAGGGTTCCTGCGCAAATGCAGCCATCGCGGCCTGCCGCACCTTGGGGTTGTCGAAAGGCTTGTGCAGGTGGTTGAAGCGCGCCATGTACTGCAGACCGGCCGGCGCCGGTTTGTGAATGACCACGCCGTCGGCTTTCTTCAGCGATTCGTATACCTCGAACGCGGGTGCCTCGAGGATGTCGACTTCGCCCTTGATCAGCGCGTTGGCCTGCGCCTGGCCGTCGCGCAGCGCAAGGTTCCATTCGACGCGGTCGACGTAGACGTGCTTTCCGCCGGCCGAACCCGAGGGCGGCTCGTTGCGCGCCACGTATTTGGTGTTCTTGAGGTAGACCGCCTTGTCGCCGGGCTTGAACTCGTCCTTCTTGAAGATGTACGGGCCCGAGCCGGTGTAGTCGTCGATCTGCTTGAACGCATCGGTGTCGGCTACGCGCTTGGGCATGATGAAGGGCACGTTCGATGAAGGCTTGCCGAGCGCCTCGAGCACGAAACCGCAGGCCTCGCCGAGGAAGATGCGGAACGTGTCCGGCGAAGGCGAATCCATGCGGTCAACGAAGGTCATCAGCGCCGAGCCCATCGCGTCGCGCTTGCCCCAGCGGGCGAGCGAGGCGATCACGTCTTCGCCCGTGACCGGTTTGCCGTCGTGGAATGCGAGGCCTTTGCGCAGTTTGAAAGTCCACAGACGGTGGTCGGGAGATTCGGTCCAGGTGTCGACCATCTGCGGCTTGATTTCGTTCTTTTCGTTGGTGCCGAACAGCGTGTCGTAGATCATGTAGCCGTGGTTGCGGCTCATGTAGGCCGTGGTCCAGATCGGGTCCAGGATCGCGAGATTCGAGTGCGGCACGACGCGCAGGACCTTGTCCTGGGCGGAGGCGATCGATCCGAACGCGCCGGCAAGGGCGAGCAGCGAAACGGCAGCAGTGGCAAGACGGCGAACGTTCATGGGTTTCCTCACTTTGAATGTGACTCGGATCAGGTTAGCTCAAGCTTTGCAGCGCAGCAAGTCGGCTGGTCGCATGCGATTTCGATGGCGTGAGCCCGGCCCGTTTGCGCACTGGGCGAAAAAGGTACACTGGCAGCAATTCACCCGGAAACCCGCGTCTGAATGTCATTCACCAGCGAAAATGGCAGCAATCACATGCGCCCGATGCGGCTGGCGATGCTTTATCTGATGCTTGCCGACGGCGGCCGGCACACCGCCGCTGCGCTGGCCGAGGCGATCGGTGCGGGCAAGCGGACGGTATACAGGGACATCGAACGTCTGCGTGCCGCAGGACTCAAGGTCGAAGGGGCATCGCGGCTCGGTTATCAATTACTGGAATTTCCCGAACTTGGGCCGCTGTTTCTGACACGTGCCGAGCGCACCACGCTGATTGGGCTTGCCCCGGCAGCGTTGAAGACGAAACTGCGCGGTTTGTAGGGCAGAATGCGACGCGCGCGGCCGCAGGGCCGCAACGCCACGAATAATTCAAGGGGGAAGGCAGACATGGTCAAGAACATCTGTTCCGCAATCGCGCTTGCAGGCGCCGCGCTCGCGAGTCCGGCGCTGCACGCGCAGGACGCTTATCCGTCCAGGCCGATCACGATGATCGCGCCTTTCCCGCCGGGCGGCGTGGCCGATATCGTCGGCCGTCCGCTCGCCGCTGCGATGGAAAAGTCCCTGCATCAACCGGTGATCGTGCTCAACCGCAGCGGCGCCGGCGGCGCGGTCGGCACCACGGCGGCGGCGAAGGCGGCACCCGACGGCTACACGATCCTGATTTCGCTCTCTTCGATCTCGATCTTTCCGGTGTCCGACCCGATGAACGGCAAGCCGCTGCCCTACCAGCTTTCGGATTTTGCGCCGATCGCGTTGGTGACCTCGGACCCGACCGTGCTGGTGGTTGCGGCCGACAGCCCGTACAAGACCGTGCAGGATTTCGTTGCGGCGGCCAAGGCGAATCCGAACAGGATCAATTACTCCTCCTCCGGGGTGTATGGGACGCTGCACGTGGCGATGGAGATATTCGCCCATTCCGCGGGCATCCAGTTGTTCCATATCCCCTACCAAGGGGGAGGGCCCGCAGTCGCTGCGCTGCTCGGCGGGCAGGTCCAGGCGCTCGCCTCGGGTCCGGCCGCGGCCGTGGGACAGATCAAGGCGGGCAAGATGCGCGCGCTGGCCGGCTGGGGTGACCAGCGCCTGCCGCTGATGCCCGACCTGCCGACGTTCAAGGAACTCGGCTACAAGGACGTCGAGTTCTATATCTGGTCGGGCGTGTTCGCGCCGGCCGCAACACCCGCACCGGTGATCATGCGTCTTCGCGAAGCGGTGCGCGCGGCGGTCGCGGACCCGCTGTTCACGGGCGCGATGGAAAAAGTTCGGACCCCCGTGAGCTATCTTGATGCGCCCGAGTTCAGCAGCTTCCTCGCCAAGGACGCAGCGCGGCTCAAGCAGGCGGTCGAAAAGATCGGCAGGATCGATCCGAAGAAATAGGCGCCCCGCCTGGTCGGCGCTGATGGGATCGCCCGCAGTCGGCACGAAACCCGTGAAGATCCCGCCGGCCATCTGGGCGCTGGGATTCGTCAGCCTGCTGATGGACGTGTCCTCCGAGCTGATTCACAGCCTGTTGCCGGTGTTCATGGTCGTCTCGCTGGGTGCGAGCGTATTCGCGGTCGGCCTGATCGAGGGCGCGGCCGAGGCGATTGCACTCATCGTCAAGGTGTTCTCCGGCGTACTCAGCGACTGGTGGGGTCGGCGCAAACCCCTTGCGGTACTGGGCTACGGACTGGGGGCGCTGTCCAAACCCTTGTTTGCGTTGTCTGCCGGTCTGGGCCTCGTCGTCGCCGCACGGTTGATCGATCGCGTCGGCAAGGGGATCCGCGGCGCGCCGCGCGATGCCTTGGTCGCCGATCTTGCACCGCCCGAAGTACGCGGTGCGGCGTTCGGCCTGCGCCAGGGGCTCGACACGGTCGGCGCATTCCTCGGTCCGCTCCTGGCGATGGGTCTGATGCTGTTGTGGGCGAACGATTTTCGCGCGGTGTTCTGGGTTGCCGTGGTGCCCGCCTTTCTTTCCGTGGCGTTGCTTGTGTTTGGCGTGCAGGAGCCTGAGCGAGTGCAGACGGGCGAGGCGCGCACAAATCCGATCCGAAGAGACAACCTGCGCCGGCTGGGACGCGCGTACTGGTGGGTTGTCGTGATCGGTGCAGTCTTCACGCTCGCGCGTTTCAGCGAGGCGTTTCTCGTACTGCGCGCAGCCGAAGGCGGACTGCCAATCGCCTATGTGCCCCTGGTTGCGATCGGCATGAATCTGGTTTACGCGGCGTCGGCCTATCCGTTTGGCAGGCTGTCGGACCGAATGAGCCATCCGGCGCTGCTGGCGTTCGGGCTCGTCCTGCTGATCGCAGCCGACGCGGCACTGGCGCGCAGCAATCACTGGACCTGGGTCTGGGCCGGCGCTTCGCTCTGGGGCCTGCACATGGGCGTGACCCAGGGACTGCTCGCCGCGATGGTCGCCGACACGGCCCCCGCGGATCTGCGCGGCACCGCGTACGGATTCTTCAATCTGCTTTCCGGCATGGCGATGCTGCTGGCGAGCGCGCTCGCGGGCTTGCTGTGGGACCGCCTCGGCGCGGCCTTCACGTTCGGCGCGGGCGCAGTGTTCAGCGCTGCAGCATTGCTCCTGCTCGCGGACTGCACGCGCCGGCGCGTGTTTGTCCCGCGCCCCGCCCGTTAGAATCCCGCATGGCACAGGTTTTCCTCACCGAACGCAAGATCCGCTT
This sequence comes from uncultured beta proteobacterium, assembly GCA_963844255.1. Lineage (GTDB taxonomy): Bacteria > Pseudomonadota > Gammaproteobacteria > Burkholderiales > SG8-39 > SZAS-79. The sequence continues at coordinate 236,552 of CAWJNP010000017.1, forward strand.
CTCGCATTGCGACCCGGCGGGCATCGTCTATTTCGTCAACTTCTTCGACATGGTCAGCGGCATCGTCGAAGACTGGTTCGGCGACGCCATCGGATTCACCTTCAACGAGATGCATATCGGCAAGCACGTGGGTTTTCCGATCGTCAATACCGGCTGCGAGTTCTTCAAGCCCTGCCATCTCGGCGACAGGCTTGCCCTCGAACTGTCGATACTCAAGCTCGGGCGCAGCTCGATCGAGTTTTCCATCACGGGTCGTGTCGCCGAGGAAGAAAAGTTTCGCGCACGGCACAAGGTCGCGATGATGTCGCTGGAAACGCTGAAGTCCCTCCCGATTCCAGAGGATTTGCGCACAAAGATGGCGCCGTACGTGCAGAACGCGGCCTAGCTGCGCCGGAATCTTCAGTCGCGCGCCACGCAGACGATGGCAGCAATCTGCCCGGAGACCCCCGCCAGTACTGGGCTTTAAGCCAAAAGTGGCAGCAATACCATTTCAGGCGGGCGAAGGCCAGGCTTTCTGCGCCGGGCGAATTTTCTCGAGCAGGCGCGCGGCGCGCAACACGCCGGCATCGTCGAAGCGACGGCCGACGATCTGCACGCCGATGGGCAGACCCGAACCAGACGCCCTCCAGTTGAGCGATGCTGCGGGCTGCTCGGACATGTTGTACGGCACGGTGAAGGCGATATGCGGCAGCGCGTTGCGCGGGTCGTTTCCCGGGGCGGCGAATTCGGCTTCATAGGGCAGGATCGGCGAAGTCGGCGAGAGCACGAAGTCGTAAGGCTGGCAGGCATTCACGGCAGCCTCGCGCATTGCCATGACCTGGTTGTAGGCTGCAATCACGTCGCGGCCGGAGAAGCCCTTCGCGCGCCAGGTGCACCATTCGACGATGAAGGGCAGGATCTTCGCCTGCCTTTCCGGCGGCAGTTGGACGTAGTCGTTGTACGAGCGCGCTTCGAAAAACTGCGTCATGCCCTCGAGCATTTCAGGCGTGAGAAACGAGGGAATCTCCTCCACCACCGCGCCGGCCGCGGAGAGCGCCTGCGCGGCTGCTGCGGCGGCGGCACGCACTTCCGCATGCACCGGCAGCCCGGTCCTCATGTCGGGCAGGAAGCCGATGCGCAGCCCTTTCGCCGAAAGCGACTCCAGGCCCGCGGTGTAGTCGCGCGGTTCCCAGGGCAGGCTCATGTAGTCACGCGCGTCGGGCCGGGAAAGCGCGTTCATCATCAGCGCTGCATCACGCACGGTGCGCGCCATCGGGCCGGTCACGCGGCCCAGGAACGGCGGATGCACCGGCACCCTGCCCAGGCTGGGCTTGAGCGCAAAGATTCCGCAGTGTGTCGCCGGCAGGCGCACGGACCCGCCGATGTCGGTGCCCAGGTGCAGTGGTGCGTAACCTGCGGCGCAGGCTGCGCCCGCGCCTGAACTCGACCCCGAGGTATTGCGGTCGAGTTGCCAGGGGTTGCGCGTGAGGCCATGGATCGACGACAGGCCGGAGGACAGCATGCCGTAGTCGGGCATGGTGGTCTTGCCGAGAATGACGCAGCCGGCTTCGCGCATGCGCGCGGCCGGTGGCGCGTCCGCCGCCGCGGGTGCGATCCCTTCGTTGGCGGCGGTGCCGATGGGCGCCGGATCGCCCCGGGTCGCAATGTTCTCCTTGATGGTCACGGGGATACCGTCGAGTGCGGAGAGGGGTACGCCTTTCTGCCAGCGCGCTTCGGCCGCGCGGGCCTGCGCGAGCGCAGCCTCGGGCTGCAGCAGGTACATTGCGTTGAGCTTCGGTTCCCAGCGCGCGATGTGTTCGAGCGCGGCCTGCGTCACCTCGACCGGCGAGAGTTTTCCGGCGGCAAAGGCCGCGCACAGTTCAACCGCAGTCATGTGTTGCTCCTGGAATCGTCGAGGGTGCCGACGCGGTGAATGATAGCGCCAACAGCGCGCTATACTGCGGCGCGTTTCATCCGGAGGTCTCCCACTTGCGTACCATCAGCGTGTTACTCGCACTGCTATTTTCTGCCGCGGCACATGCGGCACCGACGGAAATCCGCTTCTGGCATGCGATGGCCGGCCCGCTCGGCGATCAGGTGGAAGCGATCGCGAAGGAGTTCAATGCGGCGCAGAAGGAGTACGTGGTTTCCACCGCGTACAAAGGCAGCTACGACGAAACGATGGCAGCGGCGTTCATCGCGCAACGCGCGGGCGATCCGCCGCACCTTGTGCAGATCTACGAGCTGGGCACCGCCAACATGATGGCTGCGATGAAGGGAACTGGCGGGGCCCTTGCCGAGTGCGGCGCGGGCGGCGCGGCCCTTGCCCTCGAGGTTCTGCGCCCTCGCCTCGTCGGCGACCTCGGTCTCCTCGCAGCGCACGGCTGGTGTTGAGGCCCATGGCCAGGAGCTTGAAGCTCGAGCCAGCCGACGATGGCGAAGATGCCGAGGGCGACGCCCCAGCATCAGCGGCGAGTCGGGCAACCGCCGCCCAACGCGACGACCGCCCCACTCACCAGGGCCCGATGGCGACGGCGAGCCCGGCGGCGATCCAGAAGACCGGGTCGGTGAGGAACGGCTGGCGGAAGGCGCCGAAGGTGCCACGGCGACGAGCGGAGGAAGGGGCCACGCGTCGGCACCGGTAGCCCCCTCCTCCTCGGCGGCTCAGTCCAGGTCGAGCGAGAGCATGCGGATCGCGTTGCCCCGCGGCGATCTTGTAGATCTGCTCGTCGGTCGAGGTCGACCATCATCTCGGGACGACCTCCTTGGTGTGCGGCCACGTGGAGTCGGTGTGGGGGTAGTCGGTCTCGAAGGTGATGTTGTCGACGCCGACGACGTCGAGGCTCTCGAGGCCGTGCCGGTCGCGGAAGAAGCAGCCGAAGACCTGGCGGTAGTAGTAGGTCGACGGCGGCTCGGGGATGACGTCCTGTCGACGCCGCCCCACGCCCGGTGCTCGTTCCACACGTCGTCGGCCCGCTCGAGGACGTAGGGGATCCAGCCGATCTGGCCCTCGGAGTAGGCGAGCTTGAGCGTCGGGGAAGCGCACGAGCACGCCGGAGAACAGCCAGTCGGTCAGCGAGCGCCATGGAGTTGTTGAAGCTGAGCGTGGCGCTGCACCGCGACGGGCGCGTCGGGCGACGTGGCCGGCATCTGCGACGACGAGCCGATGTGCATGTTGACGACGGTGCTCGGTGTCCTCGCACGCCTGCGAAGAACGGGTCCCAGTAGCCGGAGTGGATCGACGGCAGGCCGAGGTGGGGCGGGATCTCGCGTGAAGCACACGGCGCGCACGCCGCGCGCGGCGTTGCGGCGCACCTCGGCGGCGGCCAGCTCGGCGTCCCACAGCGGGACGATGAACAGCGGGATCAGGCGGCCGTCGGAGTCGCCGCACCACTCCTCGACCATCCAGTCGTTGTAGGCCTGGACGCAGGCCAGCGCCGAGCTCCTTGTCCTTGGCCTCGGTGAAGGTCTGGCCGCAGAACCGGGGGAAGGTCGGGAAGCACAGCGACGCCTCGACGTGGTTGACGTCCATGTCCTCGAGGCGGGCCTTCGGGTCGTAGCAGCCCGGGCGCATCTCGTCGTAGGTGATGGGCGTCATGGTCATCTCGTCGCGGGGGAACCCGACGGCGGCGACGTGGCGCTTGTGGATGTAGAGGTCCTCGTAGCACCAGCAGTCGGCCGAGCGGCCCGTCGGGGTCGAAGTCATGCTCGTAGACGCGTAGCTGCCGCCGATGTGAGCTCAGGGCGCCGACGCCGCGGCGCTCGACGCGGGGCCCGATCGTCCTTGAACTTCTCGGGCAGGCGGTCCTGCCACACGTGCGGCGGGCTCGACGACGTGGTCGTCGACGCTGATGATCTTCGGGATGACCCGCTCGGTGCCGGTCGTCGTGGGATCGGGGGCGGTGATCGTCACGGTGCTCTCCTGTGTGGTCGCGGTGCCCCCGTCGGTGGGGCCCCTCGTCGGACTGTGGCCAGCGGACGTGGCGTGACCCCCCGGTCGCACCATCGTAACGAGAAACCTGACGACCCGTCAGGTTCTGCTCGCGGGGCGTCGAACGTCACGTCACCGGCGGCCTGCCCGGAACTGACGGCGCGTCAGGGGCTGGCGTACGATCGCCCGCCGACCGAGTTGCCAGCCGGAGGGGTGCCGTGGACCTGACCTTCACCGAGGCCGAGGAGGCCTTCCGGGCCGAGGCCCGCGCCTGGCTCGAGGCCAACGTGCCGACCGAGCCGCTGCCGTCGAGCGACACCGCCGACGGCTTCGCCGCCCACCTCGAGTGGGAGCGGCTGCTCTTCGAGCGCCGCTGGTCGGTCGTGTCGTGGCCCGAGGAGTACGGCGGCCGCGACGCCTCGCTCGTGGGAGTGGCTGATCTTCGAGGAGGAGTACTACCGCGCGGGCGCGCCCGCAGCGGGTCACCCAGAACGGCATCTTCCTGCTCGCGCCCGACCATCTTCGACTTCGGCACCGCCGGAGCAGAAGGACCGCTTCCTGCCCGCGATGGCCAGCGGCGGAGGACCTGTGGGCCAGGGCTGGTCCGAGCCCGACGCCGGCTCGCGACCTCGCCGGCATCAAGCAGCCGCGCCGGCCGCGACGACGAGCGCGGCGGCTGGGTGCTCAACGGCCAGAAGACCTGGACCACCCGCGGGCGCGTTCTGCACGCACTGGGGCTTCGGCCTGTTCCGCACCGACCCCGAGGCGCAGCGCCACACGCGGCCTGACCTACTTCCTCGTCCCGCTCGACGCCGACGGCGTCACCGTGCGCGGCCGATCGGCCGGCTCGACGGCGACGAGGGCTTCGCCGAGGTCTTCTTCGACGACGTCTTCGTGCCCGACGACCGACGTGCTCGGCGGCGGTCGGACGACGGCTGGGGCGTCGCCATGGCCACCGCCGGCACCGAGCGCGGCCTCACCCTGCGCTCGCCCGGGCCGCTTCTGCGCCGCCGCCGACCGGCTCGTCGAGCTCTACGCGCGACCGCGCGGACGCGACGGCGACCCGGCGCTGCGCGACCGGGTCGCCGACGCCTGGATCGACGCCGAGGCCTACCGGCTGCTACACCCTCGGCACCGTCACGCGGCTCGCTGGCGGCGGCGAGCCCGGGGCGCCGAGTCGAGCCTCAACAAGGTCTTCTGGTCCGAGCTCGACGTCGCGCTCCACGAGACCGCGCTCGACCTGCTCGGCGCCGCGAGGCCGAGCTCGACGTCGACGCGGCTGGATGCGAGGGCTACGCAGTTCTCGCTGTCCGGCCCGATCTACGCCGGCACCAACGAGATCCAGCGCAACATCGTCGCCGAGCGCGTGCTCGGCCTCCCGCGGAAGAGGTCGCCGATGCACTTCGCCTTCACCGACGATCAGCTGCTGTTCCGCGACACCGTCGCGCGACCTGCTCGCCAAGGAGTGCACGCCCGAGGCCGTGCGCGGCGCGCTGGCCGAACGACGACCGGCCGCGTGCCCCGAGCTGTGGGCCACGCTCGCCGAGATGGGCGTCGTCGGGCTCACCGTGCCCGAGGCCGCACGGTGGCCTCGGCATGAACGAGGTCGACCTCGTGCTGCTGCTCGACGAGGCCGGCCGCGTGGCGCTGCCCGAGCCGCTCGTCGAGACCACCGCCGTGGTCGCCCCGCTGCTCGCCGAGAACGCCTCCGGCGCCGTCGCCGAGCGGTGGTTGCCCGGCATCGCCGCCGGCGAGGCCGTCGCCACGCGTGCAGCTCGCCGGTCAGCCCTTCGTGCACCGACGCCCACGTCGCCGACCTGCTCGTGGTCCAGCACGACGACCGCATCTACGCCGTGCCCGGCGACGAGCTGCGCTCACCGCCGCAGCAGTCGGTCGACGGCGCCCGCCGGCTCTTCTCGCGTCGACTTCGACGCCGCCGACGCCGAGCTCGTCGTCAGCGGCGAGGCCGGGCTGGCAGGCCGTCAACGAGGCCTTCGACCGCGGCGCGCTCGGCGGCCGCCGCGCGTGCTGGTCGGCCTGGCCGAGCAGATGATCGACATGACCGTCGAGTACGTCGTCGCCCGCGCGACCAGTTCGGCGTGCCGATCGGCAGCTTCCAGGCGGTCAAGCACCACCTCGCCGACGCCGAGCTGCAGGCCTCGAGTTCGCCCGGCCGCACGGTCTGGAACGCGCGCCTACTCGCTGGCCCACCGCCGCGCCCGACGCTCGAGCGCGACGTCTCGATGGCCAAGGCCTCGCCTCCGACGCCGCCGACGCTGGTCGGCCCGCAAGGCGCTGCAGTGCCACGGCGCCATCGGCTACACGTTCGAGTACGACCTGCACCTGTGGCTGAAGCGCGCGCTGGGCCCTCTCGGCCGCCTGGGGCGACGCCGCCTGGCACCGTCGTCGGGTCGCCCACGTCCTGCTCGACACTGACTGAGCCGGCGCCACTCCTCCGCGGAAGCGGTGCGCTCGAAGGCGCGTCCGTCCAGGGCGGGAGCGGCGCACCGTTTCGCGTGCTGGGGGGGATCGGCCCGGACTCCGTAGGCTGGTCGGCCGTGCCGATCCGTCCTGCCGATCCATCCGACCTGCCCGAGATCGCCGCGCTGATCCGTGAGCTGGCCGACTACGAGGAGATGACCGACGAGGTCGTGTGGGACCTGCCCCAGCTCGAGCGCAGCTGTTCGGCCCCGATCCCGCCGCCCACGTGCTGCTGGCGGTCGCCGACGACGGCGCCGTCGCCGGCATGGCGCTGTGGTTCCGCACCTTCTCCACCTTCCTCGGCCGCTCCGGGCATCTGGCTCGAGGACCTCTTCGTGCGGCCGGAGCACCGGCGCCACGGCTACGGCCTGGCCCTGCATCGAGCGAGCTCCGCACGATGACCGAGGGTCGCGTCGAGTGGGTGGTGCTCGACTGGAACACCTCGGCCCAGACCTTCTACGACGGGCTCGGCGCCGCGCCGGTGCCGGGCTGGATCCGCTACCGCTGGGTGCCGGAGGAGCCAGCGATGAGCGCCGAGCACCGTCGCCGGCCTGCTGACCGTTGCCTCCGCGCCGCCGGCGTCACCCGTGCGTTCCGGGCGCCGGGCCACGACCTGCCCGTCCCAGCAATACGTACTCGTCGAAGAAGGACGACATAAC
>CAWJNP010000018.1:0-109402 GCA_963844255.1 uncultured beta proteobacterium
CAGGTACATCAGGCTGGTGACGGCCGTGGCGGCGCCACGTTGTATCAACATGTAGAGCAGCGAGCTGCCACCCAGCGTGAGCACCAGCACCGACCACGCCAGCGCGCCGATCATCTCGGGGTGCCAGTCGAAGGCATAAGGCTCGAGCAAGGCCAGCGGCGCGGTGGCGGCCAGCGCCGCGGCCAGCTGCACCGTGTTGGCGGTGCGCACATCGCAAGGCGCGACCCAACGCTTCTGGTAGAGCGTGCCGACGGTGATGCTGGCCAGCGCCAGCACGGCCGGCAGGATGTTGCGCCAGCCGCGGCCTGGCCCGAGGTTGAGTTTGTGGCCGACCACCAGCGCCAGGCCGGCCAGGCCGAGTCACGGTCGGAGACAGGTTGTTGGAGGGGGACGCAGGTGTCGTACCGGTCAGCGCCGGCGCGGCCGGAGCAGGTCCTTGGTGGACGTACGTGACGCCGTTCGCCGAGCAGTTCGAGACGTTGCCCGCGGCATCCGTGGCGGTGGCGTAGAACGTCGTCGTGGAGTTCGCTCCGACGGTCGTGCCGAGGACGAAGTCACCCGCGCCGTCGGCCGTTCCGGTCGCAAGCGCGGCCCCGGTGCACCCCGCCGCCGTGTACAACACCACCACGGAGCCCGCTTCGGCGCTGCCTGTCACACCCGGGTTCAGGACGGCCGAGGGCGAAGCAGGCGTCGTGCCCGTCAGAGTCGGCGCGGCTGGAGCTTTCCCGTCGTGCACATACGTCACTCCGCTCGAGGAACAAGGGGAGGGGTTGCCCGTCGCGTCCGTCGCGGTGCCATAGAACGTTGTCGAGGTGTTCGGCAGGACCGTGACGCCGATGCTGAACGCGCCCGCGCCGTCGACCGCGCCCGTCCCAGCGACCGCGCCGCCACAGCCGGCTTGGGTGTACAGCCTCACCGTCGAGCCGCCGGGAGCCGTCCCCTCGACCGACGGCGTCAACACGTTCGACGGCGACAAAGGAGTGGTGCCGACGAGGTTGGGCGCGGCCACGCAGGTCGGGCAGCCGGGTTCCGCGTCCACCTGGGGCGTGCCGGCGACGCACACGTCGTCTTGGCAGACGTAGCCGTCCAGACACCGGCCCTCTTTGCAGGGGCGGCCCTCGGTACCGCCGACGTCGAGGCTCAAACTGCAGCCCGGCCAGCATCAAGCAAGCGACTGCCCAGACGATGCGTTGCACGTGACTACCCCCCGGCTGCCTCTGAGCTAGAAGGCGCCGCCGATTGAGACCCATCCACCACCCGGCGTCACCGCGACGTCCACCGCGACGTCGCCGTGCGGCGCCGGTGAGCCTTGAGTGAGCAACAGGTAGAGCCCGGCCCCGAGGCCCGCGGCCGCGACGACACACAACCCGTCCGTCACCAGCGCGGCACTGCGGGCGGAAGCCACCGCGCCCCGATAGGCCGTCTCATCGACCTGGGGGGTCAGCTTCGCCTCCTTCGCCTTTGCCTGGGCGGTCAGCCCGGCGGCGACGGCGCCCGCTCCCGCGGCGACGCCGACTCCCACGGCGACGACACCCCACGTCTTCCTCCCACTGCCGGCCTCTGAGGTCTCGATTCGCGGGAGCGGCCCCGGGTCGGCCTGCTCGACGGTGGCGGTGACCAACCCCGCCACCTCCTCGAGTGCCGGCGCGCTCGTGCTGCCGAGCGACTTCTGCCGCTCTCCAGCCACCCCTCGAGCGGTCAGCCGCGTGGCGCGGGCCCACACCTCTTGGTCCTTCACCTCGAGCGAGACCGCCACGAGCTCGGGCGTACCCGCCCAGGCCATCAGGCCCTGTCCCGCCGCCTCGGGCGCGCCTCGGCCGAACCCAGCCTTGAGGTTCTCCAGGCGAGACAGAAGCTCGCGGCCCCCGGGCGCCACCTCGAGCACGGGCGAGACGGCCGAACCCGGGCCCGCGCTCACCTCGAGCTGCTTCGTCGCGTACCCCGGCGCCCGCAACGTCAGAACGTGCCGGCCTGGAGTCAACTCCTTCACCTCGAGCGGCGTGACGCCCCGGAAGGTCCCGTCAACGAAGACCTCGGCCGCCGCCGTGGGCGAGGCAACCTCCAGCCCCGCGGGGGCGGTCTCTCGAATGGCCGCCTGCTTGCGGTCAATCCAGCCTTGAATCGCCGGAGGCCAGCGCCCAGGCGCGAAGCGGTACCCCGAATTCAAGGTAAACAGACGCGACAGCTCGTCGTCGGCCGGGTTGCTGTTGCCGGCAAGGCGTAGCGCGACCGCTCTCATTCCGATCGCGTCGAGCAACTCGGGGAAGGTGGCGGTCAAGTCCGTGTCGAGGAACCCATTGACCGACGCGCCGAGCTGGTCGACGGCCTTCGCGTACTCGACCGCGTCGAGCGAATCGACGCCGCGGGCGAAGGAGTCCCGCGCTGCCTTCGCCCGGTCAGTCTTCTCTGCGTCTGCCGCGCTGCGGGCACCCGCTTCGACATCGACCAACTCGAACCGCGCGTCCTTGGCCAGCCGCGCTCTGGCCACACGTCCTGCGGTCAGCGCCGCTCCCTCGAGCTCCGGCTCGGGCGACACGACCACCACCGAGATTCTTCTCACCTGAGCCTGGGCCAGGCCGGCGAGCAGGGTGAGCGCGGTGATTCCCAGTCGCCTCATCGTCGTGGCCCCCTTCACTGTGAGCAAATCCCGCAGACTCTCGCAGATGCCATTTCGAGCGTCTACGGTAGGGGCGAAGCCACCCGCGGGGACCTCAGAAACGAATCAACTCCTTCGCCGTCTCGTTGGCTTTGACGGTGACTTCTCGTTCCCGTGACATGCCCGACGGAGGGTTCACGACGCGGACCCGGTGCCTTCCGGGCGAAAGCTTCATTCCCTGTACCGGCGAGTCCACGGCCTCCTTGTCGTCCACGACGACGCGGCACCAGGGCACGCAGTTGACGTCGAGGAACCCGAGTTCCGGAACCGGCTTCGTCGCGGGCTGCGTCGGCGCGGGTCGTTTCGTGGGTGGCCCCTTCGGCTTCAGGGGCGGCCCGACCACGGGGACGGGTTGGTCCACGACCGTGTCCGCGGGTGCGTTGGGCGTGGCGGGTTCCACCGCCGTCGTCGCTGGCGGCGCGACCGGGCTGGCCTCGTGGGTCGAAGCCGACGGAACCAGCGGCGTAGCCGGCGGCGGAGCGACGGGTACGACCGGCGCTGCCGGGTCCGACCCTTGCCAGGGACGGGCGATGGCCAGGGCCGCGGCCACGAGGATAAGCAGCCCGCCCGCGCCCAGCCCCACCCCCATTCCACGCTGGCCTGCGGACCGAGGCGGTGCGACCGGCTCGACCGGCTCGACCGGTCGGACCTCGCTCGCCGGCGCGGCCAACGTCGGAGGAGGGGCGTCGTCGATCTCGCTCAGCGGAGCGATTCCCGTATCGAGTGGGGACCCGGAGCCCGGCTTCGGCGACGCCGTCGGCGCGGAGCGCAGCCGGATCCGCTCGGAGCCCACCTGCTCGACCATGAAGCTCTGCAACTGGCTGAAGATTGGCGCCGTGGTTCGCGACGAGAGAAAGAGCTCCAGCGCCCTCCGCAGCTCGTTCGCGCTCTGGAAGCGCTTGCCGAGGTCACGCTCGAGCGCGCGCAGAATGACGTCATCCAACTCCAGGGGCACGTCGGGCCGAACTTGAGACGGTGGCCGTCACCAGCAGCAAGTAGAAGGCTGCGAGGGCCTCCGGGCCACCGACCGCGCGCGCGGGGAAAACCACCGCCGCCGCCGTCACAGCGACGATCGGAAGGCTCGCCAGGCGCAGGCCGAGCCACGCCCCGGACTTGCCCCGGAGCGCAAAACCGCGGCGCTCTGCATAGAGCACAAAGACGATCGCCATCAGCGCCACCACCGCGAGCGCCACCCAGTAGGGCAGCACCTCCGGATCGATGCGCGGCATGGGCGGCACGGTGAACCCGGTTACAAAGACTGCTTCGGCCCGGCTTCGCGAAACGGCGCGTCGCTCGCGGCCAACTCGGCGAGCAAGGCGGAAGGCTTCCAGCGATCCCCGTACCGTGCATGCCATTCGCTGATCTGTGCGTGTACCTTGCGCGAACCCAGGGTGTCGGCCCAGAACATCAGGCCGCCGCGATAGCGCGGGAAGCCGAAGCCGTACAGCCACATCACGTCGATGTCGCTCGCGCGAAGCGCGCGGCCTTCTTCGAGGATCTTGCAGGCCTCGTTGACCGAGGACAACAGCAGGCGCTGAAGTATTTCTTCGTCTGAAAAACTGCGCTGCTCGATCGAAAGTGTGCGCGCGACGTCGGCGATGACCTCGTCGACCACGGGATCCGGATGCGGGGTGCGATCACCTTTCTCGTAGCGATACCAGCCCGCGCCGGTCTTCTGCCCCTTGCGTCCCATCTCGACGAGGCGATCGGGCACCGGCAGCTTGCGGTAGTTCGGATCCGCCGCCGCGCGGCGCTTGCGCGTGGAGTAGCCGATGTCCAGGCCCGCGAGGTCGCCGACCGCGAACGGGCCCATGGGATAGCCGAAGTCGATCATCACGCGGTCGACCTGCGCCGGGCGTGCCCCCTCCTCCAGCATCAGGATCATCTCGGTGTTGAACGGCGCGCGCGAACGGTTGGCGACGAAGCCGTCGCAGTTGCCCGCCACCGCGCAGATCTTGCCGATATCGCGGCCGAGCTTCATGGTGGCCGCCAGCACCGGGGGCGAGGTCTGTCTTCGCCTTCACCACTTCGAGCAGCTTCATGACGTTGGCCGGGACTGAAGAAATGCGCGCCTGCGACGTCCTGCGGGCGCTTGGTCACCGCGGCGATCTGGTCGATGTCGAGGGCCGAGGAGTTGGTCAGCAGCAGGGCACCGGGCTTCATGACCGCGTCGAGCTTCGCGAACAGGTCCTTCTTGACCTGCATGTCTTCGAACGCGGCCTCGATCACCACGTCGCAGTCCGCGATCGCATCGAGCCCGTCGACCGGCTCGATCAGCGGCAGGCGCCGGTCCATCTCCTCCTGCGCGAGGCTGCCGCGCTTCACGCTGACCGCGTAGTTGTCGCGGATGCGCTGCATGCCCTTTGCCAGCACCTCGGGGGAGGCATCGAGGATCTTCACCCGGTAGCCGAAATCGGCAAAACTCATGGCGATGCCGCCGCCCATGGTGCCGGCGCCGACGATCGCCGCGGTCTTGAGCTTCGGGACCGGCAGGTCCTTCGAGAGACCCGGAATCTTGCCCGCCTCGCGCTCGGCGAAGAAGGCGTAGCGCAGCGCCTTGGCCTCGTCGGAGTTTTCCAGTTCGGAGAACAGCCGCCGCTCTTCTTCCAGTCCGGCCTCGAAGTCCAGCTTCGTCGCGGCCTCGACGGCGGCGATCGCGTGGTACGGCGCCTTCTGGTTGCGCGCCTTCTTTGCGATGGACTTGCGCATCGCCTCGAACATGCCCGGATCGCCACTCGCATCGGCGCTGCGGTCGCGCACCCGCGGCAGCGGCCGCTTTGCGGCAACCGATTTGGCATAACGGATCGCCTCGCCGCGCAGATCGGCCTCAGAAACGATCGCGTCGACAATCCCCAGCGCCTTCGCTTCCGCTGCAGGCACGTGCCGTCCGCTGACGATCATCTCCATCGCCGCCTTCGGTCCGATCAGGCGCGGCAGACGCTGCGTGCCACCGCCGCCGGGGATGATGCCGATCAGCACTTCGGGCAGGCCCACCTTGGCGCTCGGCACCGCCACCCGGTAGTGGCAGCCGAGCGCGTGTTCGAGCCCGCCGCCCAGCGCAAAGCCATGGATCGCGGCCACGATCGGCTTGGCACTGCCGTCCATCACGTCGTAACTTTTGCGCCGTGGCGTGGTCCGCGGTTTGCCGAACAGGCGGATGTCGGCGCCCGCGATGAAGCTGCGCCCCGCGCCGATCAGCACGATCGCGTCCACGCCCGCATCGGCGGCGAACTTCTCGACGCCCTCGATGATGCCGTCGGTCACGCCCGGCCCGAGCGCGTTGACCGGCGGGTTGTCGATCGTGATGATGCCGACCCGGTCCTCGACCGCAAAGTTCACCACCTGCGCTTCGGCCATGGCGTTTCCTCAGGATTGCTGGTTGGAAAACACGATCGTGCCGCTGGCGGCGAACATGCCGCCGACGCCGTGGCAGACCGAGGTCTTCACGCCGGGCACCTGCGCCGGCGCGGTGCCGCGCACCTGGCGCACGCTTTCCTGCAGGGCGAACATCCCGTACATGCCGGTGTGAACGTAGGAGAGCCCGCCGCCGTTGGTATTCAGCGGCAGCTTGCCGCCGGGCGCGGTATTGCGCGCGGCGATGAAACCGGGCGCCTCGCCGCGCTCGCAGAAGCCCAGGTCTTCCAGGCCGAACCACGGCAGGTGGGCGAAAGCGTCGTAGATCATCAGGTGGTCGACGTCCTTGTGCTGGATGCCGGATTCGGCAAACGCCTGCTTGCCGGCCACGCGAAACGCACGGCTGGTGGTGAAGTCCTCCATCTGGCTGATCATCGGCGTTTCCACGCTCTCGCCCGTGCCGAGGATGTAGACGGGCTTTTGCGGGAAGTCCTTGGCACGGCTTGCCTTGGTGAGGATCAGCGCGCCGCCGCCGTCGCTGACAAGGCAACACAGCAGCTTGGTGAACGGCCACGCGATCATGCGCGCGCCGAGCACGTCTTCGACCGTGATCGGGTCGCGGTACGAGGCGCGCGGATTCTTGCCGGCCCACTCGCGCTGGATCACCGCGACCATCGCAAGCTGCTCCATGGTGGCGCCGTAGCTCTTCAGGTAGCGCAGCACCGGCAGGGTAAACGCCGTCGGCGGCCCCATCGTGCCATAGGGGAATTCGAACTGGCCGATCAATGACGAAGGGCCGGGGCGCACCACCGTGCGCCCGCTCATCGACTTGCCGCTCTCGCCATGCGTGATCAGCACCGTCTCGCACAGACCGTCGTTGATCGCAGCGCAGGCGTGGCGCACATGCAGCATGAACGAGCAGCCGCCGACCATGCGGTGCCGTCGACGTACTTCGGCACGATGCCCAGGTGGTGGGCGATGTTGGTCGGCACTTCACCGGCGCAGGCCACGCCGTCGATGTCCTTGGGCTTCAGGCCGGCATCGGCCATCGCGTTCAGCGCCGCAGTCGCAGTGCAGCTCGAGCTGCGACGTGCCGGGGATCGACCCGAGTTCCGTCGTCTCGGCCGCGCCGACGACGGCAATCGAACCGGGCTTCATGCTGCACCTCCCGCATTTCCGGTTTGAACTGCGGCAAGGTGATCTTCTCCGACACCGGGACGAATACAACCTCCAAACGCATATCGAGCTGCAGCGCCTCGGGCGTCTGCGGACAGTCGACGATATTGCTCATCAGGCGCGGGCCTTCGTCCAGCTGCACCACCGCGATCGAATACGGCGGCGTGAACCCGGGCGCCGGCCGCTCATGAATCACGTAGCTGTACAGCATCCCCTTGCCGCTGGCCTTGAACCAGCTCACCTTGCGGTGCGCGCATTTCGGGCAGAACGGGCGCGGCGGGAAATACACATGCGCACAGGCATCGCAGCGCTGCAGGCGCAGTTCACCGGCTTTGGCGCCGTCCCAGTAGGGCTGGGTTTCGGGGGTGGGTACGGGCAGGGGGCGTTTCGGGTCGAAGTCGGGCATGGGGGGGTCCTGGTCGGGGCTGGAAGACTCGGGGCGGGAGGTCGATTGTGCTTCCCTGTGGAGGCCGTGTAAACCGCGGGCGTCGAAAGCGGTTCTTCAGGCGCAGAACCCGGGAATTTGCAACGCCTCCCCCGGTGAAAGTATGCGCAGCTGGGGTAGCGTCGGCAGATCCAGCAGGTCCTGATCGCCCGTCACCAGCCAGGGTGCCTTTGCCGCCAATGCGGCGTGGATGAATTTGTCATCGTCGGCGTCGCGGCAAAACGCCTGTGCCCCAATCGCCGGCGGCACCTCTACCCAGTGGGACAGCGCACTCGCGTCGTTGAGCAAAGCTGTTCGATCGTCCATGTGCAAATAGCGGTCGAACTTCGGCTTCCACAAGCGCGTTTCGAGTTCCGCGAAGGTCGGCAACGAGAACACCGGCCTGCCGCGCGCGACGACCTGGCGCACCAATGCGGCCGGAGTACCGGTTTTTTTCAGGAATGCGCTGATCCAGACGTTGGTGTCGATGACGACACGCGCGCCCGGTTCAGCTCTCATCGGCCAGCAGCACCGCCAGTGTTTCGTCGCTGAGGCCGGCGCGCGCGGCCTGATCGGCAGTCTTGTCCATGGTCTGCCGCAGACGGTCGGCATAGAACGCCCGCATGGCCTCGTAGTCCTGCGCGCTGACCATCACGCCGACCACCCGGTCATGGCGCATCACGCGCACCGGCTCGCGCTGGGCCTGGTCGATGAACTCGCCGAAGCGGGTTTTGGCTTCATTGGCGGTAAACGTTTTCATAGCTGGCGTCGAATGTTTCGTACGATTCGATCATTTTGGTCTAATCGGTCGATTCAGTCAAGATTACTATCGAATCTGGTTTCCACCGCAAATGACCCGACTGTTGAAGCCCATAGGGTAGAGCTTGCCCGCTTGCGCACGAAGACACGCCGCGACGTCGCGCAGGCTCTCTCGATAAGTCAATAGGTCAATTGGGGGGCGAACGCCATGCACTGGTACTCATCGAGACAGGAAGACGCTCTGACCTTGTGCACTCCGCCGCAGCGCGCAACGCATCGGCGACGCCTAACCGCTTTTGACCCAAGCAATTCATGCCTAAGCAATCAAAAACAAATTTCTACCCGGAAAACATTTAGGATAATCTCCCGCAACGCGACCCGGCGGTCATACCCGGGCATAACGGGGGGGGGGGATTTTCGTGTCGACACCTGGCGATTCCGGCTTGCGCTCCAAGGGTTTTTGCACTGCACGGGCCATCGCAATCGCGTTGGCCGGATCGCTGCTGGCGCTTTCCTGCGGCCTGCTTCATGCGCAGCAAGCGCCCGATGCAGGAACAATCCTGCGCCAGCAGCCCAAACCTCCCACCGTTCCAGCCTCTAAGCCCGCGGCGCCCAGGCTCGAAAAGCCGGACGCGGGCGTGTCCGACGAGAAGATGCAGGCGATGGTCCTCGTCAAGGGCTTCCGTATCAAGGGCAACCGGCTCATCGCGGAAGCGGAGCTCGTCGCGCAGTTGCACGATTTCGTCAGCAAGGAGGTGCGCTTCGGGCAGCTGCGCAACGCTGTGCTCCAGCTCATCGGCTACTACGCGCAGAAGGGCTATATCGCGCGGGCGTTCCTGCCGCCGCAGGAGATCAGGGACGGCGTGGTCGAGATCCAGGTGGTCGAGGGCACGCGCGGCACGGTGAGCGTGGAGCGCAAGGGCAATCGCGTCGACGCGGAACGCGTACGTCGCTTCGTCGAGGCCCGCGCGCCCGCTGGTGCGACGCTGGACATGGCGGCAGTCGGCGAAGCCCTCAATATTCTCAACGAGCAGCCAGGCGTGGAAGTGAGTGCGAACGTCACCCAGGGGAAGACCGAGGGCGCCGTCGACCTGAGTGTCCTGGCCGCCGACAAGCCGCTCGCCATTGTCGACCTTGGGCTGAATAACCTAGGCGCCAAGGCCACGGGCACTGGGCAGGCGGTGGCCAGCCTGACGCTGGCCAATCCCTTCGGCCTGTTCGACGTGGCCTCGGTCCTCGTCAACAAATCCGAGGGCACGACTTTCGTCCGCGGCGACTACAGCCTCGCGGTGGGTGATCGCGGCCTGCGCCTGGGCGTGACCGGCTCGTCCCTGACCTATCGCTTGGTGCAGCCGGGCTTCGCGGCGTTGCAGCCGAGCGGCACGGCACGCACGGCGGGCCTCAAGGCCTCCTACCCGCTCGTGCGCCGCAGCGATTTGTCGCTCACCCTCGACGGCGGCATCGACGGCAAGGAGTTCATCGACCAAACGGTAGCCGGAGAAACCGGCGACCGCCGCGTGCGCGTCGCCAATGCCGGCCTGAACGGCTACACCGTCTCGGGCTCGGGCTCGGGCCTGACGGTGATCACCTTTGGCGCGTCTGCGTACGCCGGCTCGCTCAATCAGCGCAACGCCACCGCGTTTGCGACGGACGCCGCGGCACGCAATACGCAGGGCAGCTACAGCAAACTGACCTGGGACCTCGGCCTGCTGCGGACGTTCGGGGCCAACTGGAGCCTGACCGGGACGCTGCGCGGGCAGCATGCGAGCAAGAACCTCGATTCTTCCGAGCGGATCACGCTGGGCGGCGCGAACGCCGTGCGTGCCTACCCTGTCGGGGAGGCCGTAGGGGACGAGGGCTTGATCCTGAGGGCCGACCTGAAGTACCGGCTGGCCGACGCCTGGCGCGTCGGCGGGTTCTTCGACGCCGGCCACATCAAGCAGAACCACACCATTCCGCCAGCCGGCGTCGTCACGCCAAACAGTTACTCGCTGAGCGGGGCGGGCCTGGCGCTGGAGTGGCTGCCGTCTGAGCACATCTCTTTTAGCGTGATGCTCGCCAAACCTGTAGGCAACAACGCGGGCAAGAGCGCCACTGGCACCAACGTCGACGGCAGCCGCAGCAACGGCAACCGCGCGTGGCTCAGCCTCACTGCGAAGTTCTAGACCGGATTCCGGGAGCAAAGACATGAACCACATCTATCGCCTGATCTGGAACTGCGCCCGGAAATGCTGGATGGTCGCGCCCGAAACCAGCCGCGCGCGCGGCAAGAGCGCGCCCTCGCTGCGCCGGGGGTTGCTCGCCGTGGCGCTGGCCGGCGCCTTCGTTGCGCACGCCGCGCCGCCCGCGACGACGCTGCCCACCGGCGGCCAGGTCGTGGCCGGCCAGGCCTCGGTCGCCACTTCCGGCGCGACCATGAACATCCAGCAGGCGAGCGACAAGGCGATCCTCAACTGGCAGAGCTTCAGCATCGGCTCGGGTGCGGCCGTGAACTTCATCCAGCCGGGCGCGGGCTCGGTGGCCTTGAACCGCGTGCTCGGCTCCGACCCCTCCCAAATCTACGGGCGCTTGAGCGCCAACGGGCAGGTGTTCCTCGTCAACCCGAGCGGCGTTCTGTTCGGCCCCGGCGCACGCGTCGACGTCGGCGGATTGGTCGCCGGCGTCATGAACATCCGCAACGAGGACTTCCTCTCGGGCAACTACCGCTTCACGCGCGATGGCGCCACCGCTTCGGTCGTCAACCGGGGCGAAATCAACGCCAAGTACGCGGCGCTGCTCGCGCCGCACGTACTGAACGAGGGCGTCATCAGCGCGCCGATGGGCTCGGTGGCGCTCGTGGCAGGTGAGGCCGTGACCCTCGGCATCACGGGCCAGGCGAAGCTCGGCGTGCAGGTGGACAAAGCGAGCATCGACACGTTGGTCGAGAACCGGCATCTGGTCCAGGCTGGAGCGGGCAACGTCCTGCTCTCGGCGCAATCGGCGAACGCGCTGATCGGGCGCGTGGTCAACTCTGGCGCAATCGAGGCAAACGGCATGAGCTCCGACGGCGGCGTGGTGCGCCTGACGGCGAGCTCCGCAATCGAGCACAGCGGCGCGATCAGCGTCGATGCCAGCGCGAACGGCAAGGGCGGCAGCGCGATCCTCCTCGCCGACCTCGCCAACCCGGCCAGCCGCACCACGATCTCGGGCAGCATCAGCGCACGCGGCGGCAGCGCAAGCGGCGACGGCGGCTTCGTCGAGACGAGCGCTTCCCACCTCTCGATTGCCGACAGCGTGCGCATCAATACTTCCGCCCCCAATGGCCGTACCGGGCGCTGGCTGCTCGATCCTCACGACTTCACGATCGCCGCGGTAGGCGGCGACACGACCGGAGCGACAATCACCGGCACTCTTTCGACCACCGACGTCGAGATTCTTTCCTCCGCGGGATCGGTAGACGGCGGCCCGGCCGGCGGCGGCGACATCAACGTGAACGACGCCGTCACATGGAGCCAAAATACGCTCACGCTGACGGCCGCGCGCGACATCAAGATCAATGCCGTGATGACGGCAAGCGGCACCGGAAACTTGGCGCTGAATGCCTCGACCCCGAACGGCGCAGAGGTCGATGGGGGTGGTGCGGGAACGATCAAGGTGGGCATGGGCCTGGACGGCTTCCGCGGTCGGGTGGCATTCAGCGGGACCGGAACGCTCGAAATAAACGGCGACCCCTTCACCGTGATCAGCGACAAGGCCGGCCTGCAGGCCATGACTGGGGATCTGACCGGCTTTTACGCCCTGGGGGCGAGCTTCACTTCGGTCGGCGCCTTCACCCCGGTGGGCGACAGTGTGGCTGCCGCCTTCACCGGCACGTTCGAAGGGCTCGGCAATGTCATCACCGGCCTGAGCGTGAGCGGCGCCGCGAACGGAACCGGTTTGTTCGGTGCCTCCGGCGGAGATATCCGCAACGTCGGCCTGAAAACCGTGAGCATTGCGAGCGACCCGGGAAATCCGGACGTCGGCGGCCTGGTGGGGTTCAACTCAGGCCGTGTTCGCAACAGTTTCGTCACCGGCACCGTAAGCGCGCCTACAAGCACCAACGTGGGCGGCCTGGTCGGCAGGAACCTCGGCGAGGTCAGCCATAGCTATTCGACTGCGAACGTGACGGGACTCGCCAGCGTCGGCGGGTTGGTCGGCAAGAACGATCACATCACCACTCCCGGTGCGCTTATACCGGATCCCTTTTTTGATCCCTTCGATCCCGGTTGCTTCCCCGCATGCGTCCCTATCATGGTACCTGGCCCGGACGTAATCACCGCAGGCCCGATCCACCGCAGCTACGCCACCGGCAACGTTTCCGGCACGAATGACGTCGGCGGCCTGGTCGGCACCAACAAGTCCAGCTTGTTCTTCAGCTACGCGACGGGAGAAATCGCGGCAAGCGCCGGCACGAATATCGGCGGCCTGGTGGGCAACAACGGCAATGCCACACCTCTCGCCGCCAGTATCGACTCGAGCTATTCGACCGGCAAGGTCAACAGCGGCACCGCGACCAATGTCGGCGGCCTGGTCGGCAACAACACCAATGGCAACGTCACCCGCAGCTTCTGGGATACGACAACCTCCTTCCAGGCGGTCACCGGCATCGGGGCCGGCACCACAACCGGCGCCGTGGGCATGAACACCGCCAACATGAAGGCACAGGCCAATTTCACCAGTGCTACAGCCGCCAACGGCAACGTGGACCCGGCATGGAGCTTCGCCGCCGCCGAAAACGACCCGTGGTTCATGTACGAAGGCAACACCTACCCGCTGCTCAAGACGTTCATGACGCCCGTGTCCATCAGCGTCGACAACGAGACCCGCGTTTATGGCAACGCGAACCCAGCCTTCACCTTCAACTACACCGACAGCACGGGGGCGACAGGCACGACGGCGCCGGCGACCCACCTGCAGGGCACTGCGGGCGTCACGGGGGCTCCAGCCGCGACGGCCGACTTCGGCATCTACCCCATCACGCCCTCGGGGCTTTTTTCCGACCAGCAGGGTTACCTCATCACGGCGGTGGCCGGCAACTCGGTGACGATCACGCCCAAGCCGGTCATTCTGACGCCGCAGGCCGCGACCAAAGTTTTCGACAACAACACGACGTACACGCCGACGCCAGCAGACCTCGCCGTGCTCACCGCTCTGCTTGGCGTCACGGGCGATACCGTGACCGGCATCACGCTCACTTTTGACACGGCGTTAGTCGGCGTGAACAAGTTGCTCACGCCCAGCGTCCCGGTGCTCAACACCAATGCAGGCAACTACGCATTCACCTTTGCCGACAACGCCACCAGCAGCATCACCGCACTGCCGGTGCCACCAGCGACGCCGACCAGCTCCCTCAGCCCCGTTTCCGGCACGTCGACGTCGGAGACGGTCGCCACGACCCTCGCGAACCAGCAAAGCAATGACGCGCCGAGCATGATTCCATCCGGGCTCCGTCCGCAAATTCAAACAACCGATGTTTCTTCGCGGAGTGTGCAGGTTCAGGTCGCGCTCAGTCTCTCGCCATCGGTGGATGCCATCTCCAGCAGGGTTATGGCGGCCACCATTGCTACCTGTACCGTATGTAAGTTCCTCCCAAGCCCCGGGACCGGGACCGGGACCGCAGGCGGATTGAGTTTTATTTCAAGCCTATTTACCATTTTATCCGACCGTGTCTTATCCGACCGTGTCGACTCAGGCGGACCGGATTATGACTCCGCGAACGGCGGCGAACTTGAGGTAACGAAGCTAAGGCTCAAATTCAAGGGAAGCAGCCCATCAAAGCCACAAAATTGAGGCAACGGAGCTAAGGGTCGAATTCAAGCGAAGGGCCAAGGCCAAGGCCAGGCGATAGCAGAGCTGGCGGGGCCACTAATCCGGTGACGCGCAGCCCCTTGAGGTGATCAGAAAGTACAGGATTCGATTGTCCCGCTCCGCGCGCTGGTCGCGCCAGAGTCATCGCACGCTGGAACCGCATGACCGCCGCTTCCATCATGCGACCTGCTTGCGTACGCCGGCGAAGGGACTCAGGCCCAGCCAGGTCTGCATGGACTTGACGATTCCCTGCGGCCCGGACAGCTTCATCCTGTCCCGCTCCCTGGCGACCGAAGTCAGGCCCATCCATATCGAAGTCATGGTTCTCAGATCGGTGGTCACATAGAGGTCGATCTCGAATCCCGGATCGGACCAGCACAGGTCGACGCCGCCTTCGGGCTCCACCACCAGCCACCAGTGGCTCTTGGTCGAAGGCAGGTCGGAGTACAGGAACTGGATCACCGTGCGCCGGTCGGGCAGCGGCGTGGGATCCAGGTTGCGCCGCATGTCCCACATCAGCAGCGACGGATCCAGATGCTTCAGGGACGAATCCGAGCTCACCCATCTCTGCCCCCAGTTGCCGAGCGCCTGCACCACGCCGGCCAGTTCGCGGCCCGCCTGGGTGAGGTGATATTCGAAAATCCCGCGTTCGGCACGCAGGAGCTTGCGTTTGACGACGCCCGCTTTTTCCAGCTCCTTCAGCCGTTGCGACAGCAGCGTGGGCGACATCTTCGGAACGCCGCGCTGCAGGTCGTTGAAGCGCGTCGATCCGGCGATCAGTTCGCGGATCAGGACCATGGTCCATCGGGTGCAGAGCACTTCGGTCGCCATGGCAAGGGGGCAGAACTGCTTGTAGCTGGCCTGTGTCATTGCAATCGTCCTTTACGGTAGTCGTGCGAGCGTAGATCGTCGCCGGCACCCTGCCTAGTACTGTAACTGTAGTGAATGCTCCACTCTCGTGACTGGAGGGCAGTCTCCCACCCCCGGATACTGCGGACGCGCTGGGCAGTCATGGCAGCGACGTGTACCAAAAACCTACCTTCTGGAGAAATGAAATGAGTGTGTTCCTCATCGCCGATATCAAGATCACCAACGATGCCTGGGTTCCTGAATATGCGGCCAATGTGCATAAATTCGTCGAAAAGCAGGGCGGCAAATATCTGTCCCGCAGCGGCAACATCACGACGCTCGAAGGGCCGCAGATGGACAGCAGCCTGGTCGCGATCATGCAGTTTCCGTCGAAAAGCGCCCTGGTGGCGTTCGTCAACGACAAGGAATACCAGCCCTATGTCAAGGCGCGCCAGGCGGGAAGCGTGAGCCGGTTCTTCATGATCGACGATACCGACCTCGCGGGTACGGTTCCCTATCTCGAGCGCGGCGTAAGCCGGTTCGGCTGCAAGCGACGGGTGCCTGCGGTTCTGCTGCAGGCACCCGCTGGATTGGGAACGGAGATCCGGAAAGTCGAAATAAATTATCCAAATTTACTTTATGACCACCGCTCTCAGACTGACTCCCCTGTCAATTTGTGTATCGATATCGATACATTGACCGCACGTCGAAAGCCAGACTTCAGCTTCGTCCGGTGGCAGACTGCACCGGAGCCCGCGACGACCGGTACGAGAGCACGAAGCCCTCATAACCATTCCGTACGACCTCGTTCACCTTGCGCGTGTACGCCGGCACCCCGCCCACATAAGGCATGAACACCCGCGGCTTGCCCGGAATGTTGGCGCCCATGTACCAGGAGTTGGCCAAGCGGATAGAGCGTGGCGTCGGCGACCTCGTTGACATGCTGCACCCAGGCGTCCTGCGCGCCCTGCCCGGCTTCAATGCGGTTTAGGCCCATCGCCCGCAAATGTTCGAGACAACCGGCAATCCAGTCGGCATGCTGCTCGATCGACAGGATCATCTGGGTCTTCACGCCGGGACTCTGCGGCCCGGTGATCAGGAACATGTTCGGAAACCCCGCGACCATCACGCCCAGATAGGTGCGCGGTCCCGCGGCCCAGGCGTCCTTCAGGGTGTCGCCCTCGCGCCGTTACGAATGTCGATCTCCATCAGCGCACCGGTCATCGCATCGAAGCCGGTGGCGAAGACGATGGCGTCGAATTCGTATTCCGCCTCGCTCGTCCGCAGACCCTTCGCGGTGAACTCCACGATCGGTGTCTTGCGCGCGTTCACCAGCGTGACGTTGTCGCGGTTGTAGGTTTCGTAGTACCCGGTGTCGAGGCACAGACGCTTGGTGCCGATCGGATGGTCTTTCGGCGCCAGCGTTTCGGCCACGGCCTGATCGCGCACGATGCTGCGTATCTTGTTGCGCACGAATTCGGCCGCCGTGTCGTTGGCTTCCTTGCTGGTGAGCAGGTCGGTAAACGCATACAGGAAGCTGATGCTGCCGCCATCGCTCCATTTGGATTCGTAGATCTGGTTGCGCTCTTCGACGCTGAGTTCGAGGGCCGAGCGCGTCGGCGCCGGATGACCCGCGATGCCGAACGGGGTATCCCACGCGGCACGACGGCGCGCCGGGTACTCGGACTTGTGGCGGCGCTCTCTCTCCGGATCGAGCGGCCCGTTGCGCGCCGGCAGGCTGAAGTTCGCGGTGCGCTGAAATACGTGCAGGTGCTTCGCCTGCTTTGCGATCAGCGGAATGCTCTGCACCCCCGAAGACCCGGTGCCGATCACGGCCACGCGCAGCCCGGAGAAATCGACACCTTCGTGCGGCCACAGCCCGGTGTGGAAGAACCTTCCCTTGAAACGATCCATCCCCGGGTTGTCCGGCATGCGCGGCGTCGAAAGATTGCCGGTGGCCATCACGCAATACGGCGCGACGAAAGCCTCTCCGCTTTCGGTCGTTACCGTCCAGCGGTTGGCGGCATCGTCAAAGACAGCGGAACGCACGCGCGTATTCAACTGTACGTCGCGCATCAGATCGAAACGCTCCGCGACATGGTTCACGTAACGCAGGATCTCCGGCTGGTTGCCGTAGCGCTCGGGCCATTTCCACTCCTGCTGCAGATCCTCGGAGAACGAGTACGAATACTCCATGCTCTCCACGTCGCAGCGGCAGCCGGGGTAGCGGTTCCAGAACCAGGTGCCGCCCACGCCGCTGCCGGCTTCGAGGACGCGAACCGACAAGCCCATGCTGCGCAAACGATGCAGCGTGTACAACCCGCCGAGCCCGCCGCCGATCACGATTGCGTCGAATTCACGGGCAGGCGCTGATGTTGCAGTGCGAAATTTCCCGGGACCTGACTTTGACTGTGGTTTGTTCATTGTCTTTGTGTTATCTAGTCGTGCGCCGTTTCGCGTGCAAAGGATTCTACGCGCCGCCGCGAACACCGCGCGTCGCGCAGCACCGGGCACGTTGCCTGTTTCGAAAAATGACCGTGCTAGACTGAAAATTGATGACAACAACACTACTCGACGTAAGGGAACTCAGGACCACCTTCGCGACATCCGGAGGGCAGGTGCGCGCGGTGGACGGCGTCTCCTGGGATGTGCAGGAAGGCGAGACGGTGGCGCTGGTCGGCGAGTCGGGTTGCGGCAAATCCGTGACTGCGCTGTCCATCATGCGGCTCGTCGAGGCGCCCTCGGGCCGCATCGACGGCGGCGAGATCCTGTTCAAGGGCCGCGACCTGCTGAAGCTCTCCGAAGAAGAGATGCGCGACGTGCGCGGCGGCGAGATCGGCATGGTGTTCCAGGAACCGATGACGTCGCTGAATCCGGTGCTGACGATCGGACGGCAACTCACCGAGGGCCTCGAGATCCACGAAAAGATGGACAAAGCCGCCGCCGAAGCGCGCGCGATCGAGCTGCTGGGCCTGGTCGGCATTCCGGATGGCGCGCGGCGGCTCACGCAGTACCCGCACCAGTTCAGCGGCGGCATGCGCCAGCGGATGATGATCGCCATGGCGCTCGCCTGCAATCCGGCGCTGATCCTCGCCGACGAGCCGACCACGGCGCTCGACGTGACCATCCAGGCGCAGATCCTCGAGCTGATGCGCGACCTCTCGCGCCGCCTCGGCGTGGCGATGCTGATCATCACGCACAACCTCGGCGTGGTCGCGCGCTACGCCGACCGCGTCAACGTGATGTACGCCGGCCGCATCATCGAGCGCGCCAGCGCCGCGGAGCTCTACGCGCAATCCGCGCCACCCCTACACGCTCGGGCTGCTGCGCTCGGTACCGCGGCTGGACGAGCCGCGCCGCGCGAAGCTCGAGCCGATCGAGGGCCAGCCGCCCGACCTGACCAAACTGCCCGAAAGGCTGCGCGTTCGCGCCGCGCTGCGCGTTCAAGCAGGCGCGCTGCGAGCAGGAGGCGCCGACGCTCAAGGCCACGGGCGCGGCAGGGCACGTCAGCGCCTGCTGGGAGTCCGAGCGTCTGATCAAACCGGCGCGTGCGGCATGAGCGACGATTTCATCCTCGAGGTCGACAACCTCGTCAAGCATTTCGAAGTCGGCGGCGGGATGTTCGCCGGTCCCGCGGCCACGGTGCGCGCGGTCGACGGCGTGAGCTTCAAGATCTGCGCCGCGGCGAGACCCTGGGCCTGGTGGGCGAATCGGGCTGCGGCAAAACCACCACCGGCCGCTGCATCCTGCAGCTGGAGAAGGCGACGAGCGGCCGGATCCTGTTCGAGGGCGTCGACATGACGACGCTCGATGCGGCAGCGCTGCGCGCCGTGCGCAGGCGCATCCAGGTGATCTTCCAGGACCCCTACTCCTCGCTCAACCCGCGCATGACCGTCGGCCAGATGATCGACGAGCCGCTCCAGGTGCACGGCATCGTGCCAGAGAAGCGCGCGCGCGCGGAACGCGTGCGCGAGCTGCGTCGCGCAGGTCGGCCTGCTGCCGCAGCACGCGGATCGCTTTCCGCACCAGATGTCCGGCGGACAGCGCCAGCGCGTGGGCATTGCGCGCGCGCTGGCGATGGAACCGGTGCTGATCGTCTGCGACGAACCGGTCTCGGCGCTCGACGTGTCGATCCAGGCGCAGATCATCAACCTGCTCGAGGACCTGCAGGCGCGCCTCGGGCCTGACCTACCTGTTCATCGCGCACGACCTGTCCGTGGTGCGCCACATCTCCGACCGCGTGGCGGTGATGTATCTCGGGCGCATCGCCGAGATCACCGACCGCACGGCGCTGTACGAAGAACCCATGCACCCGTATACGCGCGCGCTGCTGTCGGCGGTGCCCATCCCGGATCCGGCACTCGAACTCAAGCGCGAGCGCGTTGTGCTGCGCGGCGAGGTTCCGAGCCCGCTCAATCCGCCCTCGGGCTGCTTTTTCAATCCGCGCTGTCCGGACGCAACCGAACGCTGCAGTGCGGAATCTCCGGCGCTGCGGGAAATCAAGCCGGAGCACTGGTCGGCCTGCCACTTTTCATGACTGCGTTCCTGACAGACTGCTGCAAGCTTGTTTTTACTGGGTTAGTATCGGCGCTGCGCTTTCCACAGAGAGAGCCATCCACACGGGACACGTAGTTAATAGGAGGAGCATTCCATGAGAAACATCGTTCGACTGATCGCGCTCGCCGCAGCCGCACTGTTGGCATTGCCAACCCTGGCGCAAACGCCCAGAAACGGGGGCGAACTGATTTTCCCCGTACCTTCCGAGCCGCCCTCTTATGACGGCCACCGCGAGGAAACCTTCGGCCTGATCCACCCGATCGCGCCGTTCTACAACACGCTGTTGCGTGTCGACCCGACCGATCCGGGCGGAACCAAGCCGTATCCTTCGATCGCCGAGAGCTGGACGGTGTCGACCGACGGCAAGACCTACACCTTCAAGATCCGCACCGGGCGTCAAGTTCCACGACGGCAGCGCGATGACCTCGAAGGACGTCAAGGCCTCCTACGACAAGATCATCTTCCCGCCGGCCGGCGTGGGCTCCAGCCGCAAGGGACAGTACGCGGACGTCGTATCGGTCACTGCGCCGGACGCGACCACGGTGGTGTTCAAGCTCAAGCACCCTTCGGGCTCATTCATCGCATCGCTCCTTTCGCCCTACAACTTCATCTACAGCGCAGACAAGCTTGCCAAGGACCCGCATTGGTACGAGAAGAACATCATGGGCACGGGGCCATTCACCTTCGTCGAGCATGTCAAGGGCTCGCACGTGGTGGGCAAGAAGAACCCGAACTACTGGGACAAAGGTCTGCCGCATCTGGACGGTTTTCGCGCGATCTTCATCCGCAGCTCCTCTGCGCAGGTCGCAGCGGTCCGCGGCGAGCGCGCGCATATCCAGTTTCGCGGCTTCACTCCCGCCGACCGCGACAGCCTGAAGGCTGCGCTGGGCAACAAGATCACGGTGCAGGAAAGCCCCTGGGACTGCATCCTGATGGTGGCGTTCAACCACGACAAGAAGCCGTTCGACGACAAGCGGGTGCGACGTGCGCTTTCGCTGGCGCTCGACCGGCACCAGGCCGCCGTCGCGCTGTCCAAGATCGCGATCGTCAAGGAAGTCGCCGGCGTGCAGGTCCCGGGAACGCCGTTTGCCACGCCCACCGGCGGAGCTCAACAAGCTCGCCGGCTACAGTACCGACATCAACGCGTCGCGCGCCGAAGCCAAGCGCCTGCTCAAGGAAGCCGGAGCCGAGAACCTGTCCTTCACCTTCAAGAACCGCGGCACGCCGATGCCATACGAGCCGCTTGCGGTCTGGCTGATCGACCAGTGGCGCCAGGTCGGGGTGAACGTCAAGCAGGAAGTTGTCGAGCCGGCAGCCTACTACACGCCCCTGCGTGCCGGCGACTTTCAGGTCGCGATGGACTTCCAGTGCGGCTACATCGTCGAGCCGGACCTCGACATGTACAAGTTCCTGTCGGCCGACCGCAACCCGGCGAACTACGGTCGCTACACGGACCGGGTGCTGGACGATCTCTACGACAAGCAGAGCGGCGCAACGAATGTGGATGAGCGCAAGAAGTACATCCGCGCGTTCGAAAAGCGCCTGCTCGACGAGGAAGCGCACTACCTGATGACACTGCAGTGGCACCGCATCGTCCCGCACTCGTCCAAGGTCCACGGCTGGCAGATCACGCCCAGCCACTACCTTAATAACACGCTGGACACCGTCTGGCTCTCAGAGTAACTCCGGCAACCCCCGGCAGGGCTTGCGCCCTGCCGGAATGAGCTTCCCATGCTGAAATACATCATCAAGCGCCTGCTGCTGATGATCCCGACCCTGTTCGGCGTCGCGGTCCTCATTTTCCTCCTGCTGCGCGTGGTTCCCGGCGACATCGTCGAGGCGCGCTACCTGAGCCAGGGCAGCCAGTTCCAGTCGCAGGACCTGATGGACCAGGAAAGGAAGAAGCTCGGCCTGGACCAGCCGGAGTGGAAGCAATTCGCCACCTGGATGTGGGGAGTCGCGCAACTCGACTTCGGGGTTTCGATGTGGACCGGGATCGCCGATCACCGAGGAGATCAAGCTGCGCTTTGCGCTGTCCCTGCGAGCTCGCGGTGATCGCGACGGTGGTGGCGACGCTGCTTGCGATTCCGCTCGGCATTCTTGCGGCCATCAAGCAGGACACCTGGATCGACTACGCAGTGCGGGTGTTTTCGATCGCGGGCCTCGCGATGCCCTCGTTCTGGCTCGGCATCGTGATGATCCTGATCATGCTGATCGTGTTCAAATGGCTGCCGCCGATGGTGTTCACGCCGTTCTGGGTGGATCCCTGGGAGAACCTCGCGCAGCTGATCTGGCCGGCGCTGGCCGTCGGCTACCGCTACTCGGCGGTGGCGACGCGCATGATGCGCTCGGCGATGCTGGAGGTCCTGCGCGAAGACTACATCCGCACGGCGCGCGCCAAGGGCCTTTGGCTGAAACTCATCCTTGTGCGCCACGCGATGAAGAATGCAATGCTGCCGGTCATCACGGTGGTCGGGCTCGAATTCGCGTTCCTGCTGGGTGGACTGGTGGTCACCGAACAGGTGTTCAACCTGAACGGCCTGGGACTGCTGTTCGTGGAGGCCATCTCGCATCGCGATTACACGCTGACCCAGGCGCTGGTGCTGATCGTGGCCGCTGTTGCGATCTTCGTGAATTTCGCCACCGACATCGCATACGCCTGGATCGACCCGCGGATCCGTTTCCGCTGACCCCGTTTCATTCCGCCGACCCTGTTTCACCGACCCCATGGCCGTCACCAAAGAAACCCTCGATTCGCTGTCCGTAGCAAAGCGCGTGCGTCCGCGCTGGCAGGAAGAGACTTTGAAGTTCATCCGCCAACGCCCGCTCGGCGCGATCGGCGCCGCAATCATCATCGTGATGACCGTGGTCGCGCTGGGTGCGGAGTGGTTTGCACCCTACGACGTACTCGCCACCGACTACGGCGCGATGCTCGCCGCACCCAGTGGCGCGCACTGGCTCGGCACCGATGCCTATGGCCGCGACGTACTCTCGCGCGTGATCTTCGGTTCCCGCACCGCGCTGATCGTGGGCCTGGGCGCTTCGGTGATCGGCGCCACGCTGGGCGCGCTGATCGGCGTCGCCAGCGCGTATTTCGGCGGCCGCATCGACCTCATCGTGCAGCGCCTGATGGACATCGTGATCTCGTTTCCGCTGATCATCCTTGCACTGGCCGTGGTCGCGATCCTCGGCACCGGACTGCAGAACGTGGTTCTTGCGATTGCGATCCCGATGATTCCACGCTGCGCCCGCGTCGTGCGCGCGAGCGCGCTCTCCGTGCGGGAGATGCCCTACGTGGATGCGGCGCGCGCCGCCGGCTTTACCGACACCCGCATCGTGCTGCGCCACATGCTGCCCAACGTCATGGCGCCCTACCTGATCATGCTCACCGCCTTCCTCGGCCAGGCCATACTGCTCGAAGCCTCGCTGTCGTTTCTCGGCCTGGGCGTGCAGGAACCGATCGCCGCCTGGGGCCTGATGCTGCGCGGCGCAGCCGTGGAGTTCGCCGAGTCCGCCCCATGGATGGCGTTGTTTCCCGGCCTGGCGATCAGCCTTGCGGTGTTCGGCTTCAACCTGTTCGGCGACTCGCTGCGCGACGCACTCGACCCTCGTCTGCGCACGCAGTAGCGGGATAGGTGGGCTGGCGTACAGAGCGCCCGGCCCTTTCGGCTGACAATCGATCCATTCTCGAAGGATGGACCATGAAAATCAGCATTCCGTTTCGAACCCTGTTGCTGTCTTCCCTGTTTGTCGTCGGCGCCGCGACCACGCCTGCTCATGCACAACTGAGCATCAACATCGGCATTGCGCCCCCGGCGCCGCATTACGAAGTCGTACCAGCCATGGCGCCCGGTTACTTGTGGGCACCCGGCTACTGGGCCTGGAGCGGCGATCGCCATATCTGGGTGCGCGGCCGGCCCATCATGCAACGCGCCGGCTATCGCTGGGAACCCGATCGTTGGGAGCAGCGCGGGGACCATTACTACCGGCACGAGGGTCGCTGGGAATACGACAAGCACGACAAGCCGAAAAAGCACAAGAAGGAGAAGAAGGAAAAACACGGAAACAAGCACGATCGCTGAGTCCCGCTTCTGCGCGGGTTACGCGACACGACATTGCGACTCGGGCGCTCTCGTGTCGTCTAGCGAGGATCCAGAAACTCCAGAACCGCGGCATTGAACATGGCGGTTTGCTCAATGTTTGGAAGGTGGCCTGCGTTCCCGATAACCCGCAACTTTGAGTTCGCAATTCCGCGATGCAGGACTTCAGCCGCCGAGACTGGCGTTCCAATGTCCTGCTCGCCAACGACGATCAGC
Source organism: uncultured beta proteobacterium (assembly GCA_963844255.1). Taxonomy (GTDB): domain Bacteria; phylum Pseudomonadota; class Gammaproteobacteria; order Burkholderiales; family SG8-39; genus SZAS-79. The sequence goes on from CAWJNP010000018.1 coordinate 23,918, forward strand.
GCCGGGACCTTGATCCCGGCCAGGATGGGCAGCTGGTCCATGTCACGGATTGCGGCGGCCGAGCCCACCAATCCGTCGACCGAGGTGTTCGAAATCATCACGCCGAGTTTCGCCACGACTTCAGGATGCGCCGCGCGGTAACCGGCGGTAAGCCAGCGCTCGGTCATCAGCTGGACGAACGGGCCAGTGCCTTTTTCACGCGCAAGCGCGATGCGACCGTCCCAGACAGCAGGCGGCGGCATCTGACAGGCCGTATCGCTGAGGATCACTGAAGAGAGCCGGTCACCGTGCTTCGCGGCGAGCAGCTGGGCGATCATCCCGCCCTTCGACAGGCCGAGGAAATGAAGTTTGTGGATGCCGAGCGCATCGATCAGTCCGATGACATCGGCGACCAGCAGTTCCATGGAGTAAGGACCGGGCGTGGCCTGGGTGCCACCGTGACCGCGCGAATCGTAACGAAGCAGGCGGTACTTCGCGGTGAATGCGGGCACCTGGGCATCCCACATGCCGTAGTCGGTCAGCAAGGAATTGCTCAGCATCAGCACCGGGGCGTCTGCCGGGCCTTCGAGCTTGTAGTGGATGTCGATCCCGTTCGCCTTGATGCGGTTCATCTCGTTTGCCTTTCGGAAGGTTCACTGGATGTGGAAACGCAACTGCCGTTGCGTTGTATACGTTCTGCTTTTACGGACGATGATTCCCCCACCGGCGTTGCAACACCCGGAACGTCAGCAGGGTCAGGGGAATCATCAACCACAAGCCCGTCGCGAACCACAGCGGCGCATCGTGATTCCGGGTGGCGTCGAGGATCCAGCCGGCCAGCGGCGGAATGACCGACAGCCCGAGGAAGTACACGGTCGAGGACAGCCCGAAGCCCGCGTTGCGGCTGCCCGGCCGGAGCACCTCGGAGGGCAGCGCCATGATGCCGCCGGTGCAGGCGCCGCGCAGAAGACCGAATAACAGAATCCAGAAAAGCGCGTAGCCGCCCTGCGGCAGCATGAAACAGGCGAACGCCGCGCCAAGAGCACCCAGCGTGATGAAGACGTTGGGCTTTTTCGTGCGGTCGGTGAGGTAACCGCCCAGCGGCACCGACCCCAGCGCGACGATGGCGGACATGCTCACGAGAAAACCGGCTTGCGCCACACTCATCCCGCGGGAGATCAGCAGGACCGGCGCGAAGCTCATGAACAGCACATAGCCCGACACGAACCACATGCGCATCGCCGCGGCCAGCAGCGCGAGCACGAACTCATGCAGGCTGATCTGCAGGCCATGGCGGGACGCGCGCCCCGGACCGGACTTCGCCGCACCTGCAGATGCGGCTCCCGGTACCGCCTTGTCGCGATAGACCACGAGCACGAGATACAGCGCCACGCCGATCAGCACGACGCTTGCGAGTACGGCTACCTGCCACGAACTCACGGCGGCGATCCCCGAGAGCAGACCAGTGGCCATGCCGATGCCGAGGCCGAAACTCGAGGCATTGATCGACATTGCGGTCGAGATTTCCCTGCCCGCAAACCAGTCCGTCACCACCTTCAGTCCCTGGGTGGTGAGCACGGCCGTGCCGATGCCACCGACCAGTCGGGCAACGACCATCACGGTGTAAGAGTCGGTCGCGGCAAACAGCAGCGCGGCGACCAGCATCAGCGCCAGCGAGATCGCCATCGTGCGGCGGTCTCCGAGGCGCGCGGCGAGCATCCCGCCGGGAAGGGCGAAAAACACCCCGGGGAGCATGGCGAGGCCGGTGAGCACGCCAATCTCGGCGTAGGAGAGTCCGACGCGTTCGACGAGCACGGGGGCCAGCGCCTGCACGGTCTGCAACTGCATCGCCACCGACAGGCCGATCAGGAACAGGATGGCCAGAGCAGCCCAGCGTCTGTCCTCGTCGCCTGCCGCGCCCGACCGCGTCGCTGGTGTCCCGGTGCCGATCGGTCTTCCTTCTCGCCCGGTGCTACAGGCGTTCGTCGGGCGGTGCGATTTCGGTGACGAGGTCGCGAATCAGGGACTTGTTGGGCAGAGGCTCGACCAGCATCTCTCGCGCTTCCAGTCGCGCGGTGCAGGCGTACACCGTCTTGCCGTCCACGCGCACCATGCATTCCTTGCAGGTGTTGGCGCTGGTGCAGGAATAGCGGATCGCGAGCGAGGGATCGCGGTGCGCGCGAATCCAGCGCAGCGCGTCGAGCACCGACTGGCCCGATTCGAAAGGCACCTCATGGGTTTCGTGCCGGGCGGGTTCGCCCGGCGCGCCACGCTTCACTTTCAGGGTCACGGTACTCATGCAATCACCAGGTTTCTCTGCCATGCGGGATCCATCCCCGGGTAGTCCTCGCGTTGATGCGCGCCCCGGCTCTCGGTGCGCGTGAGCGCGGAACGCGCCACGTGCTCGGCCACCGCCAGCATGCTGCGCAGGTCGAACCAGTCGGTCAGCGCGCCGTCGAAGGATGCGCCGGCCGCCGGCTTGTGCTGCGGGAGTTCGCTTCGCATCGTCGTAATTCGCTGCAGCGCGCGTTCCAGACCCGCCGCGGTGCGGAATGGGCCCACATCTTTTTGCATCAGCGCCTGCAATTCCTCGATCCATGCGGCCGGATTGAAATCGGTTTTCGCGAGGCCCTGCTCCGCGTAGCTGCGCTCCTTGTCGAACGCCTGCGCATCCGCGCGCTGCGGACCGACCGTTGCCGCATGGCGCGCCGCGCTGCCGCCCGCCTTGCGTCCGAAGACCAGTGCCTCGGTGATCGCATTGCCCGAAAGGCGGTTCGCGCCGTTGGCGCCGCCGACCGCCTCGCCGGCCGCAAACAGGCCCGGCACGCGAGTGGCCATCGACACGTCCGCCCGGACGCCGCCCATGTGGTAGTGCGCGATCGGCGCGACTTCGACCGGCCTGCTTCCTGAGGTCGATGCCGTTCTTCGCCAGCCGGTCGATCACCGGTCCGCCCGCCGCACGCAGTTCGGCCTCGCTGCAATGCTCGAACGAGAGCCAGGCGCCGCCGTGCGGCGAGCCGCGCCCGGCCTCGACTTCCTTGATGATCGCGTAGGTTGCGAGGTCGCGCGTGGCGACATACTTTCCGCCGTCCACCGCGCCGTAGTTGTGGACGAATTCCTCGCGCGCGCCGTTCAGCAGGCGCCCGCCGAGCTTGTAGCGGAACGGGTCCCACATGATCGGGTCCATGCCGATCAGGCGCGGCGCGAGATGCCCGATCGGAAAGAACTGGACGAACTCCATGTCGATCAGCTCGGCGCCCGCGCGCGTGGCAGAGCGCGTAACCGTCCCCGCCCATGTTGAGCGAGGCGCTGTTGCGCGCGTACAGCCGCGTCAGTCCGCCGGTGGCGACGATGGTGGCCGCCGCCGCAATGGTCACGGTCTTGCCGCTAGCGCAGGTGCAGGGCGACGGCGCCGATGCAGGCGCCATCGCGCACCACGAGGTCGGTGACCAGCAGGTCGCCGACACGGCGGATTTCCGGCCTGCGGATCAACTGGGTGCGCAGGGTCTTCGCGACCGCCGGCCCGGTATTGAGGAAATCGACATAGACGCAGCGCGGCCGGTCGTGGCCCGGGCGCGAGCGCCTGCTTCATATGCCCGTCCTCCCGCGCCCAGCCGACGCCCCAGGCGTCCATCTCGCGGATGCACCTCGGGACCCTCCTCGCACAGCAGGCGCGAAAGCGCCGGGTCGCACAGGCCGCGCCCCGCGGCCAGCGTATCCGCGTAGTGGTGCTCCCAGGCGTCCGGCACCTGTTCGCCCACGCGCCACGGCGACCGTCATCTGCGCCATGATCGTCGCCCCGCCGCGCCCGATCAGGCTGCGGTCGGCAAGGATCACGCTCGCGCCCTGGCGCGAGGCTTCGACCGCCGCGTACATGCCGGCACCGCCGGCTCCGATGATCAGAACGTCTGTCGATAAATGCATGGTCATTTATGTGCAAACACAATTAGTTCATAACGCGATTTATACCCGTTTACCGCAGGTGCAGCATGGATATTACTTGCAAACGCATATATCGAGGCGTAGCGTTAACCCATGTCCGATTTCGATCTCGCCAGCCACAACTTCTTCTGGATGACGCAGGTCATCGCCAGCCGCGACCATCAACTCGCCATCGAACTGAAGAGCCATGACTTGAGAGTACCCGAATGGCGGGCGCTTGCTTCGCTCCATGCACGTAAAACACTTTCGATGAGCGAACTGGCCGACCTCGCCTCGATCGACCGCTCCACGCTGACCCGCACGGCGGATCGCATGCAGGAGGCAGGCTGGATGAAACGGGTCTCCGACGCCGACGACATGCGCGTCACGCGGCTCGCGCTAACCCGCGCCGGAGAGGCGTTGTTCGAGCGCGTCTGGCCGGCGGTCGAGCGCCTGAACGCGGTCGCGGCGGCGGGTCTGCCGGGTCCGGCCATGGACATGCTGCGCTGGACGCTAGAGCGCATGAAATCGAATCTCGACGCGGACCTGGCTGCACAGCAGGCCCGCGCCGCCTGAACAACCCCACGGACCGAACCAGGAGGACCCCCATGCTGCGAGAAAACATCCCCGAGATTTCGCGCCTGATCGAACCCGACCGCGTGCACAAGTCGGTCTACACCGACGAGCAGCTGTTCGAACTCGAGATGGAGCGGATCCACGAACGCGTCTGGATCTACTGCGGGCACGAATCGCAGGTGAAGAAGCCCGGCGACTACTACACGGTGCAGATCGGCCGCCAGCCCATGGTCATGGTGCGCGGCGCCGACGGCAAGGTGAACGTTCTTTACAACCGCTGCCCGCACCGCGGCGCGATGATCTGCGGCGACCGGCACGGCAATGCCGGCGACGCCTTCCGGTGCTCGTACCACGCGTGGACGTTCCAGCTGAACGGCAAGCTCAAGAACATCCCGATGATGGAATCCGGCTACAAGGGCACGCGCTGGAACCGCGACAACCCCGACACGGACATGAAGCCGGCGGCGCGCGTCGAGAACTACCGCGGCTTCGTGTTCGCGAGCCTCGCGGAAGACGGCCCGACCCTGCTCGAATTCCTCGGACCCTCGAAGATCGCCTTCGACGACATCTGCGACCGCGCGCCCGAGGGTGAAGTCGAAGTCGTGCCGACGTGCTTCCGCGTGATCCAGAATTCCAACTGGAAGATCTTCCTCGAGAACCAGCTCGACGCCCTGCATCCCTCGGTCACCCACCAGTCCACCGGGCGCGCCGCGCGGGACGTGGAAGTCGAGCTCGAGAAGAAGACCGGCCACGCGCCGCTCGCCTATCACATGCTCTCGGCGTTCTCGACCGTGACGATCGACAAGTGGGACAACTTCCAGACGATCAACTACCCGAACGGCCACTGCATCCTCACCGGCTACATGGGCCTGCGCCCGCAGGACCCGGACACGCTGGCCTACGAGAAGACGCTGGTGAAGGCCTACGGCGAGAAGCGAAAGGAAGAGATCCTCTCGACCAACATCCACCATGTGCTTATCTATCCGGGACTGTCGGTTCAGTCGCCGCTGCAGCAGCTGCGCGCGGTGCGGCCGCTGGGCGTGAACAAGACGCTGACCGAGATCTGGCATTTCCGCCTCAAGGGCGCGCCCGAGCCGATCTATCGCCGGGCCCTTGCGTACTACAACCTCGTCAACTCCCCCGCCACGCTGATCAATGCCGACGACCTGGAGAATTTCTGGAAGATCCAGGTGGGCCTGGGGTCGAACGGCGGCGACTGGGTCAGCTTCGCGCGCCACTACGGCCGCGACATCGAGAAGAATGGTGTGGTATCGACCGACGAAGGCATGGGGACATCTGAAGCGCCGATGCGCAACCAGATGAAGGCATGGGCCAAATTCATGGCCAAGGCGTAGGAGCGAAGAACATGGCAAAGAAGAACCTCAATAAGGCAGCAAAGAAATCCGCCGCGCGCAAGACTGTGGTGAAGAAGTCTGCGGCGAAGACGGCCACGGTGAAAAAGGCCGCGGTAAAGAAATCCCTGGTGAAGTCGCCAGTTCGCAAGCCCGCGGCCACAAAACCCAACGGCCACGCAACCCAGCACGCGGTCGAGCAGTTCCTCTACCGTCAGGCGGAGATCCTCGACGGCAAGCAGTGGCAGGACTACATCGATCTGTTCACCGCCGACGGCGTCTACTGGATGCCGGCCGATCCCGCAGACAAGCACTGGGATGGCATTCCCTCGATCTTCGCCGAGGACAGGAACCTCATGACGGTCAGGATGAAGCGCGTGCTGCATCCGGATGCCTGGTCGCAGCGCCCGCTCTGGGGCACCAACCACGTGGTCGGCAACGTGATCATCGAGAAGGAATCGCCCAGCGGCGACGTGCTCGTGCGCTCGCGCTTTCACATGATGGAGCTGCGCCGCGACAACGTGCGGCATTTTGCCGGCAGCTATGTGCACCAGCTGAAGAAAACTGCCGGCGGTTACCGCATCAAGACGCAGCGCGTCGACATGACCAACGCACAGGCAGCGTTCGACTACGTGCTGCAGGTCTGGGTCTAGCCGCGCCCTGCACCGACGGCGCCCTCGATCCACGCGGACACGCTCAGGCCCGGGTTCGCGCCACGTAGACCGTGTTCGCGGCCTCCCGGTTCTGCAGCGGGTTGTGGAAACGCACGACGTGCGCAACAGAGGTCTCGAACACCGCCGCGAGCTTCGCCTGGAAATCCTCGTCCGGCGGGTCGTTGGACCACAGCGCAAACACGCCGCCCGGATGCAGGTGGGCGGCGAGCCGCCGCAGGCCGGCGATTTCGTAGCACGCGGCGTTGCTCGCATGCAGCACGTCGCGCGGCGAATGATCGATATCGACCAGTATCGCGTGAAACCTTCTCGCCTGGTCGCGCGAATCGATGCCCGGGAAATCCAGCAGCGCAAAGAAATCCGCGTTGAGCAGGGTGCAGCGCGGATCCGCGCTCAACGCGGCGCCCAGCGGGACCAACCCCCGCCGATGCCAGTCGATGACCGCCGCCAGCGCGTCGATGACCAGCAGAGAGCCGGTTCCGGGATGGTCGAGAACGGCCCGCGCGGTGTAGCCCAGGCCGAGCCCGCCCACGACGACATCCAGCGGACCACCTCCCAGGTCTGCAAGGCCCAGATTGGCCAACGCGATCTCCCCTTCCGTAAACAGGCTCGACATCAGGAATTCGTCGCCGAGCTTGACCTCGAACACCTCCACGCCAAGCGGCAATTGCGTACGACGCCGCAGACTCAGTTCGCCGATCGGGGTCTCGCGGTAATCAAGTTCTTCAAAGTCGATCAGCATCCGCGCTGCCTTCGGTTGGATTGAAAATCACTGCACCCCTTTTGATCCGGGTCAAACACCCAATCCGCGCGAAGTGGACACTGTGTTCCAGGTCCCTGCTGCTTCTGCGACTTTATGGCGTGGCCGGACAGAATATGCCGTAAAGAGTGTTCAGCAGCGCGGTGGCCTCGCTGCTCGCCAGGCGGTAGTAAATCCGCTTGCCGTCGCGACGCGTGTCGACCACGCCCTCGGTGCGCAGGACGCCTAGTTGCTGCGAGAGGGTCGGTTGATGAATGTCCAACAGTGCTTCGAGTTCGCTGACCGACTTCTCGCCATCGATCATCTGGCACAGCAGGAGCAGACGCTCCCGGTTTCCCAGGGTCTTCAACAGGGCGCATGCCGTGTCGGCCGCTTCCCGCATCGCATTGATTTGCTGAGGTTTCATTTGAGCGGGATCCAGAGCCAAATAATATATTGACTAATATAATGACAGATAATATTATATCTTTATTGAAAACGTAACAAGTCCCCATCGCCGGGACGAGGAGATGAGTCGATGCTGATTGCCTGCAGCCAGTGTGGGACGAAAAACCGGATCGCCGCCGAGCGCGCGAACGACGCGCCCGTGTGTGGGCGCTGCAAGGCGCCTCTGTTGTCCGGCCATCCGGTCGAACTCGATCAAGAGAGCTTCGCCGCGCTGACCAGCGCGCTCGATACACCGGTGGTGGTGGATTTCTGGGCGCCCTGGTGCGGCCCCTGCCGCGCGTTTGCGCCCGCCTACGCCAACGTCGCCGGCGAGCTCGCCGGACGCGCGGTGTTCGCGAAGGTCAACACCGAGGACGAAGAGGATCTCGCCCGGCGCCTGAACATCCGCAGCATCCCGACGCTCGCAGTGTTTCAGGGCGGGCGCGAAATCGCGCGCATGAGCGGCGCCCTCCCGGCACCTCAATTCCGCGCCTGGGTGGAAGGCCGTCTCGCCGCCTGAGACCGACATTTAAGGATTCCATTCCATGAAACTCCGAGGCGCACTTCTCGTAATTGCGGCGGCCCTGCTGCCGGCAGCGGCCTTTGCGCAGACGCTCAGGACTGCGGTCGTGGAATTCCGCGAGGTCGGACTGACCTACGCCGCGGACGGCGTCGTGGAAGCGATCCGCACCTCGACCATCGCGGCTCAGGTCGCGGGCCGGATCGTCGAACTGCACGTCAGTGCCGGAGACCGGGTCACGAAAGGCCAGGTGCTTGCGCGGATCGACCCGCGCGAAGCGGCGGAGAGCGTGGCGATGAATCAGGCACAGGTCGCGCGCACCAAGGCCGATCTGTCGAACGCCGCGGCGAACCTGGAGCGCACCCGCAAGCTGGTTGCGCAGAATTTTGTAAGCCACGCCGCGCTCGACAAGGCGCAGGCCGACTTCGATTCGGCACGCGCCCAGCTTGCGGCCTCGCGCGCCTCCGAGTCGCAGGCGGTCACCGTCCAGGACCATACCCGGATCACCGCGCCGTTTGCAGGCGTGGTCTCCGAGCGCCTGGTGGAACTCGGGGAAATGGCTCAGCCCGGCCGGCCCCTGCTCACGCTGTTCGATCCGAAGGATCTGCGCGCAGTGGCCTACGTGCCGCAGGACCGCATGGCGGCGATCCGCGGCGATGGCAGCGTGGCAGTGGAAATCCTCGCCCTGAACCAACGGATCAAGGCGGCCCGGGTCACGATCCTGCCATCGGCCGATCCGCGCACCCACACCACGCAGGTGCGGGTGGACCTTCCGGACGCACTGCAAGGCGTATTTCCCGGCCAGTTCGCGCGGGTGCACTTCACCATCGGCAACGCCAAGAAGCTGGTGATCCCGGCCGCGGCCGTGGTCCATCGCAGCGAGGTGGCCGGAGCCTACGTAGTCGGGACCGACGGCGCAATCAGTCTGCGCCAGTTGCGGCTGGGCGAGTCTGCCGGCGAGTCCGGCATCGAAGTGCTAGCGGGCATCCATCCCGGCGAAAAAGTGGCACTCGATCCGGTCGCGGCGCTGGCCGCGCTGAAGAGCGTTCGAACGAAATAAGACCCATAACCAGGAGGCAGTCATGGCACACGTGGTAGTGATTGGAGCGGGCATTGGTGGTATGCCGATGGCCTATGAACTGAAGGAAATGCTGCGTCCGCAGGACAGCATGACCGTGGTCGGCAACGGACCGAACTTCCACTTTGTTCCGTCGAATCCCTGGGCTGCGGTCAACTGGCGCGACCGGGAGGACATCGAGTTTCCGGTCGCCGGCTACCTTGCCAAAAAGGGGATCGCGTTCAATCCGGCCGGCGCACGGCGCGTGCATCCGGACAAGAACAGCATTGAACTCGGCGACGGCACGATGCTGTCCTATGACTACCTGGTGATCGCCACCGGCCCGAAGCTCGCATTCGACGAAATCGAAGGACTCGGTCCCGAAGGCCATACCCAGTCGGTGTGCAACATCGACCACGCCAGCAACGCCGGCAGGGCCTGGAACACCTTCGTCAAGGATCCGGGCCCGATCGTGGTCGGCGCGGTGCAGGGCGCGTCGTGCTTCGGCCCGGCCTATGAGTTCGCCTTCATCATGGAAACCGACCTGCGCAGGCGCAAGCTGCGCGACCGGGTGCCGATGACCTTCGTCACCTCCGAGCCCTACATCGGCCATCTGGGCCTGGGCGGCGTGGGTGACTCCAAGACCATGCTCGAGTCGGCGATGCGGGACAAACATATCAAGTGGATCACCAACGCCAAGGTCACGAAGGTCGAAGCCGGAAAGATGTACGTCACCGAGCACGACGAGGACGGCAAGGAAAAGAAGCAGCACGAATTGCCGTTCAAGTACTCGATGATGCTGCCGGCGTTCAAGGGCATCGACGCGGTGTTCGGCATCGAGGGCCTGACCAATCCGCGCGGCTTCATCCTGATCGACGCCCACCAGCGCAATCCGAAGTTTCCGAACATCTATGCGGTGGGTGTGTGCGTGGCCATCCCGCCCGTGGAAACGACGCCCGTGCCGACGGGTGCACCCAAGACCGGCTACATGATCGAGTCCATGGTCACCGCGACCGCACACAACATCCGCGACGCGATCGACGCCAGGGAGCCGAGCCACAAGGCCACCTGGAACGCGGTGTGTCTCGCCGACCTCGGCGACACCGGCATCGCCTTCGTGGCGCTGCCGCAGATTCCGCCGCGCAACGTCAACTGGTTTGCCGAAGGCAAGTGGGTGCACCTGGCCAAGATCGCCTTCGAGAAGTACTTCCTGCGCAAGATGAAGAAAGGCACCTCCGAGCCGCTCTACGAGAAGTACGTGATGAAGGCTCTCGGCATCGTCAAGCTGAAGGACAAGGTCTAGCAGGCCATGGGCATCTCGGGCCGCATCAGCCGCTTCTTCGTCGCCTCCCAGCTGACCCCGCTGGTCGCGCTGGTCGCCGCCCTGCTCGGCATTTTTGCCGTGCTCGTGACGCCGCGCGAGGAGGAACCGCAGATCAACGTGGTGATGGCCAATGTGATGATTGCGTTTCCAGGCGCCTCGGCGAAGGACGTCGAATCTCTCGTGGCAATCCCGGCCGAGCAGGTTCTATCGCAGATCACCGGGATCGAGCACGTGTATTCCGTGTCCCGGCCCGGCAGCGCGATACTCACCGTGCAGTTCAAGGTCGGCGAAGATCGCACCCAGGCACTGGTGCGCCTCTACGACACGCTCTACTCCAACAAGGACTGGATCTCGCCCAACCTCGGCGTCGGCGAGCCGATCATCAAGCCCATGGGCATCGACGACGTGCCGATCGTGGTCGCCACCCTGTGGACCGCAGACCCGGTGCGTGGGGCCTACGACCTGGAGCGCGTGGCGCACGCAGCGGAGGCCGAACTCAAGCGCGTCCCCGGCACCCGGGTCGTGCAGACCATCGGCGGGCCGCAGCGCAGCGTACGCATCCTTCTCGATCCGGAGCGCATGCAATCCTACGGGATTGCCGCGCAGGACATCCGTGCTGCACTGCTCGGCGCCAACCTCAACCTGTCGGCGGGCAGCCTCGTGCAAGGGAACAAGGAGACCCTGGTGGAAGCCGGAGGCTTCCTCGGCTCCGCAAGTGAAGTCGCCGGTCTGATCGTGGGCCGGCAGAGCGGCCGTCCGGTCACCATCAACGATATCGCACGGGTGACCGACGGTCCCGATCTGCCGAAGCGCTATGTCTGGCATGGCACGCAAGCCGGCGAGTATCCCGCCGTAAGCATTGCGATCTCGAAGAAGGCCGGAGAAAACGCGGTCGATGTCGCAGACAAGCTGATCCGCCGGATCGAGCAACTCAAGGGCAGCGTGGTCCCCGAAGGCGTCAACGTCAGCGTGACCCGCAACTACGGCCAGACCGCCAACGACAAGGCCATGAAGCTGATCCAAAAGCTGATCTTCGCCACGCTTTCGGTCATCGTGCTGGTCTGGATCGCGATCGGCCGGCGCGAAGCAGTGATCGTCGGGGTCGCGGTGCTGCTGACCCTCGCAGCGACCCTGTTCGCCTCCTGGGCCTGGGGATTCACCCTCAATCGGGTTTCGCTGTTCGCACTGATCTTCTCGATCGGCATCCTGGTGGACGACGCGATCGTGGTGGTCGAGAACATCCATCGGCATCGCGCGCTGTCTTCCGAACCGCTGATGTCCCTGATTCCCCACGCGGTGGATGAAGTCGGCGGACCCACGATCCTCGCCACATTCACGGTCATCGCGGCGCTGCTGCCGATGGCCTTCGTCTCCGGCCTGATGGGCCCGTACATGAGCCCGATCCCGATCAACGCATCGATGGGCATGCTGATCTCACTTGCAATTGCGTTCGTGGTCACCCCCTGGCTGGCCGCGAGGTTGCTGCCTGCGCGTGTGGCGACGGCGCACGCAGACGGTGGAAGTCCGCGCCTTGCACGGCTCGCGCGGCGGTCGATCGGACCGTTCCTGCGCGGCAGGGACGGGCGCGGCGCACGCGGGGCGCTGCTCGGCGCGGTGCTGCTGCTCATCGTGTTCGCGGTGTCGCTCGCAGGACTCAAGCTCGTCGTGCTCAAGATGCTGCCTTTCGACAACAAGTCTGAGTTCCAGGTTGTGCTCGACATGCCGGTGGGCACGCCGCTGGAGGACACCTCGCGCGTACTGCACGAGATCGGGACCTATGTCGCCACCGTGCCCGAGGTGACCGATTACCAGGCCTATGCCGGCACCAGCGCGCCGATCAACTTCAACGGGCTGGTGCGCCAGTACTACCTGCGCGCGCTGCCGGAACTGGGCGACCTGCAGGTCAATCTCGTCGACAAGCACCATCGCGATCGCAAGAGCCACGAAATCGCCGCCGCGGTGCGTCCGGCGATCGAAGCCATCGCGAAGCGCCATGGCGCGAGCGTCAAAGTGGTCGAAGTCCCGCCAGGCCCGCCGGTCCTGGCGCCGATCGTGGCCGAGGTCTACGGGCCGGACTATGCAGGCCAGCAGAAGGCCGCCGGCCAGCTGCGCGCCGTGTTCGGTGCAACGAAGGACATCGTCGACATCGATTCGAGCGTCGAGGAAGCCGCGCCGCGCCTGCTGCTCTCCGTGGACCGCCAGAAGGCCTCATCGATGGGCGTCGCGCAAGCCGACGTGGTGCAGACCGTCCGCGCAGCGCTCGCGGGCGATGACGTGACGCCGCTGCACACCGGCAGCGCGAAGTACGAAATCCCTGTGCGGATCATGCTGCCGCCAGAAAAACTCAGCGGGCTGGAAGCCATCATGAAGCTGCGGGTCCGTGCCGCCGACGGCACCCTGGTACCGCTTTCGGAAGTCGTTCGAATCACGCATTCGAATCGCGAACAGACGATCTATCACAAGGACCTGCTGCCGGTGGTGTACGTCGTCGGCGACATGGCCGGCGGCCTCGACAGCCCGCTGTACGGCATGTTCAACATGCGTTCCGAAATTTCCAAGCTCGCCGCGCCGCAGGGCAGCAAGTTCGGCGAATACTTCATCAATCAGCCCGGCGATCCGTATGCCGAATATGCGCTCAAGTGGGACGGCGAGTGGCAGGTGACCTACGAGACCTTTCGCGACATGGGCCTGGCCTATGCGGTCGGCCTGGTGCTCATCTACCTGCTGGTGGTCGCGCAGTTTCGCTCGTACGTCGTGCCGCTGGTGATCATGGCGCCGATCCCGCTGACCATCATCGGCGTGATGCCCGGGCACGCGCTGCTCGGCGCGCAGTTCACGGCCACTTCGATGATCGGCATGATCGCCCTGGCCGGCATCATCGTGCGCAATTCGATCCTGCTGGTGGACTTCATCAAGCTCCAGGTCTCGCAGGGCATGGACCTGCAGGACGCAGTGATCAGTTCGGCGGCGACGCGCGCCAAGCCCATCGTGCTGACCGGACTCGCCGCCATGATCGGCGCCCTGTTCATCCTTGACGACCCGATCTTCAACGGTCTCGCGATCTCGCTGATCTTCGGGATCATGGTTTCGACCCTGCTCACCCTGGTCGTGATCCCGGTCCTCTACTACGCCGTGTCCTGGCGCAAGGCACTGCCGGTGCAGCCGGAGGACACCGAACAACCCGATCCGCTACTCCAACCCCCGCACTGAAAGGAAACACCATGACCACCGAAAACGTCATCCGCATCTTCGCGGGCACAATGATCCTCGTCTCGCTCTCGCTGGGCGCGGACGCGAGCCCGCTGTTCCACAGCCGCCACTGGCTCTGGCTGACCACCTTCGTCGGCGCCAACCTGTTCCAGTTCGGCTTCAGCGGCGCCTGCCCGCTTGAGTTCGTGCTGAAAAAGCTCGGCGTGAAGACCTGCGCGCAGGCGACCGAAGCGCGGTTGCAGGCGCAGCACTGAGCGACCGGTTCAGCTGCCAGGCTTTGGCTGGCTCGCCGCCTCCCAGCCGCCGCCCAGCGCCTTGATCAACTGAACGCTGGCGGTCATGCGGCGGCCGAGGATGTCGGCTGCCGAGCGCTGATTCGCCAACGCCGTGGCCTGCGCGCTCACGACCTGCAGGTAGGTGGTGATGCCGGCCTTGTACTGGTTCAGCGCATGGGTGAGGGACTGTTCCGCGGATTTCACGGCTTCATCCTGCAGCGCGGCTTCCTCCTCCAGTACGCGCAAGGCGACGAGATTGTCCTCCACCTCGCGAAAGCCGGTCAGTACGGTCGCGCGGTAGTTCGCGACGGTCGCGTCATACGCGGCCACCGCCTGATCGCTCGCCGCGCGCCTGCGCCCCCCGTCGAACAGCGTGAGGGCCAGCGCCGGACCGACCGACCAGAACCTGCTTGGCAGCGTGAACCAGTTTCCGGTCGTTGCACTCTGCACGCCGTATGCCGCGCTCAGCGTCGCGGCCGGATAGAACGCCGCAGCAGCCACGCCGATCTGCGCGTTGGCCGCAGCGACGCGGCGCTCGGCGGCGGCGACGTCGGGCCTGCGCTCCAGGAGGTCCGCAGGCAGCGCGACCGGAATCCGGGGGGGCGAACCGGTCAGTGGCGTAACCGCAATCGTGACCTCCGCAGGCGGCTTGCCGATCAGCACGGCGATCGCGTGTTCGAGCTGCGCCCGCGACACCGTCAGTTCAAGGGCCTGAACCTGCGTCGACTTGAGCTGCGTCTCTGCCTGCGCCACATCGGACTTCGGCACCACGCCGACCCGGTAGCGGTTGCCGGTGAGTTCCAGCGACTTCGCGTAGGCCGCGATCGTCCGCTCCAGGAGCTGGCGCTGCGCGTCCAGTGCACGCAGCTGAAAATAGTTCTGAGCGAGCGTCGCCTGCACGCTCAGGCGCACGTTTTCGACGTCTGCTGCACTCGCCTGCGCGCCGGCCTCGCCGGCCTCTACGCTGCGCCCGACGCGGCCCCACAGGTCCGCCTCCCATGAAAGGTTCAGCGGCGCCGAATAGATCGTGCGCTTGCTGGTCGAGACGCCGACCACAGGCCCGGTCGTAGCCGAAGGCCGCGAACGCGTTTCGGACAATCCTCCGGTCATGTTCGGGAACCAGGCGGCGCGCGCGGACTGCATCAGCGCAGTCGCCTGGCGGAACTGCGCTTCCGACGCGAGCAGTGTCTGGTTGGATACGCTGACCTGCGCCATCAGCGCGTCGAGCTTCGCATCTGCGTATGCTGCCCACCAACTGCCGCGACGCACGTCGTCCTTCGGTTGTGCCCGTTGCCAGGCCGCGGCCTCCTTGTACGCGGCGGGGGCCTCGACCACCGGCCGCACATAGTCCGGTCCGGCGCTGCACCCCGCGAGCAGCATTGCTGCGAACCCCGTCCATCGAATCCCGCGCTTCGTCATTCCTGTCCTCCGAGGGCCATGTGGCGCGCCGACCACGGCCAGCGCCGCGCCCCCCACAGCCTGAACCGGTCGAGATACAGATACACCACCGGCGTCGTATACAGCGTCAGGACTTGGCTGAACACCAGGCCACCCACGATCGCGATGCCCAGGGGTCGACGCAGCTCGGCACCGTCGCCGAAGCCGATCGCCAGCGGCACGGCGCCAAGCAGCGCCGCCATCGTGGTCATCATGATCGGACGGAACCGCAGGAGGCAGGCCTCGTGGATCGCCTTCTCCGGAGACAGTCCGCGGGTTCGTTCGGCATCGAGCGCGAAATCGACCATCATGATGGCGTTTTTCTTGACGATGCCAATCAGCAGGATCACGCCGATCAGCGCGATGATGCTGAACTCCGTATTGAACGCCAGCAGCGCGAGCAGGGCGCCGACGCCGGCCGAGGGCAGGGTCGACAGGATCGTGATCGGGTGCACCAGGCTTTCGTACAACATGCCGAGGACGATATATACGGTGATCAGGGCAGCAAGGATCAGCCATGGCTGGCTCTCGAGCGACGCCTGGAACGCGCGCGCCGTCCCCTGGAATGTCCCGTGCACCGTCGTCGGCACGCCGATCCGATCGAGCGCGACCTTGATCGCCGACGTGGCCTGCGAGAGCGATACCCCGACCGGCAGGTTGAACGAGATCGTCGAGGCGGCAAACTGCCCCTGGTGGTTCACGCCGAGGGGCGCGCTTCCCGGCCCGTAGGTCGCGAAAGCGGAGAGCGGCACCTGTGCTCCGCCCGGTGCGGACACGTAAACGTTCTTCAGCGCCTCGGGGCTCTGCCAGAATTCCGGCGCAGCTTCCATCACCACGCGGTACTGGTTCAGGGGATTGTAGATCGTCGAGATCACGCGCTGGCCGAACGCATCGTTGAGCGTCGCATCGATCATGCGCACGGAGATACCCAGCTGCGCCGCCCTGTCGCGGTCGATCTGCAGGGTCGTCTGCAGGCCCTTGTCCTCGCGGTCGGTGTTCACGTCGACGATTTCCGGCACGTCGCTCATCGCCTGGCGCACCTTCGGCTCCCACTCGCGCAGTTCATCCAGCTCGTCGGCCTGCAGCGTGTACTGGTACTGTGCGCTGGATGACCGGCCGCCGATGCGGATGTCCTGCACGGGTATGAGGAACAGGCTCGCGCCCGGCTCTTTGGCAAGCTTGCCGCGCAGCCGCCCGACGACCCGGTCGGCCGACAGGTTCCTCTCCGCGAGCGGCTTGAGCGTGACGAACATGAACGCGCTGTTCCTCTGTGCACCGCCGGTAAACGCGACGACCGTCTCCACGGCCGGATCGCTGCGCACGATGTCGACGAACGCCGCGACCTTGTCGCGCATCGCCTGGAACGAGATGCTCTGGTCGGCCTGCACCCGCCCGACGATCCGGCCGGTATCCTGCTGCGGGAAGAATCCCTTGGGAACGATGGTGTACAGGTAGACATTCAGCCCGATGGTCGCGGCGAGCAGCACCATCATGAAGCGCCCGTGGCGCAGGGCCCATCCGAGCGTGACCTCGTAGGTGCGCAGCATCGCCGCAAAGCTCCGCTCGCTCGCACGATACAGGCGGCCGTGGACGTCCTCCTTCCTGTCGGCCCGCAACAGCCGCGCGCACATCATCGGCGTGGTGGTGAGCGACACCAGCAGCGATATCAGGATCGCCACCGACAGCACCACTGCAAACTCGCGGAAGAGCCGGCCCACGATCCCGCCCATCAGCAGGATCGGGATGAACACCGCGATCAGCGACAGGCTCATGGACAGCACCGTGAAGCCCACTTCGCGCGAGCCCTGCAGGGCCGCCTGCATCGGCGTCATGCCACCTTCGATGCGGCGCGAGATGTTCTCGAGCACCACGATGGCGTCGTCCACCACGAAGCCGGTGGAGATGGTCAGCGCCATCAGTGACAGGTTGTCCACGCTGTAGCCGCACAGGTACATCACGCCGAAGGTGCCGATCAGGGACACCGGCACCGCAACGCTGGGAATCAGGGTGGCGCGCCAGTTGCGCAGGAACATGAAGACGACCATGATCACCAGCGCGATCGAAATGGCCAGTGCGCGCTCGACGTCGCGCAGGCTGGCCCGGATCGTCGGCGTGCGGTCCAGTGCCACCTCGACGTCGATGGCGCTCGAAATCGAGGCACGCAGCACCGGCAGGAGGTCGCGCACCCGGTCGACGGTATCGATGATGTTCGCGTTCGGCTGGCGGTAGAGGATGATGAGCACCGACTGCCGGCCGTTGGCCGAGCCCGAGTTGCGCAGGTCCTGCACCGAATCGACCACCTCGCCCACATCCGACAGGCGCACCGCCGCGCCATTCCGGTAGGCGACGATCAGCGGCATGTAGTCGGCCGCCCGCTTCGCCTGGTCGTTGGCGAGGATCTGCCAGTGGCGCGTGGCGTCCTCGACCGAACCCTTGGGCCGGTTCACGTTGGTCGACACGATCGCGGAACGCACCTCCTCCATGCCGATCCTGTACTTGTTCAGGGTCGCCGGATTCAGTTCCACGCGCACCGCCGGCAGCGAACTGCCGCCGACGGTCACCTCGCCGATGCCCTGCACCTGCGAAAGCTTCTGTGCGAGCACCGTGGAGGCCGCGTCATAGATCTGGCCCGGCGTCATGGTGTCGGAGGTCAGCGAGAGGATCATGATCGGCGCGTCGGCCGGGTTGACCTTGCGGTAGGTCGGGTTGTTCGGCAGCCCGCTGGGCAGCGAACTGCGCGCGGCGTTCAGCGCGGCCTGCACGTCGCGCGCCGCGCCGTCGATGCTGCGGCTGAGGTCGAACTGCAGCGTGATCCGCGTCGCACCGAGGGAACTCGAGGAGGTGATCTCGGTGATCCCGGCGATCCGGCCGAGCGCACGCTCCAGCGGCGTGGCGACAGTGGCCGCCATCGTCTCGGGACTCGCCCCGGGCAGCACCGCGCGCACCGAGATCGTCGGGTAGTCCACCTGCGGCAGCGGCGCGACCGGCAGCAGCTTGAACGCGATGGCCCCGGCCAGCGCGATGCCCAGTGTCAGCAGAGTCGTGGCCACGGGCCGATCGATGAAGGGACGGCTGATGTTCACGCGACCCTCATCCTGCGACCCCGCGGGTGCGCCGCGCCAGCCGGTCGAACCACAGGTAGATCACCGGTGTGGTGAAGAGCGTCAGCACCTGGCTCACCAGCAGTCCGCCGACCATGGTGATACCCAGGGGGTTGCGCAGTTCGGAGCCGACTCCGCTGCCGAGCATCAGCGGCAGCGCGGCGAGCAGCGCCGCCAGCGTCGTCATCAGGATCGGACGAAAGCGCAGCAGGCAGGCCTGGCGGATCGCCTCATGCGGTGATCGGCCCTCCTTGCGCTCGGCCTCGAGCGCGAAGTCGATCATCATGATCGCGTTCTTCTTCACGATCCCGATCAGCAGGATGATCCCGATGATCCCGATGATCCCCAGGTCGTTCTTCGACACGATGAGCGCAAGCAGCGCGCCGACGCCGGCCGATGGCAGCGTGGACAGTATGGTCACTGGATGGATGTAGCTTTCATACAGCACGCCAAGCACGATATACATGGTGACGATCGCGGCGAGGATCAGCAGCAGCGTATTGTCGAGCGATGCCTGGAATGCGAGCGCCGCGCCCTGGAAGCGCGTCTGCACCGAGAGCGGCAGCGCGATGTCCTTGCGGGCAGCGTGGATCGCGTCGACTGCATCGCCCAGGGACGCGCCCGGCGCCAGATTGAACGAGATCGTGGCCGAAGGAAACTGGCCGAGGTGGTTGATCACCAGCGGGGTGGGTTTTTCGATCACGCGGGCGAGCGCAGACAGGCGGACCTGCTCGCCGTTCGAGGAACTCACGTGGATGTCATCGAGCGCGGCCGGCCCGGTCCGGAACTCCGGCTTCACCTCGAGCACCACGCGGTACTGGCTGGTCTGCGTGAAGATGGTCGAGATCAGGCGCTGGCCGAACGCGTTGTAGAGCGCGTTGTCGATGGCCGCCGTCGTGACACCGAGGCGGCCCGCCGTCGCGCGGTCGATCTCGACATAGGCCTGCAGGCCCTGGTCCTGCAGGTCGCTCGCCACATCTGCCAGCTGCGGCAGGCCGCGCAGGCGCTCGACCAGCCGCGGCACCCAGAGGCTCAGCTCGGCCGGATCGGCATCCTCAACGCTGAACTGGTACTGGGTGCGGCTGACCCGGTCCTCGATGGTCAGGTCCTGCACCGGCTGCATGTAGAGCGCGATGCCCTCGACCTTCGCGACCCGGGACTGCAGGCGGCGTATGACTTCCGCCGCCTCGTCCTTGCGCTCGGCGTGCGGCTTCAGATTGATCAGCAACCGGCCGCTGTTGAGCGTTGTATTGACGCCGTCCACGCCGATGAAGGACGAGAGGCTGGCAACGGCCGGGTCTTCCAGCACCACGCGCGCCAGCGCCTGCTGTCGTTCCGACATCGCGCCGAAGGAGATCGACTGCGGCGCTTCGGTGACGCCCTGGATCAGGCCGGTGTCCTGGATCGGAAAGAAGCCCTTGGGTATGAAGACGTAGAGAACGATCGTCAGCGCGAGCGTCCCGATCGCAACCAGCAGCGTGGCTGTCTGCCGCTCCAGCACCCAGTCGAGCATCACTGCATAGCGCGCGATCACCGCGTCGAAGAAACGCCCGCTTGCGCGGTAGAACGCACCGCGTTCGGCCTCGGGCCGGTGGCGCAGCAGCTTGGCGCACATCATCGGCGTGAGCGTGAGCGAGACCAGCGCGGAGATCAGGATCGCCACCGCGAGGGTGATCGCGAATTCGCGAAACAGGCGGCCCACCACGTCACCCATGAACAGCAGCGGGATCAGCACCGCGATCAGCGATACCGTCAGCGAGATGATCGTGAACCCGATCTGCTCCGACCCCTTGAGCGCCGCCTCGAGCGGGGAAAGCGGCGGCGTATTTTCAGTGCCCTCGATGTAGCGCGACACGTTTTCGATCATCACGATCGCGTCGTCGACCACGAATCCGGTGCCGATGGTCAGCGCCATCAGGGTAAGGTTGTTGATGCTGAATCCGGCGAGGTACATCACCCCGAAGGTGCCGATCAGCGAGACCGGCACCGCAACGCTGGGGATCGCAGTCGCGGGGCCGTTGCGCAGGAAGAGGAAGATCACCAACACCACCAGCGCGACCGCGAGGGCGAGCTCCATCTTGACGTCCCGCACCGAGGCGCGGATGGTTGTCGTCCGGTCGGTGAGCAGCGCGACGTCGACCGAACCCGGCAGCGTCGAGCGCAACTGGGGCAGCAGCTTGTTGATGCTGTCGACCACTTCGATCACGTTCGCGCCGGGCTGGCGCTGGATGTTCACCAGTACCGCGGAAGATTCGTTGGCCCATGCCGCCAGCCGCACGTTCTCCGCGTCGTCCACCGCTTCGGCCACATCCGACAGCCGCACCGGCCGGCCGGCCTTGTAGGAAACGATCAGGTTGCGGTACTCGTCAGCCGAGCGCAGCTGGTCATTTGCATCGATGGTCGAGGCGCGCGCCGGGCCATCGAAGCTCCCCTTTGCCTGGTTGACGTTGGCGGCAGCGATGGCGGTCCGCAGGTCATCGAGCGACAGGCCGTAGGCGGCGAGCACCTTGGGATTGGCCTGGATGCGCACTGCGGGCCGCTGCCCGCCGGCGAGGCTGACCAGTCCCACGCCGGCCAGCTGCGACAGCTTCTGCGCAACCCGCGTGTCGACGAGGTTCTGCAGGACGGGCAGAGACAATGTCTTCGAGGTGACCGCAAGCGTGATGATGGGCGTGTCGGCCGGATTGACCTTGGCGTAGATCGGCGGAACCGGGAGGTCGGACGGGAGCAGGTTGCCCGAGGCGTTGATCGCAGCCTGCACCTCCTGTTCGGCCACATCGAGGCTCAGCGCAAGGCTGAACTGCAGCGTGATCACCGAGGCACCGCCGGAGCTCGTCGAGGACATCTGGTTGAGGCCCGGCATCTGGCCGAACTGGCGTTCGAGCGGCGCGGTGATCGAGGAGGTCATCACGTCGGGGCTCGCGCCGGGGTAGAGCGTCACCACCTGGATGGTCGGGTAATCGACCTCGGGCAGCGCGGAGATCGGCATCACCCGGTAGGCGATGAGGCCGGCCAGCATGATCGCGACCATGAACAACAAGGTCGCCACCGGCCGGAGGATGAAGATGCGCGAGGGATTCACGCCCGGATGCTTACTGCGGGCCGCCGCCGGCTTCGCGCTGGCGGCGCAGTTCGCGCATGTACTTGATGCGATCCTCCTGCGACATTTTTTTCACTTCCTCGCCGAATTCGCCGCGCTCGATGCGCGCGTTGACCTCGGCCCAGCGCTTCGCCCGTGCCTCCGGCGAGAGCGCCGCGCCGCCGCCCGGTCCCGTCGTGCCGCCCTTGGCAGCGCCGCCCTTGCGCGGCGCGGTGGCCGCTGCGCGCGCCTCGGTGGTCGTCGCCTCGATCTTTGCGCCCTCGCGCAGCTTGTCGGCGCCGTCGACGACGACGCTCTCGCCGGCCGCAAGCCCCGATTCGACCGCCACGGACTCGCCCTGCACCGGTCCGAGTTTCACCTTGCGCACGCTCACCGTGCTGTCGGGTTTGACGACGTAGACGTAGGTGCCCGGGGTACCACGCTGTACCGCTGCGCCCGGAATCAGGACTGCATCGGGCTTCACATCGACCAGCATGCGCACGTTGGCGAACTGGCTGGGGAACAGCGCGTTGTCGGCGTTCGCAAACTGCGCCTTGAGCTTCACCGTGCCCGTGGCCGGGTCGATCTGGTTGTCGACCGTCAGCAGCGCGCCGCTCGCAAGCCTGACCTTGTCCGCGCGGTCGTAGGCATCCACCGGGAGTTTCGCGCCGGCGCGCAGTTTGGCCATGACCGGCGGCAGGCTGTCTTCCGGGATCGAGAACACCACGGCGATCGGCTGCAGCTGGGTGATGACGACCAGCCCGTTGGCGTCCCCTGCGCGCACCATGTTGCCGCTGTCCACCTGGCGCAGGCCGAGGCGCCCGCTGACCGGCGCGGTGATCCGGCAGTAGGACAACTGCAGCCTTGCGGATTCGATGGCCGCCTGGTTGATCTTGACGGTACCCTCGTACTGGCGCACCAGGGCCTCCTGCGTGTCGACCTGCTGCTTCGCGATCGAATCCTGCTCCTGCAATGTGCGGTAGCGCTCGAGGTCGATGCGCGCGTTCTTCAGCAAGGCCTGGTCGCGCGCCATCTGCCCTTCAGCCGTGGCGAGCTGCACCTGGTAGGGACGGGGGTCGATCTCCGCGAGCAGGTCGCCCGCGCGCACCACCTGGCCCTCCTTGAAGGCGACGCGCATCAGTTGTCCGTCGATCCGGCTCTTTACGACCACAGTAGCCAGCGGCGTCACCGAACCGAGCCCGGCGAGAATGACATTGACCTCACCGGACTTCGCGGGCGCCGTAATCACCGGCGTCGCCAGCGACCCGGGACCGAAGCGCCCCTTGCCCTTGCCCGGACCCGGCTTTGCGGTGTCGCCGGCGGCAGGGTTCCCGCTCTGAAATCCACCCTGCTGGTAGTAATACGCAGCCCCGGCGCCTGCGGCAATCAAGATGACCGCCACCGGCCAGATCCAGCGCCACCTGCGGTTTGAACGGGTTCCTGATGCGTTGGATTCGGGCATGGTCGGGACTTCCGGGTATCGCGCCGGCGGCGCGGGATGCTGATACGGCTTTATAGCGGTTCGCGCGGTTCGCGGGCAATGCTTCCTTGTAACACTTTGTAGCACTTGCACGACCGCCTGCACCTGCGCCCGCCCACCAGGGCGCCGAATGGATAGAATGCGCGCATCAATTCCCGTGCCCGGAAACGAGGCCGCTGGATTCGATTCACACCATCATTCAAGGAACCCTCATGAGAATTTTCCTGTCCGGCGTATCCGCCGTCCTGTGCGTCGGCCTCGCCGCTGCACCCGCGTTTGCTGCGGACCCCGCCAACGACACGCAGAAAACCCTGTATGCGCTCGGCGTCGCAATGAGCCAGTCGCTGGGCGACTTCTCGCTGACCGCGGCGGAGATCGAGTTCGTCAAGGCGGGCCTCGCCGACGGCGTGCTCAAGAACCCGCTGAAAGTGGAGATGCAGACCTACGGCCCGAAAATACAGCCCCTGGCCCAGGCGCGCGCCGAGGCGATTGCCAAGCAGGAGACGGCGAAGGGCGCAGGCTTTCTGACCAAGGCCGCCGCCGAGGCAGGCGCGAAGAAAACCGCGTCCGGTGCGATCGTGAAGGTCATCAAGGAAGGCACGGGCAAGACGCCGACGGCCGCCGACACGGTCAAGGTTCACTACCACGGCACGCTGATCGACGGCACGGTGTTCGACAGCTCGGTCAAGCGCGGCGAGCCGGCCACGTTTCCGCTGAGCGGCGTGATCAAGTGCTGGACCGAGGGCGTGCAGCAGATCAAGGTCGGCGGCAAGAGCCGGCTGGTCTGTCCGGCTGCGCTGGCGTACGGCGACCGTGGATCGCCGCCGGTGATCAAGCCAGGTGCGACGCTGGTGTTCGAGGTTGAATTGCTCGAAATCGTCAAATAGGAGAAGAGGGGGCTGCGCGCCCCCTCCTCAGACCTCCCCGCGAGGAGAAGAGGGGGCTGCGCGCCCCCTCCTCAGACCTCCACACTAGGAGAAGAGGGGGCTGTGGCCCCCTCCTCAGACCTCCCCCCGCCCTACGCTTTAGGGGTCAGCCTATGCTTTGGGGATTGTGATGCCGTTGTAGAGCCAGGCCATGGCCTGGCCGGGCGGGCCGGCGGAAGGCTCGGCCAGCCACTGGTTGCGCAGTTCGCGCACCACGCCCGCAGCGTGGTAGATGTCGCCGTAATAGCGCGCCGTCATCTGCACGCGCCCGGTCCGGAGGTATCTCGCCTCCTGGTACTTGAGAAACGCACTGGCGAAGTCTCCTCCGGTGATTTCCGCGTACGCCGCAAGTACGACCGCATCCTCGATCGCCATGTTGGCGCCCTGCGCGAGGTACTGGAGCATCGGATGCGCGGCGTCACCGAGCAGGGTGACCCGGCCCCTGGACCATTCGCGGTTCGGCTCCCGGTCGCACAGCACCCACATCTTCCATACGTTGATCTTGTCGAGCAGCCGCTTCACCTCGGGCTGCTCGTCGGCGAACTTGCGCTTAAGTTCGTCCGGGTCGCCGAACACGTCCCAGCCTTCCTCGTAACGATCGCTGTGGAACACCGCGACCAGGTTGTACAACTCGCCACGGCGCAGCG
The DNA here is from genome assembly GCA_963844255.1 of uncultured beta proteobacterium. Taxonomy (GTDB): domain Bacteria; phylum Pseudomonadota; class Gammaproteobacteria; order Burkholderiales; family SG8-39; genus SZAS-79. Next base: position 48,659 of record CAWJNP010000018.1, read on the forward strand.
GGTAATGCACCAGATGCGTCTTCGGCCCGGCCCACAGGACGACGTTGTTCTGCCACAGGTCGTCCGGCACTTCCGAGCGCGGCAGCACGGCCCGATACGCGATATGCCCCGACACCCGCGGCGCGCCGTCGCCGAGCATCTGCTGGCGGACCGCGGACCACAGTCCGTCGCAGCCGATCAGCGCGCACCCCTCGATCGGTTCGTCGCCCTCGAGCTGCAGTTTCACGTGCGTGCCAAGATCCTCGTAGCGCAGCACCTTCCTCGAAACATGCAGCTCGACGTTCGGCTCGGCAGCACAGGCGTCGAGAAACACCTGGTGCAGGTCACCGCGATGGATCACGCCGTACATGTATCCGCCAAAGCGCTGCCGGTAGCCTTCCCCGCCCACGGGCAGGCTGGCAACCTTCTCTCCGGTCAGGGCGTCCATCATCACCAGGTTCTCGGGGTGTGCCGACCAGCGCTCGATGGCGTCATGCAGGCCCAGTTCCTCGAACATCCGGTACACGTTCGGCCCGAGCTGGATGCCCGCGCCGATCTCCCTGAATTCGGCGCCTTGCTCGAAGACCTCGACCTTGAATCCCTTGCGCGCAAGCGCCAGCGCAGCCGCCAGACCACCGATGCCGCCACCGGCGACCAGTACGGGAAGCACTGCACTCATGCCGCCTCTCCCGCGATCAGGCCGCGATCGATTTCCGCGATCGTCCGGGCACCGCAGAGCTGCATGTTGCGCACCAGTTCATCTGCGAGGATCGCGAGCGCCCGCATCGCGCCCGGCTCACCGCCCGCGGACGCGCCGTAGAGCGTCGGACGCCCGGCACATGCGGCCTGCGCGCCCAAGGCGCGCGCCTTGATCAGGTCGACCCCGCGACGCACGCCGCCATCGAGCAGCACCGGCACCCTGCCCCCGACCGCCCCGAGCACGGCCGGCAACGAATCGAGCGTGGCCAGGGCGGCATCCAGCTGGCGTCCGCCATGGTTGGAGATCCAGATGCAATCGGCGCCCATCTCCACGATGCGGGCCGCGTCGTCAGCGCGCGACACGCCTTTCACGATCAGCTTTCCCTTCCACAGGTCGCGCAGGCGCCGCAGGCCGTTGTCGTCGAACGACGCGTCCAGGTTCTGCCCGACCGCGGAGGAAATAGACACCAAAGTCTCGGACTTCTTTGCAGTGAACCCGCGCAGATTCTCGAGCATCGGCAGGCCGCCGTTGGCGATCACCCGCAATGCCCAGTGCGGCTTTCCAAGCGCCTCCAGCATCTGCCAGGCACGCGGACGGAACGGCTGGGTAAAGCGATTGTAGGAATCGCGCTCGCGCTTGCCGCCCACCGGGAGGTCCACCGTGACCACCAGCGCCTCGTAGCCGGCGGCCCAGGCACGCTTCACCAGCTTGTCAGTGAAGTCCCGGTCGTAGAGCACATACAACTGGAACCAGCGCCGGCCATCGCCATTGGCTTCGGCAACGGCTTCAATGCTCGCCGTGGCCGTCGTCGACAGGGTGAACGGGACGCCATAGTGCGCTGCGGCGCGGGCGATGGCCAGGTCGGCGCCGGGCCAGGCGATGCCGATGCCCCCGGTGGGTGCGATCACCAGCGGCAGCCTGGACGGGCCGCCGAGGATCTCGCAGGAAGTGTCGATCTTCGAGACGTCGCGCAGCACGCGCGGCGCAATGCGCACCCGCTCGTACGCGGCGCGGTTGTCGCGCAGTGCGACTTCGTCCTCGGCGCCGCCGTCGAAGAAATCAAAGATGGCGCGCGGCAGGCGACGCTTCGCGCTCTTTCGCAAATCGCCGATATTTACCGCGTCGGAAAAATGAGGCATACGGGCTTCCATGGCAGAGGCAGGGGACTTCAGCGCGAAGTTTACCCCGCGGCGAAACGGAGTTTCGCCAGCCCTCCGGCTGCGGGCATAATTGCGCCTTCGTTCCCGAAGGAAAACCCATTCCCATGGCCGCAACCCAGCGCATCACCGGCGTGCTCTCGCCGGTCGTCACCCCGTTCCGCAAGGATCTTTCGCCCGATGTCGACCGTTTTGTCCGCCACTGCAAGTGGCTCATGAAAAACGGCTGCTCGGGACTCGCGGTGTTCGGCACCAATAGCGAAGCGAACTCGATGTCGGTGGACGAAAAGCTCGAACTGCTCGAAGCACTGGTCAAGGGCGGCGTGCCGGCCGCAGCGCTGATGCCGGGAACCGGCGCCTGCGCGCTGACTGATTCGGTCAAACTCACTTCTGCCGCGGTCAAGCTCGGCTGTGGCGGTGTGCTGATGCTGCCGCCGTTCTACTACAAGGGTGTGTCCGACGAGGGCCTGTACCGGAACTTCGCCGAAATCATCGAGCGCGTCGGAGACGATCGCCTGCGCCTGTACCTGTACCACATCCCCCCGGTGTCGGCCGTGCCGATCACGATGGCGCTGATCGAGCGGCTGCTGGGCAAGTACCCGGGCATCGTCGCAGGAGCGAAGGATTCCTCCGGCGACTGGTCGAACACCAAGGCCATGCTCGACAACTTCGCCAAGGCCGGCTTCGACGTGTTCGCGGGCAGCGAGGTATTCCTTCTCGACAACCTGCGCAACGGCGGCAAGGGCTGCATCACCGCCACCGGGAACGTGAACCCGGGGCCGATCGACAACGTCTACCGCAACTGGCGCGGGCCGGATGCCGACAAGCTGCAGGCGGGCATCACCGCAACGCGCAACATCGTGCAGAAGGTGCCGATGATCCCCGCGCTCAAGGCCATCATTGCGCATTTCGGCAACGACCCGCAGTGGAAGACCGTGCGCCCGCCGCTGACCGAACTGTCCGCCGAACACGAGAAGCAGGTGATCACCGAGTTGAGGGGCGCCGGCTTCACGATGCCAGGCCTGTGAGCCGGCGCGCGTGCGCACCGCACTGATCACGGGCGCCGGTCGCGGCATCGGCCTGGCCACCACGCGCGCGTTCCTTGGCGCCGGCTGGCGGGTCCTCGCGCTCGACAAGGACTTCTCGAACTTCGACGCGACCGGCGAAGTGCAGCGCATCGAGTACGACCTGACCAACATCGCGGGCATCGCGGCGATGGCTGCGACTCTGGGCGAAGTCGACACCCTGGTGAACAACGCCGGGCGTGCTCTATTGCGAGCCCTACGACGCCATTCCCGATGCCCACAAGCGCGAGATCATCGCCGTCAACCTCGAGGCCCCGGTGGCATTGATCGCTGCGCTTTCGCCGCAGATGGTGGCGCGCAAGCGGGGGCGGATCGTGAACGTGGGATCGGTGGCAGCCTTCACCGGCCATCCCGACCTCTGGTACGGGATCACCAAGGCCGGGCTGCTCAATCTCACCAAGAGCTGGGCCACGCAACTCGGTCGTCACGGCGTGCTGGTCAATGCGGTTGCGCCCGGCCCGACCCACACCGACATGTACGAGCAGCTGCCGCAGTCGCGAAAGGACATGGTCGAGCGTAGCGTCTATTCGGCCCGTGCCGCACGGCCCTCTGAAGTCGCCGAGGCGATCCTGTGGCTGGGCTCGGCCTCGCCCGAGTACGTCAACGGCACCACGCTGGACTGCAACAACGGCTCCTACCCGCGCTGATCCGGCGCGCCGCTAGAATGCTCCGGATCCAACCAGGAGACACATCCATGAAAGGAAGCCGCCGATGAACAGCCTGCGCAGCATGCTCGCCGCGCGCGAATTCATCACCGCCCCCGGCGTGTTCGAGATGTTCTCCGCCAAGATCGCCGACCGGATGGATTTCAAGGCCCTGTACATGACGGGCTATGGCGTCTCGGTCTCGCACCTTGGCGTGGCGGACGCGGGCCTGGTCACCTACCGCGACATGGTCGAACGCGCCCGCACGATCGCCGGCGGCATCACCCGGCCGCTGATCGCGGACGCGGACACCGGCTTCGGCGGCCTGATCAACATCCGCGAAACCGTGCGCGGCTACGAAGCCGCCGGCGTGCAGGCGATCCAGATCGAGGACCAGGAGATGCCGAAGAAGTGCGGGCATACGCCGAACCGCCGGGTGGTGCCGCTGAAGGACATGCAAAAGCGCATCGAAGTTGCGGTCGAGGCACGGCGCAGCACGGATTTCCTCGTCATCGCGCGCACCGACGCGCGCACTTCGCACGGCATCGACGAGGCAATCGCGCGCGGCAAGGCGTTTGCCGCAGCTGGTGCGGACGTCGTATTCGTCGAATCGCCGGAAACGGCGCTGGAGTTCGAGAAGGTCGGCACTGAGCTGGCCGGCGACGCGTGGCTTCTGGCCAATATGGTGCCGAGCGGTCGCTCGCCGGAAATCGCGCGCGAAAAATTGATCGCGTGGGGCTATTCGATCGCGATCTATCCCAGCGTCGGCATGGCCGCCGCCTGCGCGGCCCTCGAGTCGGCCTACACGTACCTCGCGCAGCACGGCAGCACGATCGGAAGCCCGGTGCCGTCCTTCAGCATGGACAGGATGCACGATCTGGCCGGATTCCCGGATGTCTGGGCGTTCGAGAAAAAGCACGCGGAGAGCTGAACATGGGCCGGACCCTGCTGGACAAGATCTGGGACGAACACGTGGTCGCCGACCTCGGCAGCGGCGTGTCACTGCTGCATGTGGACCGGCACTACCTGCACGAACTGGCGGTGAGCCGCGGTTTTCCGACGCTTCGCGCGCACGGCACGCCCGTGCGAAACCCCGAGCTCAATTTCGCCACCGCGGACCACGTGATCTCCACCGCGCCCGGCCGCACCGGTGGCGCGTTTCCGTGGTCGGTCAAGGTCATGGACACCTTGCGTATCGAGACCGCGCAGGCGGGGATCCGTCTGTTCGACATCGGCCAGGACGGCCAGGGCATCCTGCACGTCATCGGCCCGGAACTCGGCCTCACCCTGCCGGGCACGACGGTGATCTGTGGCGACAGCCACACCTGCACCAACGGCGCGCTCGGCGCGCTGGCATTCGGTATCGGGATCAGCGAGGTGGTGCACATCCTCGCCACCCAGACCATCGTGCAGAAGAAGCCCCGGACCATGCGCGCCAGCCTCGAGGGCATGCTGCCCCGCGGGGTCTACGCGAAGGATCTGATCCTCGCGCTGATCGGCAAGATCGGCGCAGCGGGTGGGGCCGGATACGCGGTGGAATACGCGGGCAGCGCCGTACGCGCGCTCGACATCGAAGCGCGCATGACGCTGTGCAATCTGTCGATCGAACTGGGGGCCAAGATCGGCATGGTGGCGCCTGACGAGAAGACCTACGCGTACGTGCAGGGCCGCCGCTTTGCACCGGCCGGAGCGCAGTACGAAGCCGCCGTCGCCCACTGGAAGACGCTCGCGACCGACACAGATGCGAAGTTCGATGCCGAGGTATTGCTCGATGTCTCCGCACTCGCACCGCAGATCACCTGGGGGACGAGCCCGGAGGACGTGATCGGCATCGACGCCAGGATTCCCGAGCCCGGGCACGTATCCAAGTCCGATGCGCTCGCCTACATGGGGCTTGCCGCCGGGGACCGGATCGCGGGAACCAAGGTCGACCGCGTGTTCGTCGGCTCATGCACCAACTCGCGCGTGTCCGACCTGCGTATCGCAGCCGGGGTCGTGCGCGGGCGCAAGGTCGCAAAGCATGTCGAGGCCTGGATCGTGCCCGGGTCGGTGGGGGTCAAACGCGAGGCAGAGGCCGAAGGCCTCGATCAGGTGTTCCTCGACGCCGGGTTCCAGTGGCGCGAGCCCGGCTGCTCCATGTGCGTGGGCGTCAACGAGGAATGGGCGGCACCGAAGGCGCGCTGCGTGTCGACCTCGAACCGCAATTTCGTCGGCCGGCAGGGACCCGAGGTGCGCACACACCTCGCCAGCCCGGCCATGGCCGCAGCCGCCGCGATTGCCGGCGAGATCACCGACGTACGCGAATTTCTGGACTGAACATGGAAAAATTCACCACGCTCACCGCAATCGCCGCCTGGTACCCGAGGGACAACGTCGACACGGACCTCATCATCCGCGTCGAGCGCTGTGCCAAAGTGGAGAAGGAAGACCTCGGGCCGTATGCGTTCGAGATGGCGCGCTTCCTCCCGGACGGCAGCGACAATCCCGAGTTCCCGCTCAACCAGGGACCGTTCCGCCAGGCGCAGATCCTTGTCGGCAGCATCAATTTCGGTTGTGGCAGTTCGCGCGAAATGGCCGTGTGGGCGATTGCCGGGATGGGCATTCGCTGCGTGATCGCACCCTCGTTCGGCGAAATCTTCTTCGCGAACTGTTTTCAGAACGGGTTGCTGCCCGTGATCCTGCCGAACGACGTGGTGCAAGTACTTGGCGCGACACTGGCCGCAGACCCCGCGAACGCGCGCCTCACCGTGGACCTCGAACGGCAGGTGGTCGTCGCCCCGGATGGCGGGGAGCATGCGTTCGCGATCGAACCGCGCCGCAAGAAGGCGCTGCTCGAGGGCCTGGACGGCATCGCGCTGACCCAGCTTCACGAGTCCGACATCGCCGCCTTCCAGCAGAGAGACCGTCTCAAGCGGCCCTGGGTGTACGTCTGATTCTGTAACTTTTAAAAATAAAGACCAGCTCCAGGAGCCGGCCTTCGGTCAATCCGTGTATCGGTATCGATACAACCCCGTCACCGGATGAGTTCGAACCAATCAGGCTTTTGCCTTGCGGTTGAGTTCCAGGCGCGCATCGACAATGCCCACCAGTTCGTCGAGCACCGCGGAGCGCATGCCTTTCTGCGCCGCCACGGTCTGCACCAGGCGGTCGACCCGCTCGATGTTGGGCGCCCCGCCGAACAAGGCGCGCGCGGCTGACGAGGGGTTGGCGAGCCCCTGCGCGGCGGCGGCGTACTTCTCGAACGGCACGAGGTCCTTCTCGTTCGCGCCCAGCGACACGCACGAGCTTCACGACCCAGTTGAAGACCTCGCGCGAGGCCGCGAGATCGGAGTGCACGGCGTCCTTGATCGGACGCATCGCGTCCTTCTGTACGCAGCGATAGTTGCCGGCGATCAGCATCGCCCACTTGGCCAGCGGCACGAACACCGACTCGTGCACCTTCAGCTTGACCGGCAGTTCGATCATTCCGGATCCGGTGTCGAAGCGCACCGCCTCGATGTCCGCCTCCAGTTCGCGCAGCATCGCGGTGTGCGCATCCGACGCGAAGCGCGCCGACTTGAAGTTGGTCGGCAGGCGCACCTGCAGCACGTTGACCTTTTCCTCCGGCGGACGAAACGCCTGCGGATCCGGGCTGCACAGCGTCATCAGCGTCGGATCGAAGCTGTCCCACACCTCGGGATCCTTGTAGCAGCTGCGGCAGGCCTTCACGTCGATGCCGGGGATACGCGCGAGATAGGTCAGCGGCGGCATGTTCATGATCGACATGCAGGGCACCTTCGCCTTCGCCACGGCGTCCAGCAGTTCGCGCACGCCGGGCGAGCGGTACTGCGGCTCCTGCATCGCGAGCACGACCAGATCGTAATCGGCGGGATTGGCCGACTGCGGACCGCCCGCGGACAGTTTCCCGGAGAGCTTCCTCGACTCGATCTCCACCAGGCCTTCGCGGCCCTTGATCGGCATGCGCACGATGGCGCCTTCGGAATTGAATAGATCCGCTTCGGCGGGCAGGCAGATCAGCTTCACCGTATGGCCGGCATGCAGCAGCTTGATTGCCAGCAGCGAGCCATAGGAGGCGCCCATGATCAGGATCTTGCGCATTGTGCTCATTGGATTTTTTTCTCCGGCCATCTGAAATTTGTATCCGCATGCTATGCATTGCACCGGAACAGCGCAATGAGGAATCCGCATGGACGAACGGTCGCGATCAACTGCTGCACCGCAACCTTGGCGCTTGACCAGAGTTTCCGGGGTCGCCATCCTGCTTGCGCTTGCGAAGACGCCCTCCCCTGCGCTCAACCTCTTCTGACATCACTTGAAAATCCGCCGCAACGATCCCGGAATGCCGGATCCGGACCGTCAGTTCGCCGCCACCCTGTCGCGCGGACTGCAGGTGCTCGCCTGCTTCAGTGCCGCCGAACCCTTCCTCACGAACCGGGACATTGCTGCACGCACCGGCCTGCCGCGGCCCACGGTGTCGCGTCTGGCGTACACGCTCACGCGCCTGGGCTACCTGCAGCACCATCCACATCTGGGCAAGTACGGAAAGTACGAGCTGGGCTCGGCGGTGCTCTCCCTTGCGCATCCACTCCTTGCCAACCTCGGCGTGCGCCAGGTCGCGCGCCTGCCGATGAAGGAACTGGCGGATCATGCGCGGGGCTGGGTATCGCTCGGGATCCGCGAGCGACTCAACATGGTCTACATCGAAACCGCGCGCTCCGAGGGCAGCCGCGCGGTCAAACCCGATATCGGCCAGACCTTCCCGATCGTCGTCTCGGCAATGGGCAGGGCCTACCTCGCCGCATTGCCCGCGCACGAGCGCACCGCAATGATCAACCAGTTGCAAGTCAAGACGCCCGCGCTCTGGAACGCCCACGCCGTGCAGGTCGAGCGCGGGCTGAACGACTACATCGAACGCGGCTTCTGTCTGGGTCAGGGTGACTACGACCCGCACACGCACACGGTCGCCGTGCCGATCCGCCCGCCAGGCAACGCGCAGGTGATGGTGTTCAACTGCGCAGTCAGGGTCGAGAACCTGGCGCCCGGCGCGCTGGAGAACGACCTGGGTCCGCGGCTGGCGCAGATGGCGCGCTCGATCGAAAGCGCCCTGGACGCCGCCTGAATCGCGGCATTGCGCGCTTTCAGGCGGCGCGCGCCGCCCCGCTTTCGATCATCGCCTCGACCGCGTCCGCGTCGAACCCGGCCTCGAGCAGCACCTCGCGCGTATGCTCGCCGAGCAACGGGGCATGCCGCCGGTACCCGGGCGCCGACTCGGACCACTCGGAGGGAACGGCCATCGTACGTATCGTGCCTTCAGTCGGATGCTCGCGCAGGGTGAAATAGCCGATTGCCGCGAGGTGCTCGTCGGCGATGATGTCCTCGAGGTCGTTCATGCGCTGCGCAGGGATGTCGGCCTGGGCGAACGCCTCCACCCACTCGGCGGTGGTGCGCCTGGCGATTTCCGCGGCCAGCAGCGCATTGGTGGCGCCATAGTTGCGGCTGCGCGAATCGGCATTCGCGAAGCGCGCATCCTCATCCATCAGCGCGGGTTTTCCGATCAGTCCGAAGAACGCGCGCCACTGCTTGTCGTTGTAGATCAGGATGCAGATGTAGCCATCGCTGGTCCGGAAAGGGCGCCGCTCCTTCGAGAGGATGCGCGCATAACCGGGCGCATCGATGCGCGGCTCGAATCCGGCGCCGCCCAGGTGCTCCCCGAGGACCAGCGCCAGCATGTGCTCGAACATCGGGATGTCGATGCGTTGCCCCTTGCCGGTCTTTTCGCGATAGTAGAGCGCGGCGCCGACGGCGCTCGCGATCTGCTGGCCGACGGCCCTGTCCACCAGATTGATCGGCGCGTAATGGGGTTCCTCCGCACCCTGCACCTGGAAAAGCGCGGGCAGGCCGATCGCACCCTGGATCAGGTCTTCGTAGGCCGGCCGCGCCGCATACGGACCGCGCTGGCTGTAGCCGAACGCCCCCACATAGATGATGCGCGGATTTGCGGCGCTCACCTCCTCGTACGACAGGCGCAGGCGCGCCATCGCCTGTGGGCGGATGTTGTAGACCAGAACGTCAGCGCCGGCAGCCAGCGCAAGCACCGCGTCACGCGCCTCGGCCCGCTTCAGATCCAGCACGACCGAGCGCTTGTTGCGGTTGACGTTCATGAAAAAATGGCTCATCCCGCGGTTGCGGTACGGCCACAGCTGGCGGGTCACGTCACCGTCCGGGGATTCGACCTTGATCACCTCGGCACCCATGTCGCCGAGTATCTGGGTCGCAAACGGTCCCATCAGCACCGTCGAAAGGTCGATGACGCGTACGCCCTCGAGCGGGCCGCTCATGCGATGCCCAGCACCTTTGCAAGGACCTCGGGCGTCAGTTGCACGCCCGAATAGAATTTACCGTCGACTTCAAGCACCGGCGAGGAGCGGATGCCGAGATCCTCGATCTTCTCGGCCGCCTCCTCGTCCATCATGAGGTCCCTGGCCTCGAAGGCCACACTGTGCGTCCTGAGGTAGAGCTTCAGGCGCTCGCAGGGCGCGCACAGTGGCGTCGAATACACGGTCACGCTCGCGGCCGCCATCAGACCTTCCCTTCGGCCTTGAGCTTCTTGTAGATCTCCTTCTTCTTCAGCCAGTCGGCTTCGACTTCGCCGGATTTCCACGGCTGCTCGGGCGTGAACACGCGCTCTTTCCATTCATCACCATGGCTCCAGCGGAACGGGGTCTGCAGGGTGGTGCGCGGCGCGAAGGCGCTCTCGAGGAGCTTGAAGCCCATCTCGAGGATCGCGCGCTGCTGCTCCGGGTTGTGCGGCTCGCCGCAGGGACTGCCGAGCGGGAAGTCGGTGTGTACCACGCGCGCAAGGCCGACGTGCTCGACGATGTCCCGCGCCGCGGCCAGCACCACAGTCGGAATTCCGTTGGCCTCCAGGTGGCGCGCGACCAGGCTGATGGTCTGGTGGCACACCGGGCAGACCGGCACCAGCACGGCGACATCGGCACCATCCTCCCGGCAGCGCTCGAGCACGGCCGGCGCATCGCGTTCGCGCGTGCGGCGCTGGCTGTAGGCATTGAACACGCCGTGAAAGCGCGCGGTCAGCCCGCCGATGCGGCCGGCGGCCAGCGCCTCGTGCAGGCGCGTGGTCGGAAAGAACGCGTCCACGTCCTCCAGCGTCGTGGCGGCCTGGTCGAAGCTGTGCGAGGGGCTGTAGAGCTGCGCTGCGGGCAGATCCGAGGGGATCGTGTAGGTCCCGCCGACGATGCCCATCTGCGTTTCATCCTCGACCTGTTCCCCGCCGCGGATCGAGATCTCGCTGGTCGAGATTAGCGTCACGCGACACTTCGACAGCGGCTTCGTCATGGGCGTGAACGGCACCTCGTCGAAGTGCGCCCACTGGTAGGGTTTGTCGTAGCCCTGCGACAGGTAGTAGTCGCGGGTCTTGTCGATGTAGCGGACGTAGCTGGTCATGGCGGATCCTCCGGAGGGTACGGACGGATCATCGATAACCGCTGCCAGCCCTGTCAACACATCGATCCGAGCGTTCGCGTATTGAAACGTAACATGACTTACCGCAGTGCGAAAAACGGTTTCTATATTTCAATCTGCGAAATATATCGCCGATATGCCAGATCGGGCGTTGCGCAGGCGGAGCCCCATGACGAATACTCCTTCCATGCTGGTGCTTCCCCGAACCTTCAGAGGGTATTCAAGATGACTGCATCGCCACAGCCAGAATCGATCAGCGATGTTGTCGCCGAGCGCATGCAGCTCGTGCGCGCGATGCTGGTACGCGTGCGCAGCCTCGCCGAACCCGGTGTCGACCGAGCGGTCCTTGCCCGTATCGAGACCGAGTTGAAGTCACTCGCGGCACGACGCGATCTGTTTCCGGTCGAGGAGTTCCCGCCGCTTGAAGGCGGCAATTCGAGCATGTACCGGCTGTCGGAAGATCCCGACCATCGCTACGCACTCTACGTCGTTGCGCCCGCACCCGGCGGCTTCGCTCCGCCGCACGATCATTCCACCTGGGCGGTGATTGCGGGCGTACACGGTCGCGAGAACAACAAGCTCTACACGCGCACCGACGACCGCTCGCAGCCGGGCGTGGCGCATATCGAGCAATCCGGTGAAATCGACATCGTGGCCGGGACGGCGGTCGCACTGATGCCGGAGGACATCCATTCGATTCACCTGGGCGCCGACGGTCCGCACTGCAACCTGCACCTCTACGGCATGAGCGTCGAGCACTGCCCCGAGCGCAGGATGTACAGCCGCTCCAAGGGCACCTTCAAGAACTTCCCGGCAGCGACCGGGATACGGCCGGCCCGTGGGGCCGATTGAGTCAACCACGCTGGAGACCGAATGAAACGCCTGATCCGAATCGCCGTCACGCTGGCCGCCGCCTGCATCCCGTTTACCGCCCCCGCCCAGGGCTATCCTGCCAAGCAGGTGAAGATGATCGTGCCCTTTCCCCCGGGAGGAACCACCGACATCATGGCGCGCGTGATCGCCGAACGCCTGCAGTCGAGCCTCGGACAGGCCTTCGTGGTCGAGAACCGCAGCGGTGCCGGCGGGGTCATCGGGACCGACGCCGCTGCAAAGGCCACGCCTGACGGTTACACCATACTGCTGTCCTCGTCGGCGCCGCTCGCCGTGGGCCTCAAGCTTTACCAGAAAGTCCCCTATTCAGTGCAGCACGACCTGGCGCCGGTCTCGATGGTTGGCGACGTGTCCATGGTGCTGGTGGCAGGCAGCGCGTTCAAGGCCAAAGGTGTAAAGGAGACGATCGCCTATGCGAAGGAAAATCCGGGCAAGCTCACAATTGCACTGAACGCGCTGGGGTCCCAGGGCCACCTGCTGACCGAACTGTTTCGCCTGCGCACCGGCACCTCGATCAACATCATCCCGTACAAGGGCTCGGGCCCTGCGGTGATCGATCTGATCGCGGGCGTGGTGGACGCGGACTTTGAAAATCTGCCCGCCGTGATCGAGCACATCAAGGCTGGCAGGCTGCGCGCACTGGCCGTCCTTTCCGCCAAGCGCTCCGAGCTCCTGCCCGACGTGCCGACCTTCGTCGAGCTCGGCATGCCGGAATTCGTCGCTTCGCCCTGGTTCGCGATCGTGGCCCCGGCGGGAACCCCGCGCGAGGTCATCACCACGCTCAACCGGGAGATCAACAAGGTGCTAGGCTCACCCTCGGTCAGAACGGTGTTCTCCAAACAGGGCGCCAACCCCCTGATCGCCACACCCGAGGAAACCGGAAAATTCATCCGCGAGGAGATAGAAAAGTGGGCCAAAATCGTCGCGGAGACCGGCGCCAAGCTCCAGTAGACATGCGGGCCGCATGAGCACGCCCCTGCTCACCTCGATGCACTGGGGTATCTACGAAGTCGAGCGCGAAGCCGGCCGGGTCACAGGACTGCGCCCCTTTGCGCACGACCCCGATCCGTCCCCCATCGGCAGCGCGGTCGCAGCAGCCGTCACCGGACCCACCCGGGTGCGCCGACCGGCCGTGCGACGCAGCCTGATCGAGCACGGACCCGGCGCCGCGCCGGAACGCCGCGGCATCGACCCTTTCGTCGAGGTTTCCTGGGACGAAGCACTCGACCTGGTCGCAGGCGAAATTGCACGCGTGCGTACAACGCACGGCAACGCGGCGATCTTTGCCGGTTCCTATGGCTGGTCGAGCGCGGGACGCTTTCATCACGCGCAAAGCCAGGTGCACCGCTTCATGAACTGCGCCGGTGGCTACACCGGGCATGTGGGCACCTACAGCCTCGGTGCCGCGCGCACCCTGATGCCGCGGATCCTCATGTCGATGGACGACATCATCGGGCGCATGACGTCCTGGCCGGTGCTGGAAGCGCATTGCGAATTGTTCGTCGCTTTCGGCGGCCTGCCGGGGAAGAACGCGCAGGTCGGCACCGGGGGGGCCTCGCAACACTGGCTGCGCGGCGGGCTGGCCCGTCTGGCAGCGGCTGGCTGCACGATCGTGAATATCAGCCCGGCGCGCACCGACCTGGACTGCGGCGCCGACGGATGCGTCGAGTGGCTGCCGATCCGTCCAAATACCGATGTCGCGCTGATGCTCGCGCTCGCGCACGAACTGCACAGGCACCGGCGACACGACCGCAGCTTCCTTGATACCCACTGCGCCGGCTATCCGGAGTTCGAACGCTACCTGACCGGGGACGCCGACGGCCAGCCCAAGGATGCGCGCTGGGCGTCGGACATCACCGGCATCGCACCCGAACGAATCTCGCAGCTCGCCGGGCGCATGGCGGCAAAGCGAACCATGCTGAACGCAAGCTGGTCGCTGCAGCGGGCCGACCACGGGGAACAGCCTTTCTGGATGCTCGTGACGCTGGCCGCCATGCTGGGGCAGATCGGCCTGCCCGGCGGCGGCTTCGGCCTGGGCTATGCGGCAATCAACAACGCTGGCGCGAACGGCGCCGCCTTCTCCGGGCCAGTGCTGCCACAGGGCGCCAACGCAGTGAAGACCCAGATCCCGGTGGCGCGGATCGCCGACATGCTGCTCGACCCCGGCGGGCGACTGGAATTCAACGGCGACACGCTCGTCTATCCCGACATCCGGCTGATCTACTGGGCAGGCGGAAACCCGTTTCATCATCACCAGGACATCAACCGGCTGATCGCCGCCTGGCGTCGGCCCGAGACCATCGTTGTCAACGAGCAGTACTGGACTGCGAGTGCAAAGATGGCCGACGTGGTGCTGCCTGCCACCACCATGCTCGAGCGTGACGACATCGGCAGCGCCACGCGCGACCGCTACATGGTCGCAATGAAACGCGCAATCGAACCGGTGGGCGAAGCGCGCGACGACTATGCGATTTTCAGCGCGCTCTCCGCGCGCCTCGGCTCGCACACGGCCTATACCGAAGGGCGCGACCCCATGCAGTGGCTGCGCGAACTGTACGCGCGCTCGCGCGTGCGCGCGCGCGACTTCGACATCGACCTGCCGGACTTCGACCTGTTCTGGTCGCGCGGCCTGCTCGAAATGCCGGCGCCGGCGCGGCCCGCGGTGTTCCTCGATGCGTTTCGCGCCGACCCGCAGGCCAATCCCCTGCCCACCCCCACCGGTCGAATCGAGATTCATTCGCACACCATCGCCGCGTTCGGCTATGCCGACTGTCCCGGCCACCCGGTCTGGCTGGAGCCCGCGGAATGGCTGGGAAGCCGGCAGCCTGGCGATCTGCGCCTGCACCTGCTGTCAAACCAGCCTTCCACCAAACTGCACAGCCAGTACGACCATGGTGCGCTCAGCCGGGCAAACAAGATCCGTGACCGCGAACCCGTGCTCCTGAATCCGGACGACGCGGCGGAGCGCGGCATCTCGGCTGGCGACGTCGTGCGCGTATTCAACGAACGCGGCGCCTGCCTTGCCGGCGCCCGCCTCGATGCGGGCCTGCGCCGCGGCGTGGCGATGATGGCCACGGGCGCCTGGTACGACCCGCTCGATCCAGCCGAGGACGGCACACTCGACAAGCACGGCAACCCCAATGTACTGACGCGCGACCGGGGCACGTCCCGGCTCACGCAAGGCTGCAGCGCACATACCGCACTGGTCGATATCGAACGCTACGATGGCGCGCTGCCGCCGATCACGGCCTTCGATCCGCCAGCCTTTGCATCCCGACAACTCAAGGAACACGAATGAATGCAGCAGGAGTAGAGGCAAGGGGCGCGAATGCGCTGCCCCTCGACGGGATCCGCGTCGTCGACTTCTCTCGTGTGCTGGCCGGCCCCATCTGCGGCGCGATGCTCGGCGACATGGGCGCCGATGTGGTCAAGATCGAGGATGTGCGCGGCGGCGACGAGTCGCGCACCTGGCCGCCGCAGCGCGGCGGCGAATCGGGCGCCTATATCGTCAACAACCGCAACAAGCGCGCGATCGCCCTCGACCTGAAGCAGCCCGAGGCGGCACAGATCGCGCTGGAGCTCGCAAGCCGCGCGGATGTGCTGATCGAGAATTTCCGCACCGGCACGATGGAATCGTTCGGGCTCGGCTGGGACGTGCTCGCCGCCCGCAACCCCCGCCTGATCTACTGTGCGGTGTCGGCGTTCGGGCGCACCGGTCCGCGCGCGGCCGAAGCCGGGTACGAGGCGCTGATGCAGGCGTTCAGCGGCGTAATGTCGATCACCGGCGAACCGGACTCGGCGCCCGTGCGTTGCGGGGTATCGGTGCTGGACATCATGACCGGCACGCTGTGCAGCTTCGGGATCGTGAACGCGATCCTCCAGCGCCAGAAGACGGGCGTCGGCCAGCGCATCGACGGCTCGCTGTTCGATACCTCCATCGGCCTGATGAACTTCCAGGCCCAGAACTACCTGCTCACGGGTACGGTGCCGAAGGCGCTCGGTTCCGCCCACCCGTCGCTGGTGCCCTACAGGAACTTCCGCTGTGCCGACGATCTGTGGATATTCGTCGCCGGCGGCAACGACCGCCTGTGGCAGCGGGTGGCACGCGCGCTCGGGCTGGAAGCGATGATCGAGGATCCGCGTTACGCCACCAACATGGCCCGGGTTGCGAACCGCGCGGATGTCGAAGGCGCGGTTACAAGAGCGATCGCGCAGCACGCGCGTGCGCCCTTGCTCGAATTGCTCGAGCGCGCGGGCGTGCCGGCCACGCCGGTCAATACGATCGACCAGGCGCTGGGCGACCCGCAGGCGGCCGACCGGCCATCGCTCAGGGAGATGGCCCATCCAACGCTCGGAAACATCGATGTCGTCGGCATGCCGCTGGGATTCTCCGCAATGCAGCCGGAGATCAGGCGACACGCGCCGATGCATGGCGAGCACACCGACGAGGTGCTCGGTGAACTCGGCTATACGTCCGCGCAGATCGCGGACCTGCGCTCGCGCGGCCTGATCGCCTGAGATCGGACGCGGGCGTCTCGATGACGGCGCCCGCACGCCGGCCGACGCACCCTACTGGATGCGATAGATCTCCTCGGCGAAATTGCCACGCGAGACCGACAGCGAACCGTTCTTGCCCGTCGAAAGCGCCGAAAGGCGCGCGGTGTCCCTGCCCTGCTCCCAGAGGATCTTGAACACCTCGCGCTCTTCCTTGTTCTTGCGGATGATCTTCTCGCGCGCCTCGGAAAGCGGCTTGCCGTAGCGGCCGCGCAGGAACACGGCCACGCTATCAACGTTGGCCATGTCGAAACGCACGTCGAACCCCTGGACCGCGTCGGCTTTCAGATAGAAGGTGACGCGCGACTCGATCCCCGCGAAGGGCACCTTCGCATCGTCGCAGCGCCGGTCGGCGGCAGCCGACTTCCATTCGAGCGGTTTGCAGCGGATGCCGGGGAAAGACTTCTTGATCGCGAGCTCGGTGTCTCCGAGCCGCACGCCGTTGACGTCGAATCCCGCGCCGCTCGCGAGCAGCGGCATTGAAAGAAACATGAGAAACACGAACCGCTTCATCTGCCGATTTCCTTGTAACGAAAGCACTGTGCCGTGTGATCGTTGACCATGCCGGTCGCCTGCATGAAGGCATACATGATGGTGGACCCCACGAACTTGAACCCGCGCGCCTTGAGATCCTTGGACAGCGCATCCGACTGTTCGGTTCGCGCGGGAATGTCTGCGGCACTTTTTCTCCTGCCCTGCACCGGCTTTCCATCGACAAACGACCAGACATAAGCCGAAAAGCTGCCGAACTCCTTCTGAACGGCCAGGAATGCCTGCGCGTTGACCACAGCCGACTCGATTTTTGCGCGATTCCTGATGATCCCGGCATCCTGCATCAGTGCCGCCTTTTTCACCGCGGTGTAGCGCGCGACCTTGGCGGGGTCAAAGCCATCGAAGACTTCCCGGTATCGATCGCGCTTCTTCAGCACCGTGTCCCATGAAAGGCCGGCCTGCGCGCCCTCGAGGATCAGGAACTCGAACAGCACCCGGTCGTCGTGCACCGGCACGCCCCACTCGCGGTCGTGATACTCGACCGCCAGCGGATTGCCCGGCCAGGCACAGCGCTTCTTTTCAGGCAGCAGGGCCATATCCGCCTCGACCTTCGGGTTCCTCGAACGTGATCATGCAGACCAGTCGCTTTTTCATCGGGAAGAATCGCCATTTTAACCGCCAGCTCCTTGCATTCGCAGTCAGTGGTCTGTCGCACATACATTCGCGACAGCAGAATTCAGAATGCAGCGGGGACTGTTCGTCGCATCCGCTTGTCAGGCACCGAGATCCGGTTTTCGAACGAAAAGGGGAAATGCAGAAGTGAGCGAACCCACGGTATTCATGGTGTGGTGCATCGTGGTCGGCGTATTGCTGATCGCCATGACCATGGGAAGTTCCTTTGTGGCGCGGCTTCCCCTCAGTTCGGCCATGCTGTATCTGGCGGTGGGCTTTGGCATCGGGCCGGCAGGGCTCGGTCTGCTGGACGTGGATTCGCTCCGCGATTCAACGCTGCTCGAGCGCATGACCGAGGTCGCCGTGCTGATCTCGCTGTTCACGGTCGGCATGAAACTGGAACTGCCCCTGGACGACCGGCGCTGGCGCATTCCCGTCCAGCTGGCTTCAGTCTCCATGCTGATCACAGTCGCCTGCATTGCCGCCATCGGCGTCTATCTGATGGATCTGTCGCTCGGTGCGGCAATACTGCTGGGCGGCATTCTTGCGCCCACCGACCCGGTACTCGCTTCCGACGTTCAGGTCGCCAAGGGGAGCGGACGCGACCGGCTGCGCTTCGGACTGACCGGCGAAGGCGGCCTCAATGACGGGACTGCATTCCCGTTCGTCATGCTGGGGCTGGGCCTGCTTTCGCTCCACAATCTTGGTGAATTCGGTTGGCGCTGGGTGGCGATTGACGTGCTCTGGGCAGTCGCGGGCGGGCTGGCGATCGGCTACACGCTCGGCACGCTGGTAGGCCACGCTGTCATCTACCTGCGCCGGCGCCATCGCGAAGCCCTGGGATCGGACGAGTTCATCGCGTTCGGCCTGATCGCGCTCGCCTACGGCGTGGCGCTGCTGTGCGCGACGTATGGATTCCTCGCCGTCTTCGCGGCAGGGCTCGCACTGCGCCGCATTGACGACCGATCCTCGAACGGGGCCGCGATCGCACCAATGCCGCGCGACCTGACCACAGAAACCACGTCGACCCGACTTCCGGACTCCCCTGCCAACATGATGCAGGCAGTGGCGCGCTTCAACGCGCAACTCGAACGATTCGCGGAAGTGGCGATCGTGCTTGTGGTCGGTGCCCTGCTGGCGACGGTCGATTTTCGCGCCGAGGTGCTCTGGTTCATCCCCGTGCTGTTTGCAATCATTCGTCCGCTGGCGGTGTATCTCGGACTGATCGGCACCGGCGTGACCGGACCGCAGCGCACCCTGATGGCCTGGTTTGGAATACGCGGTATCGGCTCGATCTACTACCTGATGTACGCCATCAGCCACGGCATCGAACCCGGGCTCGCCGGGCAGCTGCTGTCGATCACGACGGCCGTCGTCGTCGCTTCGGCCGTGGTGCACGGCGTGTCCGTGACGCCCCTGATGAAGCGATACTCGGAAAGCGCGGCACCGAAGTTGCTGGGGCGGCTCCCGAGCTGAACACGGCCCGGGCGCGGTCCGGACGCCCCCGCCCTCCCGCGCTGGTGTCGCCTGCCGGCGACAGAACTTTTCCCTTCGAATCAGCCGGTTTCACGGAGTGCGCCGAAACGCGTCGTCACACGGCGACAGTCCGGGCCCGGTCCGTTCCAGCCTTCAGGACGCAATGTCCTGATACTTCTGGAAAAAGCTGCTCTGGCACGCTCGTTGCAAGCCGTCCGCTACCGGTCTGATTTCGATCCGGGTCTGGCGATGTGGCGCAAGGAACTACAACGATGAACAGCACGCACCAGTCAGTCACGTTGCGCACCGCGCCGGGCGGCAACACCCTTTGTCCATCCTAAAAAAAGGAAAACCCATGAAACCGTCCATCCACACGATGCGTCACCCGCTCCGACGCGGCATCGCGCGCATCCTGATCGCCAGCACAGCCGTACTTGGCATGCCGCTGCCGGCGGCGCACGCCGAACTGATTTCCACCGAGCAGGCAGTCGCGCATGCGGACATCGCGAGCGCGGCTCAGTCGCGCCGTGGGCGCCTCGCGGCCCTGCTCGCGCGCGCCGAGGTGCGCGCCGAACTGGCGCGCCAGGGGGTCGATCCGGACGAGGCCGCCGCGCGCGCAGCTGCGCTCTCGGATGCGCAGATCGATGCGATGGCCGGCCGGATCGATGCGCTGCCGGCCGGCGGCGACTTCGGCGGCATCATCGGCGCCGCGGTGTTCGTGTTCCTTGTGCTGCTGGTCACCGACGTGCTCGGACTCACCAAGGTGTTCAGCTTCACCCGCCCGATCAAGTGATCCTCCCCACTTGCCCGGGTCGGGGCACGCCCTGCCGCCTTCTGGCGGCAGGGCTTCTTCTGCTCGCCCTCGCCGGCTGCGCAAGCCCGCAGCTTCGTGAGCTCGAACAGCATCCTCCGCAGGGCCTCGCGCAGCGCGCCGAGGTGCGCGGCGTACCTTTCTTCGCACAGGAGAAATACCAGTGCGGTCCTGCGACGCTGGCGATGGTGCTTAACGCGGGAGGAGCCGCAGTGACACCCGGAGAACTGGTGGCGCAGGTCTGGCTGCCCGAACGCCATGGCAGTCTGCAACCCGAGATGCTCGCGACGGCGCGGCGGCACGGATTCCTCGCGCTGACGCTTGCGCCGCGCCTCGCCGACCTGCTCGCCGAGCTCGACGCCGGCCACCCGGTGATCGTGCTCGAAAACCGGGGCCTCGACTGGTTTCCGATCTGGCACTACGCGGTGGCCATCGGTTACGACCTCGGCCGGGACGAGATCGTGCTGCGCTCCGGCAACCAGCCGCGCGAGACGCTGTCGCTGTCCACCTTCGAACGTCTCTGGGCGCGCTCGGGCCACTGGGCGATGCTCGCGCTGCCGGTCGGCACGCTGCCGGCCGGCACCGATCCGACCCCCTATCTCGATGCCGCCATGGGCCTCGAGCGCGCCGGACGCGTACCGGAGGCGCGCACCGCCTATGTTGCAGCGGTAGCACGCTGGCCCGACAGCGCCACAGCGTTCATCGGGCTGGGCAACACGGCCTACGCCGAAGGAGACCTCGTCGCAGCCGAGCAGGAATACCGGCGCGCGATCGCGCTCGAACCCCGCTCGGTGGCAGCGCTTAACAACCTGGCGCAGACCCTGCACGACCGCGGTTCGCGCGCAGAGGCGCTCGAATTCGCGCGCCGCGCGGCGCGCATCCAGGGTCCGCTGCAACCGGCGGCCCAACGTACGCTGGATTCGATTGCCGCGACGCGCTGAGAGGCGCCCGGGCCCCACCCCGGGAACAGTGTGGTTCCGACAGCCGCGCGCCACGTCCGCGCAACATGCCTTGCGCTTTCAATCCGAGGGGTCGTACATGCATTCGATTGCTCCATCCCGCCACTTCATCGGCAGCCTGAGGCAGATCTTCACTCACGGCCTGATCACCCTGCTCGCGGTGCTGATCGCGTTCGCACTGCCCAGCGCGGCCAGCTACATCCTGTTCGACTGGTGGCCGCAAGTCGAACGCGACCCGAACCTGCTGCTGGCGAGCGAGGTCCTGCTCGCCTCGTTTCTGGTGCTGCTGTGCAATTTCGCCAAGATCGCCTGGGATACGCGCCACAAGACCGCGATCGCCGCGCTGGCCTCGCTGGTGTACGCGCGCAACTCCAGGGAGGGCTGGGTCGCGCGCTGGCGCGAGCGCAAACTGATCCGCCAGCTGCCCGCGACGCGCGACGCCTGCATCCTGACCCAGACCGGCTACGAGACGCTGGTCGAGCCCGACAGTCCGCTGCGCGCCGTACTGGAGGGCGCCTACGAGATCCGTGTGATGATGGTCAATCCGACCGGCGATGGTTTGCGCCGGCACGTCGACTCGCTGCCCGAGGACGTAACACTGCTCTCGTTCCACAGCGAAATCGAGTCGAGCATCGCCTTCCTTGCCGACCTGCGCCGGCAGGGCAAGAAGGTCACGCTGAAGTTCTACGACGAGACGCCGTTCTGGAAGCTCGTGGTGCTCGGCGACCATGTCTGGGTGCAGCACTGCCATTCGGGGTTCGGGATGCGCGAGCAGCCGGAATACGTGTTCTCCCTGCAGCACGACAATCCGCGCCTGGGCCTGTTCGTGCCCTTCTACACGCATTTCCTGAACTGCTGGGGTGAGGCGCGCCATCCGGAATACGACTTCGACAACGACGAGCTGATCTACCGGGACGGCGCCGGCAACGAGACGGCACGCGCCCCGCTCGGCGTGGCGGTCAAGCCCGCGCTCGCGGAGGCGACTCTGCACTGAACACTCAGTTGCTCTGCTTCTTCCAGGCTGCGTAACGCGCGCGGGTCTCCTCGTTCGGGGGATAGGTCCCGGGCAGCGGCCGGCCTGATGCGATCTCTTCCTGCACGAAGCGCTCGAGCATCTCCTGTTCGAAGGTGAGTGGCGCGATCTCGTCGGCCAGGTGGCGCGGGATCACCACCACACCCTCCGCGTCGCCGATGATCACGTCGCCCGGATACACCGCCACCCCGCCGCAGGCGATCGGCACGTTCGACTCGACCGCGTGCTGGTGGGTCAGGCTGATCGGCGCCGAAGGCGCCTGGCAGTAGACCGGGAACGCGCGCGCGGCGATGTCGGGGCTGTCGCGCAGGCCGCCGTCGGTCACCATGCCCGCAACCCCGCGCACCTCGAGCCGGCGCACGAGGATCCCCCCGGCGGAGGCGCAGCGCGCATCGCCACGGCAGTCGATCACCAGCACGCACCCCTTAGGCGTAATCTCGATCGCCTTGCGCTGCGGATGCTCCGGATTGTCGAGGATCCCGGTGTGATCGAGATCCTCGCGCGCTGGAATGTTGCGCAGCGTGAAGGCCTCGCCCACCAAGGTCGGCGCCTCGGGCGTCAGGCGCGACACGCCCTGCATCACCTGATTGCGCAGTCCGCGCTTGAACAACTGCGTCGCCAGCGTCGCGCTCGTGCAGGAAGCGAGCAGCGTGCGGGTTTCTGTGGAAAGTCTGTTCATGGCGATTGTCGGCTCCGCTTGCGCCCGGGATTTCAGGCCCAGGCTGCCTTTTTGGTCCCCAACGGACCCTGCTTGACCTCGTGCGAGGCGGGCCGCTGCGCAACCTTGCCCGCGACCCAATCAGCGCGATCCTGCACCGCCAGACGATACGCCTGATCGCGCCCCGGGTGGTAGGGCAGGGGCCAGGCCTGGCCCATGTGCTGGTACCAGGCAGCAGCATGAAGGGTGAAATACGGATCGGACAGATGCGGGCGGGCCAGCGCGACGAGGTCGGCCCGACCGGATACCACGATCGTATTCACCTGATCGGCGTTGACGATATTGCCCACCGCCATGGTCGCGATACCGACTTCGTTGCGGATCTTGTCGGAATACGGGGTCTGGAACATGCGCCCGTACACCGGCTTCTGATCGGGAACCACCTGACCGGTGGACACGTCGATGAGATCGGCGCCGGCCGTCTTGAACAGGCGTGCAAGCGTGATCAGGTCGGCTTCGCTCAGGCCGCCCGGTGCCCAGTCGGTGGCGGACACGCGCACCGACATCGGCTTGTCCACGGGCCAGACCGCACGCACCGCGCGGAACACCTCGAGGGGAAAGCGCGCCCGGTTCTCGATCGAACCACCGTACTCGTCGGTGCGCAGGTTGGTGAGCGGCGAAATGAAGCTCGACAGCAGGTAGCCGTGGGCCGCGTGGATTTCCAGCATGTCGAATCCGGCCTGCTCGGCATACCCGGCCGAGCGCACGAAATCGGCGACGATCTTGTCCATGTCGGGCCGCGTCAGCGCGCGCGGCGTATGTGAATCCTGCGCATAGGGCAGTGGTGACGGCGCCAGGAGTTCCCAGTTTCCGGCAGGCAGGGGATGGTCCATCGCCTCCCACCCGAGCTGGGTGGAACCCTTCCGTCCGGCATGGCCCAGTTGCAGGCAGAGCTTTGCCTTCGATTGCGCGTGGCAGAAGTCGACGATGCGCTTCCAGGCATCGCGCTGCGCCTCGTTCCACAGGCCCGTGCAGCCTGGCGTGATGCGCGCCTCGGGCGACGGACAGGTCATCTCGACAAACACCAGGCCCGCACCGCCGATCGCGCGGCTCCCCAGGTGCACGAGGTGCCAGTCGGTGGGCATGCCGTCCTCGGCCATGTACTGGTCCATGGGCGACACCACGACGCGGTTCTCAAGCGTCATGCCGCGCAGGCGGAACGGCGCGAACATCGGCGGCGGCGGATTGTCCACGTCCACCCGTCCCTCGACATCCATGCCCTCGTCCTTGACCTTGCGCGCAAACCAGCGGGTCACGTCGGCCAGGAAGCGCGGATCGCGCAGGCGCACGTTCTCGTAGGTGATCTGCTTGGAGCGCGACATCACGCCGAATGCGAACTGCAGCGGATCCATGCCCCAGTAGCGCTTCATGTTCTCGAACCAGGCAAGCGAAACGTCGGCGGCGTGCTGGGTCTTCTCCACGTCCTCGCGGCGCTGCGCGTCGTAGTGCGCGAGCGCCGGCCCGACGTCGATCTTGCGCCGGAACGCCTCGTAAAGCGCGATGGCGTCTTCCATCGCCAGCTTGGTGCCCGAGCCGATGGAGAAATGCGCGGTTGCCTTCGCGTCGCCCACCAGCACGACATTACCCTTCACCCAGGTTGCGTTGCGCACGGTCGGGAAGTTGCGCCACAGCGAGCGGTTGGCGATCAGCCTGTGGCCGGCAAGTTCGTCGGCGAACACGCCTTCGATCGCGGCGAGCATTCCCTCCTCGTCCATCGCATCGAAGCCGAAATTCTCCCAGGTGTCGGCGTTGGTCTCGATCACCCAGGTCGAAGCGCCCTTCTCGTACTGGTAGCAGTGCGCGAGCATGATGCCGTGCGGCGTGTCGCGGAAAAAATACTTGAATGCATCCATGGGCCGGGTCGAACCGAGCCAGGTGAACTTGTTCGGCCGCAGATCCACGCTGGGCTTGAAATGCGCGCTGTGGGCCTCGCGCACCTTCGAGTTGATGCCGTCGGCCGCGACGATCAGGTCGCTGTCGGGGAAGTCCTCCACACCGCCCGCTTCATGGTGGAATTCGAGCTTCACGCCCAGACCGCGCACCCGCTCCTGCAGCAGCTTCAGCAGGGTCATGCGCGAGCAGCCGCAGAAACCGTTGCCTGCGCAGCGGATCGTCTCGCCTTTGTAGACGACATCGACGTCACCCCAGTAGGCAAACGCACGCCGGATCGCCTCGTAGGACGGCACGTCGTAGTCTCGGAAGGTGCCGAGCGTTTCGTCGGAAAAGACGACCCCGAAGCCGAAGGTATCCTCGGGTCCGTTGCGCTCGAAAACGGTAATGTCCCAGGTCGGCCAGTTCTTTTTCGCCAGCAGCGCAAAGTACAGCCCGCCGGGGCCGCCGCCGATGATGCTGACTTTCATCGCGCGCTTCATCCGGCCGCTCCATCGGGAACGACGGCCGTGGCTTCGATCTCGAGTCGCGCCGCATCCTCCACCAGCGCGCCCACCTGGACGACAGCCATCACCGGATAGTTCCGGCCCATCAATTCGCGGTAGGCCGCGCCGACTTCCGCGATCGCGGCGAGGTACTCCTGCTTGTCCACGACATACCAGGTGAGCCGCACGAGATGCTCTGGTCCACCGCCCGCTTCTGCGAGCACGGCAAGGATGTTCTTCATCGCCTGCCGGAACTGCCCGGCGAAGCCTGTTTCGGTAAATTCGCATTTCTCGTTCCAGCCGATCTGGCCGGCAATGAACACCAGTTTCCCGCCGCGGGTGGCAAGCCCGTTCGAATAGCCCCTCGGCCTGGCCCAGCCCGGTGGTTGGAGAACCTGCATCATGGTGTCGCCCTCAGTCGGAAGCGCTGCAATTTGCCGGTTTCGGTGCGCGGCAGAGTCTCTGCGAATTCGACCGCGCGGGGATACTTGTAGGGCGCAATCGTGTTCTTTACGTGGTCCTGGAGCATCGCGGCGACAGCCGCGTTGCCCTGGTAGCCGGGCTTGAGCACGACGTAGGCCTTGACGATCTGGCCGCGCGCCTCGTCCGGCACGCCTACGACGCCGCATTCGGCCACCGCCTCATGCGCGAGCAGTGCGCCCTCGACCTCCGGACCGGCGATGTTGTAACCCGCGGAGACAATCATGTCGTCGGTGCGCGCCTGGTAGAAGAAGTAGCCATCCCCGTCCATCGCATAGGCGTCTCCCGTGACGTTCCAGCCGTTCTGCACATATACAGACTGCCGCTCGTCGGCAATGTAGCGGCAGCCCGTCGGTCCCTTGACCGCAAGCCGCCCGACAACCCCGGCACGGCACGGCACGCCATTGTCGTCGAGCACCGTCGCCGTGTAGCCGGGAATCGCATATCCGGTCGCGCCCCGCCGCGCCGCCTCGGGGGTGTGGGAAATGAAGATGTGGATCATCTCGGTCGCGCCGATGCCGTCGATGATTTCGATTCCCGTGGCATTGCGAAACAGCTGACGGGTCGCATCCGGCAGCGCCTCTCCCGCAGAAACGCATTTGGCGAGGCTCTTCAGGTTGTGATTCTTCGCAATCGGCGCCATCTGCCGGTAGAAAGTCGGTGCCGTAAAGCAGATCGTTGCCCTGAACTTGTCGACGGCTTCCAGCAGGCCGTCGGGGGAGAGCCGCTCGAGCAGCACCGTGGAGGCCCCGAACCGTAGCGGAAAACAGAGCAGGCCGCCCAGGCCGAAGGTGAAGGCCAGCGGGGGCGTTCCGCAGAAGATGTCGTCCTTCGACGGTTTCAGGCAGGAGCGCGGAAAGCAGTCACACATCGCGATGACATCGCGATGGAAGTGCACCGTTCCCTTGGGCTTTCCGGTGGTGCCGGACGTGAACGCAATCAAGGCTGGATCCTCGGCCGAGGTATCGACATTGTCGAAGCGGCCGGACTTCCCGGCGCAGAGCCGGTCGAGCGATCCGGGCGCATCGTCGTACCAGTAGCGGACGTTTTCCAGCGTCGGGCATGCGCGCTGCGCCGCCCCGAGTTCGTCCGCCAACCGCTTGTCGCAGAGCGCGTGCGTGATCTGCGCCTTCTCGATGATCTCGGTCAGTTCCTTTGCGCGCAGCAGCGGCATGGTCCCCACCACGATGCCACCGGCCTTGAAGACGCCGAACCAGCAGGCCGCCATCATCGGGTTGTTCGGACCGCGCAGCAGCACGCGGTTGCCCGGTACCAGGCCCATGTCTTCGACCAGCACGCGTGCGATGCGGTTGGCCTGTGCAAGCAGTTCCCCGTAGGTGCACTGACCGTCGGCCGCGCGGATCGCGACCCGGTCCCCCCAGCCGCGCTCGAGCGCCCGGTCGAGCAGCTCGGCCGCGCAGTTCATGCGCGCCGGATACTTGAGCTCCGGGAGTTCAAACCGCATTTCCGGCCAGGCCTCGCGCGGCGGCAGGTTGTCGCGCGCGAACGTGTCGATATGCGCAGTGTTGCGTGATCGATCGTATTGCGCGAATCGATCCATGCGCCGGCGCTCCCTCGATTTTCCTTCAGGCAAGGTCGTGTTCTCTGACCGCATCCAGGGCGCCCAGCTTGACCTTGGCCAGCAGGCCGAGCAGGTCCTGGTGTTCCCGCTTCGTCAGACCGGAAAGCAGGCCGACCACCCACGTTTCGTGTTCGTGCGCCATTTCAGCGAACACCTTTTCGCCGGCGCGCGTCAGCCGGATCCTGTACGAGCGCCGGTCCGAGGGCTGCTCGACACGTTCGACCAGTCCCTCCTTCACGAGCTGGTCGGTAATGCCGGTGACGTTCCCTCCAGTGACCATCATCCTGCGCGAGAGCTCGTTCATCTTCAGCCCCTCCGGATGGCGCTCGAGCTGGGACATCAAATCGAAGCGCGGCAGGGTCGTGGAAAAGCGCATGCGCAATTCGTTGCGAATGCGCCTCTCGATCAGCTGGGTGCAGGTGAGCAGTCGCAGCCAAAGTCGCAGCGCCCGATGATCGTCCGGTCGGGCGGCGGTCTCCCGGTCCGAAGCGCTGGCGGGACGGCGACGACTGAGTGGCGTGGAAGCGAGCATGGAAATGTATGTACCTGAATAGAATAGACCTAAAGTATTCTAGGGTAGTGTCGGCAAACCTGTCACGCTGCGTCGCACAGTTCCTGCGGCGCCATTGCTGACGCCCGCTGTCCGCCATCAGGTGCTGCGGTGCGCTATAGTCTCGGCCATGAAAAAGCCCACCTGCCGCAAACACTCCGTACACTCCGCCGTGGCGCTTGGACTGCTGCTCGTCTGCGGCATTGCGAACGCGCAACTCAAAATCCCGTCAGACCCCAAACCCGGCGGTGGGCTGGGAGGGGGCCTGCACGCACCGGCGGCGAATGAGTCTGCCGCCCCCGCGCCCGCCCCGGGGGCCACGCCGGCCGCGCCGGGCACCGCTTCGGCTGCGCCGGGCGCAGCGCCGGCCGAAGAGGAGCGCTCACCTGACTCAGTGATCCAGGAAATTGCGAATTGCGTGCTCGAAGGCCTGCCACAAGATTGGAAATTTGCGCGCGTCAAGGTGGTCGAACTCAGCCATGACGGGCGTGAGCGCGAGTTTGAAGCGAAGTACACCTATGTCGGTCCCGACGGCGCGGAAAAGCGCTTCACGCCCTGCGACCTGCGCCTGCCGGGCTTCTATCTGTACAAGCTCAACGGCGCGCTGGAGCCTGACAAGCGCAACTGGAAGCGCGCAACGCTCGTGTTTTCCAGTGAAGGAAAATTCGACCTGAACTACGAGTACGACAAGCCGGCGACACCCGCTGCGGCGACGAAACCCAAGCCCGCGAAGAAGGACGTCAAGAAGAAGTAAGTCCGGTGCGACCCGGGCCTAGGCCTTGCGCAGGAAGTCGAAGTCGCAGCCGTGCTCGGCCTGCAGCACGTGGTCCATGTACAGCTTTGCATAACCGCGCACCGGCATCTCCACCGGAGGCTTCCAGGCCGAACGTCGCCTGGTAAGTTCCTCCTCCGCCACCAGCAGTTCGATACGCCGCTCGCGAACGGACAGCCTGATCCGGTCGCCGTTTCTGACCAGCCCCAGCGGACCACCGATCGCGGCTTCAGGTGACACATGCAGCACGATGGTGCCGAAAGCCGTGCCGCTCATGCGTGCGTCCGAGATCCGCACCATGTCCTTCAGGCCCGCCCGCGCGAGCTTCTGCGGGATCGGCAGATACCCCGACTCGGGCATGGCGTAGCCGCTCTTCGGCCCCGCGTTCTGCAACACCATGAAGTCATCGGGCTTCACGTCGAGGTCGGCGCTGTCGATCCTCGCCGCAAGGTCATCCAGTGACGTGAATACGACAGCCCTGCCTTCACGCTCGAACAGGGTCGGATCGGCAGCCGATCGCTTGAGGATCGCGCCGTTCGGCGCGAGCGAACCGAACAGCGCAACGAGTCCGCCCTCCTTCTGATAGGGATCCGCGAACGTGCGCACCACGGAACGATCCACCCAGCCAGGCTCGTTCGCCAGCCGCTCGCCGATCGTCTCGCCCGTGACCGTCATGCAATCAAGATGCAGCAGTGGCTTGAGTTCACGCAATACCGCACCAAGTCCGCCGGCAGCAAACAGGTCGGACATGTAGTGCTGGCCAGTCGGCTTCAAGTCGACCAGGACTGGCGTTGTATCTGAGAGTTCGTTGAGTCGATTCAGGTCGATCTTTACGCCGACCCGGCCCGCGATGGCCGTCAGGTGCACGATCGCATTCGTCGAGCCCCCAATCGCGAGGAGCACGCGCAGCGCGTTTTCGATCGACTTTTCGGTGATGATCTGCGACGGACGGATCGGATTCTTCGCCAGTTCCACGGCGCGCCGCCCGCTCGCTTCCGCAGCCCGCAGCCGGTCGGAATGCACCGCGGGGATCGCTGCGGTACCGGGCAGGGCCATGCCCAATGCCTCTGCAATCGAGGCCATCGTCGAAGCCGTGCCCATCACCGCACACGAGCCTGCCGTGGCCGCGAGGTTTCCCTCGATCTCGTCGATTCCCTCCTTGTCCACCTTGCCGGCACGGTGCATGCCCCAGAAGCGGCGGCAATCGGTGCAGGCACCGAGGCGTTCGCCATGGAACATGTTCGGCATCATCGGCCCCACGATCTGCTGTATCGCCGGCACATCCGCCGAAGCCGCACCCATCAACTGCGCGGGGATGGTCTTGTCGCAGCCGCCGACGAGGACCACCGCATCCATGGGCTGTGCGCGGATCATCTCCTCGGTGTCCATCGCCATCATGTTGCGGAACATCATCGATGTCGGGCTCAGGAACACCTCACCCAGGGACACCGTGGGGAACGCAAGTGGCAGGCCGCCGGCGGCAAGAACCCCGCGCTTGATCGCCTCGATCTGCTCCGGCACGTTGCGGTGGCAGTTGTTGAAGCCGCTCGAGGTGTCGGCGATACCGATCACGGGACGCGCAAGCATCTCACCCGAATAGCCCATGCTCTTGGCAAACGAGCGTCGCAGATACAGCGAAAAATCGGCGTCGCCGTAGTTGGTCAGGCCGCGTGCCAGTCCGTGAACCGCTACGGGCTTGCCCTTTGCTCCGCCTTTGATTTCGTCAGTCATTTCGAGTCCTGTCCCCAGATCCGCGCCGCGGCCTCGACGCACAGGCTGAGCTTGGCACGTTCGTCAGCTTCAGTCACCGGGTTGCCACCCATCGTGCTGGCGAACCCGCACTGCGGACTGAGCGCCAGGCGCGCGGGATCGACGTACTTGGCCGCCGCGTCGGCGCGCCGCCTGAGCACATCGACAGATTCGAGTTGCGGAATCTTCGAACTCACCATTCCCAGCACGACGCCCTTGTTCCCGGGCATCAGACGCAAGGGTGCAAAATCACCCGCCCGCGGCGTATCAAACTCCAGCAGGAAGTGGTTGACGTTGGCGCGATTGAAGAGCTTGTCTGCGATCGAATCGTAGCCGCCCTCCGAGAGGTACTTTCCCTTGTAATTGCCGCGGCACATGTGCACGCCGATCACCATGCCGGCGGGCCGGTCTTTGACGGCTTCGTTGATCGCGTCGACATAGAGGTCCACCAGTTGTTCAGGGTCCAGGCCGTCGGCCCTGACCTTGTCCCGGGCCACCGGGTCGCAAAGCATTGCCAGCGCAACCTCGTCGAGCTGGACGTACTGCGCGCCCGCCGCCGCGAGCTCGGCAATCTCCTGCTGGTATACCCGTCCCAGTTCGACGAAGAACGCCGCCGGATCCGGATACACCCCGGGGGCTGCGTAGTCGCTGTAACGGTACAGATGCATCGTCGATGGCGCCGGCAGCGTGATCTTCGTTACCGCGGCCGTCAGATCTCGAACGAAACTGAATTCATCCAGGGCGATTGGTTCGCCCCGCGAAACACGCCCGGAAACGTACGGTGCGGTGAAATCCGACTCGTGGCCATGGTCATCATGAAACTTGAATACCGCTTCCTTCACGGTCAGACCTTTGGTCAGGCGGACGAACTTCTCCCAGTAAGAAATCCGCCGGAACTCGCCATCGGTCACCACACTGAGGCCGCTGTCCTCCTGCAGTCGGACGACGTCGCGGATGGCGGCATCCTGTGCCGCCTTGAATTCCGCGTCGGCGATTGTCCCTTCCAGATGCCTGCGAAACGCCTGGCGCAGCGCCGGCGGGCGCAGCAGGCTGCCGATATGGTCGGCACGGAACGGCGGCCGGCCGTCTGGTGTGATGTTCATCTGCGCATCATATATGGACAATTCCGGGGCACGCACCTACCCTTGCGACCAGCCCTGCAACAGCGGGGCAATCGGATATCGGAAGCGGAAGGAACAGTCGATGGAACGCTCGTTCAAGCAGGAAGTGGAGAAGCTCAGGCTCGGTGAAGGGGAGACCTTCCACGGCGAGGGCATCCTTGCGGTGACCAAGGCGCTGCTGCAATCCGGGGTGGCTTATGTCGGCGGTTACCAGGGGGCGCCGGTGTCGCACATGATGGACGTGCTCAACGACGGCCGCGACATCATGGACGAACTGGGCATCCATATCGAGACCAATGCCTCCGAGGCCGGCGCTGCGGCGATGCTGGGCGCGTCGATCAACTACCCGCTGCGCGGCGCCGTCACGTTCAAGTCGACGGTCGGCACCAACGTCGCGTCGGATGCGCTTTCCAACCTCGCTTCGGCCGGCGTCAAGGGCGGTGCGCTGATCGTTCTCGGCGAGGACTACGGCGAGGGCGCGTCGATCATCCAGGAACGCAGCCATGCGTTCGCGATGAAGTCGCAGATGTGGCTGCTCGACCCGCGCCCGAACCTGCCGAAGATCGTCGAAACGGTGGAAAAGGCATTCGAACTGTCCGAGGCCTCCAACACGCCGGTGCTGCTCGAACTGCGCATCCGCGCCTGCCATGTGCAGGGCAGTTTCACGACCAAGGCGAATCGCGCGGCACCATTCTCGCGCAGGAACTTCCTCGCCAATCCGGAATTCGACTTCGGCCGCATCAGCCTGCCGCCGGCCACCTACGCGCAGGAAAAGCACAAGATCGAAGTGCGCTGGCCGGCCGCGGTCAGATTCATTCGCGAACACCGCCTGAACGAGGTGTTCGAGGGCGATGCAGACGACGTCGGCATCCTGTGCCAGGGCGGCTTGTACAACACCACGATCCGCTCTCTGCAGCAACTCGGGCTGGCGGACGCGTTTGGCAAGACCCGCATCCCGATCTACTGCATGAACGTCACCTATCCGATGATCCCCGAGGAAGTGACGGCGTTTTGCGCCAGCAAGCGCGCGGTGCTGATCGTCGAGGAAGGCCAGCCGGCCTACATCGAGGACGGCATACAGGCCATGCTGCGACGAGCGGGAAATACCGCTACGAGCCTCCGCGGAAAAGACGTGCTCCCGCTGGCCGGCGAATACACCGGAGAAGTCGTTCTGACGGGCGTGGCACGCTTCATCGAGAAGTCCGCGCCGAAGGGCGTGGACACCAGCCGTATCCACGAGGTATTCGAATCGCTCACGGCGCCCAAGACACGCGCTGCGGCGCTCCTGGGCGGACCGGTGCCGACGCGCCCGCCGGGCTTTTGCGTTGGCTGCCCGGAGCGGCCGGTGTTCTCGGCGATGAAGCTGGTCGAGCGGGAACTCGGCGCATACCACGTCTCGGCCGATATCGGCTGCCACACCTTCTCCACTCTCCCGCCGTTCAATATCGGCCACACCGTGCTCGGCTACGGGCTGGGCATGGCGTCGAACTCCGCAATCAACAGCATGTTCGACAAACGTACCGTGACCATCATGGGCGACGGTGGCTTCTGGCACAACGGGCTCACCTCCGGCGTGGCGAACGCGGTGTTCAACAAGAGCGACGGCATTCTGGTGATCATGAAGAACGGCTACAGCTCGGCCACCGGCACGCAGGAGCTGCCCTCCTCGCCGCAGCACAGCGAGCACAAGTCGGACGACATGGGCATCGAACGCACCCTGACGGGCCTCGGTGTCAACTGGATGAAGACCGTCGACAACTATCGCGTCGGCGCGGTGGCGGAGACGCTCAAGGAGGCGATGACCTCCGACCACAAAGGCCTCAAGGTGATCATCGCCGAAGGCGAGTGCCAGCTCGAACGCCAGCGCAAGCTCAGGCCGATCAATGCGCAGAAACTCTCTTCTGGAGAGCGACTGGTACGGGTGAAATACGGCGTCGACGAGGACACCTGCACTGGCGACCACTCCTGCATCAGGATATCGGGCTGCCCAACCCTCACGGTGAAGGACAACCCGGATCCGCTGCGCCGCGATCCGGTCGCCACGGTGATCGACGGCTGCGTCGGGTGCGGACTCTGCGGCGAGAACGCGCATGCGGCCGTGCTGTGCCCTTCGTTCTACCGCGCTGAGGTGGTGCAGAATCCCGGCACCTGGGACCGCTTGATCTCGAGGTTGCGCGCGACGGTGACCTCCCTGCTGATGCCCAGGGCGGTGGCCGGATCATGAGCGACGGCCTTCCGGAACGATCGATCTCCATCCTGATAGCCGCGCTGGGCGGCGAAGGCGGGGCGGTGATGGCCGAGTGGGTGGTCGAGGCAGCCACGGCATGCGGCCTGCCGGTCCAGGCAACCTCGATACCCGGCGTTGCCCAGCGCACGGGCGCAACTACCTACTACCTCGAAATCTTCCCGGCAAAACGCGAGACGCTCGGCGGACGCGAGCCGGTGATGTCGCTCACGCCGAATCCGGGCAACGTCGACATCATGGTGGCCTCGGAACTGCTCGAAGCCGGACGCGCCATGCAGAACGGATTCGTCAGCCCGCAGCGCACGACACTGGTCGCGTCGACGCACCGCATCTACGCGACGATCGAGAAGATGCAGATGTCCGACGGTCGCTTCGACAGCGAAAAAGTTCTCGATACGGCAAGGCAGCTTGCCCGGCGCGCCGTGCTGTTCGACATGCGCGAAATCGCGCGCGTCAATGGCACCGTCATCAACGCCGTGTTGTTCGGGTCGATGGCCGGCTCGGGCGCGCTGCCTCTGCCACGCGCCGCCTGCGAGGACGCGATCCGTGCGTCGGGACGCGGCGCCGATGCGTCGCTGCGCGGCTTTGCCGCCGGATTCGAGCTCGCCGCAGGCCCCGCGCCTGCCGAACCCGCCACGGTCGCCAAGCCCGTCCTCGACGTGCTGGCGCTGGGCGACGCCCGGCTGCGCGACTATCAGGGGGCCGCCTACGCAGATCTGTATCGGGCGCGCATGCAGCCGTTGCTTGCGCTCGATCCGAAAGTGGCCGAGGAAACCGCCCGCCAGCTCGCGCTCTGGATGAGCTTCGAGGACATCATCCGCGTAGCCGACCTCAAGACACGTGCCACGCGCTTCGCACGCGTCAGAAAGGAGGTGCGCGCAAACGACGACGAACCCGTGGTCATCATCGACTACCTCAAGCCCGGCGTGGAGGAATTCGCCTCCCTGCTGCCGCCTGCACTGGGCCGACGACTGATCGGATGGGCAGAGCGCAACGGCAAGCTGACCTCACTGAATTTCGGCATGCACATCAGGACGTCGAGTGTTTTCGGCTACCTCCTGGTGCGTTCGCTGGCGTGGTTGCGGCCCTGGAGACCGCATTCGTACCGGTACGCGGTGGAACAACAGCACATCGATGCATGGCTCGAACGGATCCTGGAGGCCGCCGGCCGCGACACCGGGCTCGCGCTGGAGATTGCCGGCTGCGCCCGACTGATCAAAGGCTACGGCGATACTCACCGGCGGGGCATGGCGAGCTTTCTCTCGATCATGGACGCTCTCGTCGACAATCCGGCGACCCTGGACGTGCGGGAACAGGCATCGGCGGTTGCCCGCGCGCGCGACGCGGCGCTCGCCGATCCTGAGGGAAAGGCGCTTTCAACGTCCCTGGGGTCGTCCAAAACCAGCGGTAAGCCCGTGTTCTGGCTCGTAAAATCACCCTGATCCAGACCTATTCGCCTTCCCGCTCGAAAGAGGGCTTTGCTAGAATCTTTCCTCCAAGCAGCGTCAGGAGACTTCCATGCAGGCCGTGACCGGAACCGAGGAGCGCCCGCGGGCACTGCATACCGCGCGCGCGGAGTTCTATTCACGGCTGGACAAGGACAATCTCACGCCGCTGTGGGAGGTTCTGCATGCCCTTGTCCCGCCGGAGCCGCAGACCGGTTGCCTGCCTGCGCTGTGGAAGTACGCCGACATCCGGCCCTTCATCATGGAGTCCGGCGGGCTGATCACGGCAATGGAGGCGATTCGCCGCGTCCTGATTCTCGAAAATCCAGGCATGCGGGGACAGTCCTGCATCACACGCAGCCTGTACTGCGGACTTCAGCTGATTCTGCCCGGTGAGATCGCCCCCAGCCACCGGCATACGCAGTCTGCGCTGCGCTTCGTGGTCGAGGGTGCCGGCGCCTACACGGCGGTCGACGGCGAGCGCACTACGATGCGTCCGGGAGATTTCATCATCACCCCGCCGTGGACATGGCACGATCACGGGAATCCCGGCAACGAACCGGTCGTCTGGATGGACGGCCTGGACATCCAGATCCTGCAGTTGTTCGGCGCGCAGTTCATGGAGAACTTCCCGCAGGATGTGCAGCCGGTTTCGAAGAACGAAGGCGACTCTTCGGTACGCTACGGCAGCAACATGGTTCCGCTCGAGCCGCTTCCGACCTCGAAGACCTCCCCGATCTTCAACTACCCGTACGAACGCAGCCGCGAAACCCTCGCGCAGCTCTCGCGCAACCAGGAAGCCGACGCCTGCCACGGCTGGAAGATGCAATTCATCAATCCGCTCACCGGCGGTTTCGCGATGCCGACCATCGGCGCATTC
Organism: uncultured beta proteobacterium; assembly: GCA_963844255.1. Lineage (GTDB taxonomy): Bacteria > Pseudomonadota > Gammaproteobacteria > Burkholderiales > SG8-39 > SZAS-79. Next base: position 84,511 of record CAWJNP010000018.1, read on the forward strand.
ATTCAGTTGCTGCCGGCCGGCTTCAAGTCGAGCCCCTGCCGCTCCACCGACGGGACCATCTACTCGGTGGTGGAAGGGGAAGGCACGGCAATGATCGGCGATCAGCGCTTCGGCTTTTCACCGCGCGACACCTTCGTGGTCCCCTCGTGGCAGCCGCTGCGATTGGAGACCAATGCCGAGACTGTGCTGTTTTCCTACTCGGATCGACCTGCCCAGGTCGCACTGGGCCTGTTGCGAGAGTTCAGGGGCTGACCCGCCGGGTCTGACCGATTTACGGACGAAAAAATGAACGAGAACGCCTTCTACAGCCGCGAATACAACAACCGGGTTCTGTTCCCGAACCACCCCGAAGTCCTCGCGCGCTGGGCAGAAAAATCGGCGCGCACACGCTCGTCGATGATCTGTTACCTGGACCGCCAGTACGGCGAAGGGCCCGGGGAACGACTCGACATCTTTCCGGCGCGCAAGGGCGACGGCACCTGCCTGATGTTCATCCACGGCGGATTCTGGCGCGCAATGGACAAACAGGACTTCTCCTTTCTTGCGCCCGCCTGGGTCGATGCCGGCGTGTCCATCGTGGCCGTCAACTATGACCTGTGCCCTGCGGTCAGTGTCGAGACGATCGTCAAGCAGATGCTGCGCGCCTCCGGCTGGCTGTGGAAGCACGCCGAGGACTACGGCATGGACCAGGACCGCCTTTACGTCGGCGGACATTCGGCCGGCGGGCACCTCGCCGCAATGATGATGGCCGCGCTCTGGCCGGTATACGACAAGGAACTGCCGCGCGACCTCTTCAAGGGTGGACTGGCGGTCAGCGGCGTCTACGACCTGCGACCCATCGTGCAGGTCGACTGGCTGAATCCGGATCTCAGGCTGGATGAAGCCTCCGCGCTCAAGGTATCGCCCGCCTTCCTTCCCCCTGCCACCCGTGCGCCGCTGGTGACCGCGGTCGGTGGGCTGGAGAGCTCCGAGTTCAAGCGGCAGAACGCGCTGCTCTCGGCGCGCTGGAAATCCGCGGTGACGGCCGACATCCAGGTGCCGGGATGCGACCATTTCACGGTGCTGGACGAGCTGTGCAACCAGGCGAGCCCGCTGTTCACCGGCACCCGCAAGATGATGAAGCTCGATCGATGAATGCACCCGAATCCTTCCTTGCCAGCGGGATGTTCGTCGACAGCGCGCACCCGGCGGTTGCCGCCTTCGCGGCGGAACACGCCCGCGGTGCGACCGACCTCGAACGCGGCGTCGCGCTCTACTACGCCGTGCGCGACCTGATCCAGTACAACCCCTTCCTGAATCTTTCTGCAGAGTCGTCCTATCGCGCCAGCGATTGCCTTGCGGCCGGCGAAGGCTTCTGCGTCGGCAAGGCATCGTTGCTTGCAGCAGTCGCTCGCGCCGCCGGCATCCCGACACGGATCGGGTTTGCCGACGTGAAGAACCACCTGACGACGCCGCGGCTGCGCGAATTCATGGGCAGCGACGAATTCATCTACCACGGCTTCGCCGAACTCCTGCTGGAAGGTCGATGGGTCAAGGCCACGCCGGCGTTCAATATCGCCTTATGCGAGAAGTTCCGGGTCAAGCCGCTCGAGTTCGACGGTCGCGAGGACTCGATCTTCCATCCGTTCGACGCGGACGAACGCCGGCACATGGAGTATCTGCGCGACCGCGGGTCGTTTGCGGACGTGCCGTTCGAAGAGATCCGTGCGGCATTCCGCGAGTTCTACCCGCAGCTTTACGCATTGCAGGGGAACGCCGCGGGCGAATCCTTCGGCTGACACTGAATTATATTAATTCGAGTATTGAATTTACCTAGAAACCGGCCATGGCCGCGGATCCGGCTGAATGATTGTTGACAATTAGAGCCGAAACAGTGGATCCAAGAGCCTTGCTGATGGACAGTTTCCGCGCCGCCGTTTCGGCTGCGGATCCTCTTCGAATCGTCCCGTCCGAGTTGCCGAAGCCACCACGTGGCAGGACGCTCGCGATCGGCGCCGGAAAGGCGGCGGCCTCGATGGCTGCCGCGGTCGAACAGCACTGGCCCGGCGATGCTGACTCTCTCGGGCCTGGTAATCACGCGCTATGCGCACGGCCTGCCGACCCGGCGCATCCGGGTCGTCGAGGCCGGCCACCCGGTACCCGACGAAAGCGGCGAAGCAGCGGCGCGGGAAATACTCGCGCAGGTCCGCACCCTCGGCGAAGATGACCTGCTCCTCGCACTTGTCTCGGGCGGCGGATCGAGCCTGCTGTCGCTTCCGGCCGAAGAAGTGACCATGGCCGACCTCAAGACCGTCACCCGGCAACTGCTGATGTGCGGCGCAACGATCCAGGAGATCAATACGGTCCGGAAACACCTGTCAGCGATCCAGGGCGGCCGGCTCGCTGCGGCGTGTCGTGCCCCCATCCTCGCCCTGGTGATATCGGATGTGACCGGTGACGAACCAACGCACATCGCCTCCGGACCGTGCGCACCGGACCCTTCGACCTATCGCCAGGCCCTCGAAATCCTCGACAAGTATTCCGTGGCCGCGCCCCCGAGCGTCGCACTGCGCCTGCACGAGGGCGCCCGCGGCGTGCGCCCCGAAACCCCGAAGCCGGGCGACCCTGTGTTCGCGCGTGCCGAGAACCGGGTGATCTCCACAGCGCACCGCTCGCTCGAGGCCGCAGCCGAGGTCTTTCGGAAGAACGGCATCACGCCGGCGATCCTCGGTGATTCGATCACCGGGGAAGCACAGGAGGTCGGCAAGGTGATGGCGGCCCTCGCGCGCGAAGTACGGGCGCACGGATCGCCGTTCCGACCGCCGGTTGCCCTGATCTCCGGCGGTGAATGTACGGTCACGATTCCGGAGCGAAACAGCGGCGGGCGCGGCGGGCGCTGCAGCGAGTTCCTGCTCTCGCTCGGGGTGGAACTCGATGGCATGGCGGGCGTGCACGCGATCGCCGCCGACACCGATGGTATCGACGGATCGGAGGACAACGCGGGCGCGCTGCTCGCACCCGACTCGCTGCGCCGCGCTGCAATGAAGCGCATGGACGCAAAAAAGCGGCTCGCGGCCAACGATGCCTGGACCTTTTTCTCGGCGATTGGCGACCTGGTCGTCACCGGACCGACCCTCACCAACGTAAACGACTACCGCGCGATACTCATTCTGTAGGTTTACGGCAGGCACGGGGCCTGCGCCTCGCCGGGGCTAGAGCGGCGCGGGACGATCGCCTGCGTATCCCTGGAAACCGTCAAATCCGAGTGTGGCAAGCTGATCCAGCACCTGTGGATCCTCGACATTGCTGGCAATAAGCTTGATATCCAACGGGCGGACGATGCGGATCAGGGATTCAACCAGGAACCGCAGATCGGGCTGGGTCGCGATGCCCTTGGAGTAGTTTTCCGCGAGCTTCACGTATTCCGGCAGCAGACGGTGCACGATACGCAACGAGGCGCCGGACAGCTCGAATCCATCGAGCGCAAACCGCGCGCCCGCGGCGCGGACTTCTGCTGCGAACCCTGCCGCCAGATCGACGTGGTGCACGGCTGCAAATCCGCCGATTTCGAACACGATTCTATGCGCGATCTGCGGGAAATCCCGGAGCCGCGCCCGCAGATCCGAACGGAATGCCGAATCTTCCATGCTTTGCGCGGAAATGTTTACTGCGATACTGACAGGCAGCACCTTGTCGGTTTCAAGCGTACGCCACAGTCGCTCAAGCATGCCCTTGTCTATCAGGGGCAGCAGATGGTGACGGCTGGCGGCCGGCACAAATGCCACTGCGGCCACGGCGCGGCCATCCGGCTCGAGAATCCTCGACATGATCTCCGCATGCAGCACGCCGCGATCCGGCAGGGAAAACACGCGCTGCGAATACAGTACGAGCCTGCCCGAATCAAGCGCCGATTCGATCTGTTCGCGCCACTCGTCCGCCGATCTCGCATCGGGGGACGTGCCCCCCAGAGACCGGACAACTGTACCGCTATCGCCTTGCTGCGCCGCTTCCGCGAGTGCCTGACCCGCCTGACGCTCAAGCTCGACCCACGAAGGGCGCTGCGCATCGAAATGGACGATTCCGACTGCGATCGAGACGCCGGATTTCTCGGATTGTTCGCGAAGCAGCGCAAGGAACCTGCCGCTCACCGCATTCGCCCAGGCACGTGCGCCCGGGAGATCCAGGTTGGGCAGAAGTACGGCAAAGGCCCCGCCCTGCCAGCGCCCGACAACCGGTTTTACATTCGAGACGGATTCTCCGAGCAGTTCTGCCAGTTGCTGCACCAGTTCGTCGCCCCTGGCAGGACCCTGCGTCCGATTGACATCCTCGAGCCCGCGCATGCTCGCAAACACAAAGGCGCCGGACGAGATTTCGGCCTCGTCCATCAACAGGCTCTGCACGTTCTGGATCAAGCCACGGCGATTCAGGACACCGGTCAGCGGATCCTGAAACGCTTCCTTGTGCAGGCGGTCAGCGCGGTTCGACTCTTCGGCAATCGCATCCCGCAGCTTCGAGGACAGATCGTTCATGGCCGTGCCCACGCGCTGCAGTTCACGCGCGCTGGCATGCAGGTGCACCTCCCCGAACTCGCGGCGACCGATCGCGATCGCCGCCTTTTCTATCGCCGCGAGCGGACGAAGGATGCCGCGCAGGTAACGCCTCGTCGCCAACAGCGCACAGGCGTAGAGCGCGAACAGCCAGGCGAGCGTTTCCCAGGCCGTGTGCCAGAGCTGGGCGTAGGCAAAGCCGGGATGCACCACGACGAGCACACGTCCAAGCTGACGCCATCCGGAACTGACCAAGGCCTCCCCGGTGGGGGTGTCGAAAGGGAGCATGCGCATGAAGAGTGTCGGAACGGCATCGGGCACCGCCCCGAGACGGCGTGAAACAAGGACGCTTCCATCCAGACTCCGCAGCTCGATCGAACTGAAATGACCGCGATCGAAAACAGGGTTGATGTAGGTTCCGGCAAGCGCGGCGTCCGGCTCCTTCATGCCCAGGCCGAGAGACAGTGCGAGGGATGTCGCGGTCTCCTGCGCGTGCGCCTCGACCTGCTGCTGGAGATAGTGCCGTGCATTGATCACGAAGATGGTTTCGATTCCCAGCACAAGCAGCGCGAAAATCACCGAGAGCCCGATGAATAGTTGTCGTCCGAGTGTCATGTGTCACTCCCCGCTTTCATATGTTGTTCCACGAACGGCTGTTCCGCACGTTCACAGGCGAGACTCTGTCTGGAGTTTGTCAATCAGATCGCGCCATGCGCGGATCTGCATGGAACTCGCCTTGCGTGCGTCCCGGACGATCACGACGTCGTCGTCGTTGAAACTATAGACCGGCACCAAATCCGATCGCTGCGATGCGGGCCTGACTTCGGTCTCCAGATTGTCGAGTATCAGAGGATCCGCTCCGGGAGATGCGTAGTAGGCGAGGACCATGTGCGCCTGGTTGATCTTCACTGCCTTCACGTAAGTGACGCGCAGACGCTCGATCGGTACGCCGAGTTCCTTCAGGAGGAAGTATTTGGCAATGGAAAAATCCTCACAATCGCCGCCATTGCTCGCTGACATTTCGGCAGGCGTCGCCCAGTAATCCTCGACGCCCCAGTGGGCAATATCCGTGAGCCATGGAATCCGGTTGAAAAACTCGTTGACCAGCCTTAGGGCATCGATGTCCGGACCGGCGGCACTCTCAATAAGGCGCGCAACTCGAGGCGAGACCTTTTGACTGCGTCCGAACGCCACCCAGGATTCAAGCCTTTGCCGAGCCGCCCCTCCGAATTGCTTCGTATAGGCAGCAATCAGGTTCTGCGTAACCTGCGTCGTGAACCCCAGCGTACCGATTGCTGCAGTGGCAATGACCGCCACGGAGGCAAACGCGATCAGGAACAAGCGCTTAAGCAACTGGACGGCCCTCGAGTACAGCACGAGGAAAACCGGCGACCTGATCGAACTCGTCCATATTCGCGGTGGAATTGCGGGTTCCTCTAAATACCTTCATCAGGTCGGTTCGTCCTCCTGAGTCAAACACCGGCAATCAATGTAACGGCAAACCCATCACCCGGAAAGGCCTCAACCGCACGGCAATAAAAAAAGCCGGGACAAGCCCGGCTCTTTTCAAACCTGCGCGTCGTGCTACGCAGCTGACTTTTCGGCAGCAACCGGCTCCGCAGCCTGCCCTGGCTGGTCCATGAGCATGACCAGTGCCATGGGGGCATTGTCGCCCTTGCGAAACCCGTTCTTCAGGATGCTCAGATAACCGCCATTGCGCTTTGCATAGCGCGGTCCGAGCTCATCAAACAGCTTTCCGACAATTTCGCGGTCGCGAAGACGATTGAAGGCGAGGCGACGGTTTGCCATCGTCGGTGCCTTGCCCAGCGTGATCAGAGGCTCGACGATACGACGCAGCTCCTTTGCCTTGGGCAGGGTCGTATTGATGGTCTCGTGCCGCAACATTGAAACCGCCATATTGCGGAACATGGCGAGCCGGTGGCTCGATGTGCGATTTAGTTTTCTTAGTCCGTGGCCGTGGCGCATGGCTTGTTCCTTGTGTCCTAGTTCCTGCCGTGTTCGAGGCCGGCGGGCGGCCAGTTTTCGAGTTTCATGCCAAGCGTCAGACCGCGCGAGGCAAGAACTTCCTTGATTTCGTTGAGCGACTTGCGACCCAGGTTCGGGGTCTTCAAGCAGCTCTGTTTCCGTGCGCTGGATCAGGTCGCCGATGTAGTAGATGTTCTCGGCCTTGAGGCAGTTGGCCGATCGCACTGTCAACTCCAGGTCATCAACGGGACGCAGGAGTATCGGGTCGACCTGCGGTGACTTGGGCGACTCGGTCGGCATCGCTGTGCCTTCGAGCTGCGCAAACACCGAGAGCTGATCGACCAGGATACGGGCCGCATAACGAATCGACTCTTCCGGTTCGATGGCGCCATTGGTCTCGATGTCGATTACGAGCTTGTCGAGGTCGGTGCGCTGCTCGACGCGAGCGGACTCGACGAGATAGGAAACGCGCCGTACCGGGCTGAAAGACGCATCGAGGATTACGCGTCCAATACCCTTGGTCTCTTCCGGCAGATAACGCATGTTCCCCGGGACGTAGCCCCGGCCCATTTCCACCTTGATCTGCATCTCGAGCTTGCCACCAGCGGTAAGGTGGGCAACAACGTGCTCGGGATTGATGATCTCGACGTCGTGTTGCTCCTCGATATCGGCCGCCGTAACGGCGCCTTCGCCGTTCTTTTTCAGCGTGAGAATGGCTTCCTGGCGATTGTGCAGGCGCAGGACCACACCCTTCAGGTTGAGGAGGATATCGACGATGTCCTCACGCACCCCGTCAAGCGTGGAATACTCGTGCACTACCCCGACGATCTGGACTTCGGTGGGTGCATATCCGGGCATGGACGAAAGAAGTACGCGACGAAGCGCGTTGCCGAGCGTGTGGCCATAGCCGCGCTCGAACGGCTCCATCGTCACCTTGGCGTGGTACGGCGAAAGGTTTTGTACATCGACGATACGCGGTTTCAAAAATCCGGTCTGCGGCATGTTTGCTATCCTGACCTGTAGGTAAACGAGCGACCCGAAACCCGGGTCGCTACAAATTGGTGCTGCCCGACTTACTCAACTGCGGCTTACTTCGAATAAAGTTCGATCACCAGGCTCTCATTGATCGAGGCCGGCAAGTTCCGAACGCGCGGGCAGGTTCTTGAACGTGCCCTTCAGCGCCTTGGAATCCACGTCGAGCCATTCCGGTACGCCCCGGCTCTCTGATGCCTCGGCAGCCGCCTTGATCCTCAGCTGGTCCTTGGCAGGGCCGGCCACTTCGACCACATCGCCGGGCTTGACGAAATACGACGGGATATTGACGCGCTTGGCATTCACCAGAATGCCGTTGTGCCGCACGATCTGGCGGGACTCGGAGCGCGACGCGCCAAAGCCCATGCGAAATACCACCGTGTCCAGGCGGGACTCGAGCAACTGAAGCAGGTTCTCACCGGTAATTCCTTTCTTGCGATCGGCTTCGGCGTAGATCTTGCGGAACTGGCGTTCCAGGATTCCATAGATGCGGCGCATCTTCTGCTTCTCGCGAAGCTGCTTGCCGTAGTCCGAGAGGCGCATTCCGCTTTTCTGGCCATGCTGGCCCGGAGCGTAGCTGCGGCGCTCGATGGCGCACTTGTCGGTAAAGCACTTCTCGCCTTTGAGAAAGAGCTTCTCGCCTTCCCGGCGGCACTGACGGCACTTGGCGTCGAGGTTCCTTGCCATATCTTCTCCTTGGCCTTAGACGCGGCGCTTCTTGGGCGCGCGGCAGCCGTTGTGAGGCACCGGGGTTACGTCCGCGATGCTGCTGATCTTCATTCCGATTGCGTTCAGGGCACGCACGGCGGATTCGCGGCCGGGGCCGGGACCCTTGATGCGCACTTCGATATTCTTGACGCCGCATTCCTGCGCCGCGCGGCCCGCACGTTCCGCCGCGATCTGGGCTGCGAACGGGTGTCGATTTGCGCGATCCCTTGAAGCCGGCATTTCCCGAGGTGGCCCAGGAAAGTGCGTTGCCCTGGCGGTCGGTGATCGTGATGATGGTGTTGTTGAACGAGGCGTGGACGTGGGCAATGCCCTCGGCGACGTTCTTCTTCACCTTCTTGCGAGCCCGCGCCGCGGACTGCACCTGCTGCTGATTTGGGATCTTTGCCATTTGCTTCCTAGGTATTCGTTTGCATCACATTCTTTGCGATCGTTGACATCGCGGTCTTTGCGATCGTTGACATCGCGGTCTTTGCGATCGTTGACATCGCGGTCTTTGCGATCATTGTGTCGCTGATCAACCCTTGCTCGGCGCGGCCTTGCCGGCGATTGCAGCCTTGCGCGGACCCTTGCGCGTACGTGCATTGGTGCGCGTGCGCTGCCCGCGTACCGGCAGACCCTTGCGATGGCGCAGACCGCGATAGCAGCCCAGATCCATGAGGCGCTTGATGCTCATGGATACTTCGCGGCGCAGATCGCCTTCGACCGTAAATTTGGCCACGGCCTCGCGCAAACGATCGACTTCGGCGTCGGCGAGGTCCTTCATCTTCCTGGTGCCGATGACGCCGGCCGCCTTGCAGATGGCCTGCGCACGCGCGTGCCCGATGCCGTAGATGGCTGTCAGCGCCACATCGGCGTGCTGGTGGTTGGGAATGTTGATCCCGGCGATACGTGCCATGAGTTACTCCGCGAATCTTTTGAGGGCGAGGTCAAAAACCACCGGCCCCGACGACGGAAAACCGGTAATTATATCTGAAAAATACTGCATGTTCAAAGCATTAACCCTGACGCTGCTTGTGGCGCGGATCGGTACAGATTACCCGGACCACGCCCTTGCGACGGATGATCTTGCACTTGCGGCAGATCTTCTTTACCGAAGCCATCACTTTCATGGTGCTCTCCTGTTTCCTACTTCGCGCGGAACACGATGCGTGCCCGCGAAAGATCATATGGGGTCAGCTCGACCGTAACCTTGTCGCCCGGGAGGATCCGGATGTAGTGCATCCGCATCTTTCCGGAGATATGCCCGAGTACGACGTGACCGTTCTCCAGCTTGACCCGAAAAGTCGCATTCGGCAGGTTCTCGACGATCTCGCCCTGCATCTGGATCACGTCTTCCTTCGACATAGGCTGTTTCGCTTCTCCCTCTAGCGCGCCGTGAGGCCGCCCTTGAAATTCGCTTTCTTGAGCAGGCTTTCGTACTGATGGGTCATGACGTAGGCCTGGACCTGCGCCATGAAATCCATCGTAACGACCACGATAATCAGGAGCGATGTACCGCCGAAATAGAAAGGCACGTTCCACTTCAGAATCAGGAATTCGGGCATCAGACAGACCAGCGTCACATAGATCGCGCCCGCAAGGGTCAGCCGCAGGAGAATCTTCTCGAGGTACCGCGCTGTCTGGTCGCCCGGCCGGATTCCCGGCACGAAGGCGCCCGATTTCTTCAGGTTATCTGCCGTTTCCTTCGGGTTGTACTGGAGTGCCGTGTAGAAAAAACAGAAGAATACGATCAGCGCAGCATAGATCATGACGTAGATCGGCTGCCCCGGTGACAGCGTCGCCGCAACGTCTTTCAGCCAGTTCATCCCTTCGGCGGATCCGAACCATCCAAGAAGCGTTGCCGGAAACAGGATCAGCGACGACGCGAAGATCGGCGGAATCACACCAGCCATGTTCAGCTTGAACGGCAGGTGCGAGCTTTGTCCGCCATATACCTTGTTGCCCACCTGTCGCTTGGCATAATTGACCAGAATCTTGCGCTGACCGCGTTCCACAAAGCATACGAACGCGGTCACGACCACGACCGCGGCGACAATGAACAGGGCCGAAACCGGATGCATTGCACCGGTGCGCACCAGTTCGAGCATGCCCGCGATCGCGTTCGGCAGGCCCGCAGCGATTCCCGCGAAGATGATGATCGAGATGCCGTTGCCCAGACCGCGTTCGGTGATCTGCTCACCCAGCCACATGAGGAACATTGTGCCGGTCACGAGCGTCGTAACGGCGGTGAGGCGGAACACCAGACCCGGATCCAGCACCAGTCCGGGTTGCGATTCGAGCGCAATCGAAATGCCTGTTGCCTGAAACAGGGCGAGAAAGACCGTCCCGTAGCGGGTGTATTGCGTGATTTTACGGCGCCCGGTCTCGCCTTCCTTGCGCAATTGTTCAAGTTGCGGGCTGACTGCCGTCATCAACTGCATGATGATCGATGCCGAGATGTACGGCATGATGCCCAGTGCAAAGATCGTGAAGCGCGACAGCGCTCCGCCCGAAAACATGTTGAACATGCCGAGGATACCGCCCTGCTGGCTCTTGAACAGGTCGGCCAGCACGTTAGGATCGATTCCAGGTACCGGGATGTGCGCACCCACGCGGAACACGAGCAGGGCCCCAAGAAGGAAAAACAGCCTCTTCTTGAGGTCGCCGTAGCGTCCGGAGCGGGCTTGCGGGAGCGCAGCAGCCACGATAGTTGGGTCAGTCGGCGCCTTAAGCGGCGGCCGGCTGCGCCTCCTCGATTGCGATCGTTCCGCCAGCGGCCTCAATCGCCACACGTGCACCTTTCGTTACCCGGATGCCCTTGAGGCTCACCTTCTTCTCAAGCTTTCCGGACAGGATCACCTTGGCGGCAAGTGCGTCGCGGCGAATCACTCCGGCAGCCTTGAGCGCCGCAAGATCAATATCGGTAGCGGCCATTTTCTGCAGTTCGTCCAGCCGCACTTCGGCCGTCAGGCCGCGCGTGAGGGAGGTGAATCCACGCTTCGGCAAGCGACGATGCAGAGGCATCTGCCCCCCCTCGAAACCCACCTTGTGGAATCCGCCCGACCGCGATTTCTGGCCCTTGTGTCCACGGCCCGCAGTTTTGCCCAGGCCGGACCCGATGCCACGGCCGACGCGACGCCGGTTGCGCTTTGAGCCAGCTGCCGGTTTGAGATCGTTTAGTCGCATGCTGTATCTCCGATTCAGGCCACTACCTGAACGAGGTAGTGCACCTTGTTGATCATTCCGCGCACGGACGGCGTGTCCTCGACCTCAACCGTGTGGTGCATGCGCCGCAGGCCGAGACCGCGAACCGTATCGCGATGGCTCTGCTTGCAGCCCGCGGTGCTCTTGACGAGCTTTACCTTGATTTTCTTGTCTGCCATGGCTCGTTTCCTCAGGCCAGAATCTCTTCGACCTTCTTACCGCGCTTTGCGGCAATCTCGGACGGAGTGTTCATCGCAAGCAGCCCGTTCAACGTTGCACGCACGACGTTGTACGGATTGGTCGAACCAAAGCACTTTGCAAGGATGTTGGTCACCCCCATGACTTCGAAAACCGCGCGCATCGGGCCACCGGCAATGATGCCGGTACCGTCCGACGCAGGCTGCATGAGTACGACAGCAGCCCCGTGACGCCCGATCACCGAATGATGCAGGGTGCCGTTCTTCAAGCTGATCTTCACCTGCTTTCTGCGTGCCTCGTCCATTGCCTTCTGCACGGCGACAGGCACTTCACGCGCCTTGCCTTTGCCCATGCCGACACCGCCGTCGCCGTCACCGACCACGGTAAGTGCCGCAAAACCCAGGATCCGACCGCCCTTCACCACTTTGGTGACTCGGTTGATCGCGATCATCTTCTCGCGCATCCCGTCGCCGCGGTCCTCGCTTTGCATTCTTGGTTGCATCTTCGCCATATCGTCTCTTCCTGTGGCTTAGAACTTCAGGCCGCCGGCGCGGGCCGCGTCGGCAAGGGCCTTGACACGGCCGTGATATCGGTAGCCGCCACGATCAAACGCAACGGTCTCTATGCCCGCCGCCTTCGCCTTCTCGGCTATACGCTGTCCGACCACTTCCGCAGCTTTCACGTTGCCGCCATGCTTCAGCTGGGCGCGAACTTCCTTCTCCGCCGTGGAAGCGCTCGCAATCACCTTGGCACCATCGCCAGCGGTGATCTGCGCGTAGATATGACAGTTGGTGCGCGTCACCGTGAGTCGATTTGCTGCAAGCTCGCGGATTTTTGCGCGGGTCTTGCGCGCCCTGCGCAACCGGGCTGTATTTTTGTCGAACATGATCGGGCTCCGTTACTTCTTCTTCGTCTCTTTCAAGACGATGGTCTCGTCGGAATAGCGCACGCCCTTGCCCTTGTAAGGCTCGGGCTCGCGATAGGCGCGCACTTCGGCGGCCACCTGGCCGACCTGCTGCTTGTCGACGCCGCTGATAAGAATTTCAGTCTGCGTCGGTGTTACCACCTTCACGCCCTTGGGCATCTGGTGCACAACGGGATGCGAAAAGCCGAGCGTCAGATTGAGCTTGTCGCCCTGGGCTTGCGCGCGATAGCCGACGCCCACGAGCTGGAGCTTCTTTTCCCAGCCCTTGCTCACGCCGACCACCATGTTGGACACGAGAGCGCGCACCGTGCCGAACATGGCCTGCGCATGGCGGGAGTTGCCAAGGACCTTGCACTGCAGGTTCTCGCCGTCCCGCTCGATGCCTACATTCGGATCCAGAGGACGGGCGATGACACCCAGCGGCCCCTTGACCGAGATCTGTCCGCCGGCCGTGGTCACTTCCACGCCCTTGGGGACGACAATGGGATTTTTTCCAATTCGCGACATGGTTCGTTCCTTACGCCACGATGCACAGGACTTCGCCGCCGACACCGGTGGCTCGTGCCTTGCTGTCGGTCATTACGCCGTGTGAGGTCGACAGGATGGCGATGCCGAGGCCATTCATGACCTTCGGCAGGCTGGTGTGCCCCTTGTAGACGCGCAGGCCGGGCTTGGAGATGCGTTCAAGCTTCTCGATGACCGGACGCCCCGCGTAGTACTTCAGGCTCACGACAAGCTCGGCCTTTCCGTCCTTCTCGCGTTGCGCGAAGTCTTCAATGTAGCCTTCGTCCTTCAGGACCTTGGCGATCGAGGACTTCAGCTTCGAAGCCGGCATTTTCACTTCAAGGTGGCCGACCATCTGCGCATTGCGTATGCGCGTCAGCATGTCGGCGATCGGATCACTCATGCTCATACGGCTCTCCTTACCAACTGGCCTTGATCACGCCCGGCACTTCGCCGCGCATGATGAAGTCGCGAAGCTTGCTTCTGCCGAGCCCGAATTTGCGGTAGACACCGCGCGGACGGCCGGTAATCGAGCAACGATTGCGCAACCGGACCGGGGATGCGTCACGCGGCAGCAGCTGCAGCTTTACACGTGCTGCATCACGCTCCTCGTCCGGAGCCTTCTGATTGTTGATCGTCTCGAGAAGCGCGGCGCGCTTCGCCTTGAATTTCTTGACTATCTCGCGGCGCTTTTTGTCGCGATTGATCAGAGCAAGTTTGGCCATGTCTGGATCCCTCAGGTCCGGAACGGGAAGCGGAATGCGGCAAGCAGTGCGCGCGCTTCTTCGTCGGATTTTGCAGTGGTGGAAATGCTGATGTTCATGCCGCGCAGAGTGTCGACCTTGTCGTAGTCGATTTCCGGGAAGATGATCTGTTCCTTGACCCCGAGGTTGTAGTTCCCGCGACCGTCGAACGAACGCCCGGAGATTCCGCGGAAATCACGAATTCGCGGAATGGCGATGGTCACCAGCCTGTCGAGGAATTCGTACATCCGCGCGCCGCGCAAGGTGACCATGCAACCGATCGGCACGCCTTCCCGCAGCTTGAATGCGGCGATCGACTTGCGCGACTTCGTCACCACCGGCTTCTGGCCGGCGATCTTGATCATGTCGCCGACCGCAGCGTCGAGAATCTTCTTGTCGCTCGTTGCGTCACCGACGCCCATGTTGAGCGTGATCTTCTGGACGCGCGGAACCTGCATCACGGACTTGTAGCCGAACTTCTTCATCAGTTCGGGCACGATCGTCTCGCGATAGATCTGATGCAGACGCGCGGGCTGCGCTCCTGCAACTGATTGTTTGGCTGCCGAGGCTGCCTGGGCTGCTGCTTTCGCCATATTCGCTCCTTACGCGTCGACCTGTTCGCCGTTCGACTTGAACACCCGGACTTTGCGTCCGTCCGTCAAGGCTCTTGAACCCAACACGATCGCCTTTCTGGGTCGCCGGATTGAACAGTGCGACGTTGGAGATGTGAATCGGCAGGTCCTTTTCGACGATGCCGCCGGTAATACCTTTCATCGGATTCGGGCGGGTGTGCTTCTTGGCGCGGTTCACGCCTTCGACAACGACATACTCGTCGTCTACGCGGCGCGTAACCGCGCCCCGCTTGCCCTTGTCGCGACCCGATATGACGATCACCTCGTCGCCTTTCTTGATTCGGTTCATAGTCGGCCTCTTACAGAACTTCCGGAGCCAGCGACACGATCTTCATGAAACGCTCGGTGCGCAGTTCCCTGGTCACCGGCCCGAAGATGCGGGTGCCGATCGGCTCGAATTTTGGGGTCAGCAGGACGGCGGCGTTCCCGTCGAATTTGATGAGCGAACCATCTCCACGGCGCACGCCCTTGGCGGTACGCACGACGACGGCGTGGTAGATCTCGCCCTTTTTAACGCGCCCGCGCGGCGCAGCATCCTTGATGCTCACCTTGATGATGTCGCCGATGCCGGCGTAACGACGCTTGGAGCCGCCCAGCACCTTGATGCACATGACTGCACGCGCGCCGGTATTGTCTGCGACGTCCAGAATGGACTGCATCTGTATCATTGTCTGTTCTCCATCCAACTTTTCCGTGCCGCCAATCGCTGGCGGCCCAGGCAGTTTTGGATCCCGTCCGGGTCGAATCCGCTACCGGAAGAGTTTCCGGAAGCGGGAAAGCTTTAAATTATATACTCGTAACCAGTTTCTTGGCAAGCAGCATAGAAAAGAATTCTTCTGCTGCTATACCGTCTTCGATTTCTCGATGAGCTTGGTCACCTTCCAGGCCTTGGTCTTGGAGATCGGCCGGCACTCGGCGATCTCCACCAGGTCACCCTGCTTGCACTCGTCCGTGTCGGTGTGCGCGTGATACTTGCTCGAGCGCGTGATGATCTTGCCGATGCGCGGGTGCTTTACCTTGCGCTCGACCAGAACCGTCACCGTCTTCTGCATCTTGTCGCTCACCACGCGGCCGACCAGCGTGCGCTGGTTCTTGGCCGGCTTTGCCGGTGCTGATTGCGTCGCTTGTTCGGTTGTCATTTGGCGGTCTTCTCTTTGATCACGGTGCGCACGCGCGCGATGTCGCGCCGCACCTTCTTCATCTGGCTGGTGTTGGTCAGCTGCTGCGTTGCGAGCTGCATGCGCAGCCCGAATTGAGCCTTCAGAAGGGCAGTGAGTTCTTTCGCAGCTCATCGCTGCCTTTGGCGCGTAGTTCGCTGGATTTCATGGTTTACCCCAGCATGCGATGTACGAACGCGGTCTTGATCGGCAGCTTCGCGGCCGCGAGGGCAAATGCCTCCCTCGCCAGCGGCTCGTCGACCCCATCCATCTCGTACAGAACCTTGCCCGGCTGAATTTCAGCCACGAAGTATTCCGGATTGCCCTTGCCGTTGCCCATGCGGACTTCGGCCGGCTTTGTCGAAATCGGCTTGTCCGGAAAAATCCGGATCCAGATCCGCCCGCCGCGTTTGATATGACGCGTCATGGCACGTCGGGCAGCCTCGATCTGGCGAGCCGTCAGACGGCCGCGACCGATGGCTTTCAGACCGAATTCGCCGAAGGACACCTTGTTGCCGCGGGTCGCCTTGCCGGTATTTCGGCCTTTCTGCTGCTTGCGATACTTGCTACGTGATGGCTGAAGCATTTGTTACTCCTTCTTGCCCTCGTCACTGCCGGAGGGCGCTGCATCTTCCTTGGCAGCAGGTTTGCGGGTCCGCTTGACCGTGGTCTTGGGCTTGTCTGCGGCGGCCGCAGCGCCGCCCTCGCCCTCTGCCGCCTTCTTCGCCGGCGCTCTGCGCGTCGCAGGCTTCTTGGCAGCGCCTTCGCCCTCGGGCTTGGCGGCAACTGCACGCTTCGCGCCCGGGCGCGGTGCGGGCTTCTTGGCCTTGCGGATCGCAGCCGGATCTTCGGCCGCAGGTAGCGCCGGTGCCGCGGACTGCGTCGGCGTGTCCGCCTTGGCAACCATGTCACCCTTGTAGACCCAGACCTTGATGCCGATGATTCCGTAGGTCGTAAGCGCCTCGCCGAAACCGTAGTCGATATCGGCACGCAGCGTATGAAGGGGTACGCGGCCTTCGCGATACCACTCGGTGCGCGAAATCTCGACGCCGTTCAGACGACCCGCGCTCATGATCTTGATACCCTGCGCTCCGAGACGCATCGCGTTCTGCATCGCCCGCTTCATGGCGCGACGGAACATGATCCGCTTTTCGAGCTGCTGTGCGATCGAATCGGCGATCAGCTGGGCATCGGTTTCCGGCTTCCTGATCTCTTCGATGTTGACGTGCACCTGCTGCACGCCCATCAGTTTCCGCAACTCGGCTTTCAGCGCTTCGATTTCCTCGCCTTTCTTGCCGATCACGACACCGGGCCGGGCCGAGAATATGGTGATGCGAGCGTCCTTCGCAGGTCGCTCGATGAGTACGCGTCCAACGGATGCGTGCGCAAGCTTCTTCTTGAGGAAGGCACGTACCTTGATGTCCTCGGCGAGCATGCTCGTGTACGAGGCCTTGTTCGCATACCAGCGCGAACCCCAGTTCTTGTTGACCGCGAGCCGGAATCCGATCGGATGGATTTTCTGTCCCATAGTTTCTCTCAGTCCCCGACCGTTATGTAGATGTGGCAGGAATGCTTGAGGACGCGGTTGCCGCGACCCTTCGCACGTGCCTGGAAGCGCTTGAGGAACGCGCCCTTTTCGACGTGAATCGTCTTTACCTTCAACGCGTCGATATCCGCGCCGTCGTTATGCTCGGCATTTGCAATCGCCGACTCGAGTACCTTCTTGATCAGCACAGCGCCCTTTTTCGGACTGAACGCGAGCACGTTGAGTGCCCGGTCGACCGACAGGCCGCGAATCTGATCCGCCACCAGCCGGCCCTTCTGGGCCGAGAGGCGTGCACCTCGCAGGGAAGCTTTGGTTTCCATGAGCTCTCCTTACTTCTTCGGCGCCGAAGGCGTGCCGGAAGTCTTCTTGTCGGCAGAGTGGCCCTTGAAGGTCCGCGTCAGCGCGAACTCCCCGAGCTTGTGCCCGACCATGTTTTCCGTGACAAACACCGGGATGTGCTGCTTGCCGTTGTGCACAGCGATCGTAAGCCCCACGAAATCCGGAACGATCGTCGAACGACGCGACCAGGTCTTGATCGGACGCTTGTCGTTCGTACCGCGGATCGCATCGACTTTGTCGAGCAGGTGGTGGTCCACGAAGGGACCCTTCTTGATTGAACGCGCCATCTTTTTGCCTCGCGCCTCGTTATGACCGGCGGCGGTCGCGGACGATCATGCCCGTGGTCCGCTTATTGCGCCGAGTCTTGTAGCCCTTGGTCTGCGTTCCCCACGGTGATACCGGGGGACGTCCGGAAGACGTACGGCCTTCGCCGCCGCCATGCGGGTGGTCGATCGGGTTCATCGCCACGCCGCGTACCGTCGGTCGGATGCCACGCCAGCGCTTGGCTCCTGCCTTACCGATGGAACGCAGATTGTGTTCCTCATTGCCGACTTCGCCGATCGTCGCGCGGCAATCGACGTGCACCTTGCGGATCTCGCCGGAACGCAGCCTCAGCTGCGCGTAGCTCCCCTCTCGCGCGAGCAGCTGCGCGCTCGCGCCGGCGGAGCGCGCTATCTGCGCCCCCTTGCCCGGCAGCATCTCGATGCAATGAATCGTGGTACCTACGGGAATATTGCGCAGCGGCAGGGTATTGCCCGGTTTGATCGGCGCCTCGGCACCGGACACCAGCTGCGTGTCCGCCACCACGCCCTTCGGGGCGATGATGTAGCGACGCTCGCCGTCTGCGTAAAGCAGAAGCGCAAGGTTCGCGCTCCGGTTCGGGTCGTACTCGAGCCGTTCGACCTTCGCAGCAACACCGTCCTTGCCGCGCTTGAAGTCGACAATCCGGTAGTGCTGCTTGTGTCCGCCACCCTGGTGGCGCATCGTGATGCGGCCATGGTTGTTTCGACCCGCTTTCTTGCTTTGCGGTGTGAGCAGGGGCGCGTACGGCGCCCCCTTGTGGAGGCCGGGGCTGACAACCTTGACCAGCGACCGGCGACCCGGCGATGTGGGTTTGACTTTGATGAGTGCCATGGTTTACTCCAGCGCTCCGAAGTTGATTTCCTGACCCGCTGCAAGACAGACGTACGCCTTTTTCCAGCTGCGGCGCTTGCCCATGTGACGGCCGAAACGCTTTTCCTTGCCTTTGACGCTCAGGACCTGCACTGATTCGACCTTGACCTTGAACAGCAACTCGACGGCCGCCTTGATTTCCGGCTTGGTCGCTGCGTCCGCGACCCGGAAAACGACCTGGTCGTGCTTCTCGCCCACGAGGGTGCTCTTTTCCGAGACGATCGGCGCAAGCACCACGTTCATCAGCTGATCGGCGTTGTACTTTTTCGGCGCGCTCATTTGAACATCTCCTCGAATTTCGCGACCGCCTTTTTTGTCAGCAGCACGTTCGGGTAGCGGACCAGGGAGACCGGATCGGCATGCCGCGCTTCCATGACCTCGACATTGATCAGGTTTCGGGCCGAGAGATAGAGGTTTTCGTCGATCTCGTCAGTAATGACCAGAAGCTTGTCGAATCCCAGGGATTTGATCTTCTGGGCCAGCATCTTGGTCTTCGGAGCGTCAAGCTTGAATTCGTCGACCACGCGCACCCGGTCTTCCCGGACGAGCTGCGAGATCAGGGAGGCCATGCCGGCGCGGAACATTTTCCGATTGACCTTGTGCGAGAAATTCTCATCCGGACTGGACGCGAATATCTTGCCGCCTCCGCGCCAGATCGGGCTCGACGCCATCCCCGCGCGGGCGCGGCCGGTTCCCTTCTGCCGCCACGGCTTGCGTGTCGATTTGGCGATCTCGCTGCGCTCTTTCTGCTTGCGCGTACCCATCCGTGCGTTCGCCTGATAGGCGATCACGATCTGGTGCACGAGATCCTGATTGAATTCGCGGCCGAACACTGCGTCCGGGGCGTCAAAGGTCGCGGACGCCGCGCCTGCATCATTGATTAGTTTGAGTTCCATGGCGTCCCCTTGCCCTTACCCGGCCCTTGATCGCCGGACGCACGATCACATCGCGCCCCTTGGATCCAGGCACGGCTCCCCTCAGAAGCAGCAATCCGCGCTCGGCATCGACGCGGACGATCTTCAGATTCTGCGTCGTGCGCTTGACGTTGCCGAGTTGTCCCGGCATGCGCTTGCCCGGAAACACGCGACCCGGGTCCTGTGCCTGTCCGGTCGAGCCGGGCTTCCTGGTCGAACGCGAATTACCGTGCGTCTCGCGGTTTGAAGAGAAATGGTGGCGCTTGATGACGCCTGCAAATCCCTTGCCCTGAGTCACGCCGGTAACATCGACCAGCTGCCCGACCTTGAACATGTCCATGCCCATCTTCCCACCAACCTTGAGATTGGCGAGTTCCTCCGGCGTGACACGGAACTCCTTGAGGACGTGGCCCGCTTCGACACCGGCTTTCGCCAGGTGCCCCGCGAGCGGCTTGCCTACGCGGCTGGCGCGGCGTTTGCCGAAAGTGACCTGGACGGCCGACATAGCCATCCTTGTCCGGCGATTTGATCTGCGTAATTCGGTTGTCGGACACGTCGAGCACCGTCACCGGGAGCGTATCGCCCTCGTCCGTGAAGATGCGCGTCATGCCGACCTTGCGGCCGACGAGTCCAATTGTCATGACTAAACCTCTTGTTTGTTACCCGGATCTCCCCGGGCGCCGGCTGCAATTGGCCGGCACTTCACCTAGTACTGCGTACCCGATACTTCTACTGCCTGAATTCCTACTGAACCTTGATCTCCACGTCGACGCCCGCGGGCAGGTCGAGCTTCATCAGTGCGTCCACCGTCTTGTCCGTCGGGTCGATGATGTCCATCAGCCGAAGATGCGTGCGGATCTCCAGCTGATCGCGCGAGGTCTTGTTCACGTGCGGGCTGCGCAGCAGGTCGAAACGCTGCTTGCGTGTGGGCAGCGGCACCGGGCCGCGAACCACCGCGCCCGGTACGCTTGGCCGTATCGACGATTTCGAGCGCCGACTGGTCGATCAGTCGGTAGTCGAACGCCTTCAGGCGGATGCGGATGCGTTGGCTTTGCATTTTATGTTCGGAACTTTCGTTCCGTCCTTGTATTTAGCTTTTCGGTTTTACTACTCAAGTACCTTGGCGACGACGCCGGCGCCCACGGTCTTGCCGCCTTCACGGATGGCAAAGCGCAGTCCCTGCTCCATCGCGATCGGCGCAATCAGCGTCACCTCCATCTTGATGTTGTCCCCGGGCATCACCATCTCGGTCCCCGCCGGCAACACCACCGCACCCGTCACGTCCGTCGTCCGGAAGTAGAACTGCGGCCGGTAATTGTTGAAGAACGGCGTGTGACGCCCCCCCTCTTCCTTCGAGAGCACGTACACCTCGCACTCGAACTTCGTGTGCGGCATGATGCTCCCGGGCTTGGCCAGCACCTGACCGCGCTCGACCTCCTCGCGCTTGGTGCCGCGCAGCAGCACCCCGAGGTTGTCCCCCGCCTGACCCTGGTCCAGCAGCTTCCTGAACATCTCCACGCCCGTGCACACCGTCTTCAGCGTCGCCTTCAGGCCCACAATCTCGATCTCGTCGCCGATCTTCACGATCCCGCGCTCAACCCGCCCCGTCACCACCGTGCCGCGACCCGAGATCGAGAACACGTCCTCCACCGGCATCAGGAACGCCCCGTCGATCGCCCGCTCCGGCGTCGGAATGTAGCTGTCCAGCGCCGCCGCCAGCTTCATGATCGCCCCTTCGCCCATGTCGCTCGTGTCACCCTCCAGCGCCTTCAGCGCCGAGCCGATCACGATCGGCGTGTCATCCCCCGGAAACTCGTACTTCGACAGAAGCTCGCGCACTTCCATCTCCACCAGCTCCAGCAGCTCGGCGTCATCAACCATGTCCGCCTTGTTCATGAACACGATGATGTACGGCACACCCACCTGGCGCGCCAGCAGAATGTGCTCGCGCGTCTGCGGCATCGGGCCGTCGGCCGCCGACACCACCAGGATCGCGCCGTCCATCTGCGCCGCACCCGTGATCATGTTCTTGATGTAGTCCGCGTGCCCCGGGCAGTCAACGTGCGCATAGTGACGGTTCGCCGTCTCGTACTCCACGTGCGCCGTGTTGATCGTGATCCCGCGCGCCTTCTCCTCCGGCGCCGCATCAATCTGGTCGTACGCCTTCGCCTCGCCGCCAAACTTCTTCGACAGCACCGTCGTGATCGCCGCCGTCAGCGTCGTCTTCCCATGGTCCACGTGACCAATCGTCCCCACGTTCACGTGCGGCTTCGTACGTTCAAATTTGCCTTTTGCCATGATGCTCTTCTCGTCCGTGTCGGTTGTTGGTTACTTCTTGCTGCTGATGATCGCTTCGGCGACGCTCTTCGGCGCTTCGGCGTAATGCTTGAATTCCATCGTGTAGGTTGCCCGACCCTGCGTCAGCGAACGCAGCGTCGTCGAATAGCCGAACATCTCGGCCAGCGGCACTTCACCCTTGATCGCCTTGCCGCTGGGCAGGTCGTCCATGCCCTGGATCACACCTCGGCGGGACGAAAGGTCACCCATCACATCGCCCATTTTTTCCTCGGGCGTCTCGATCTCGACCGCCATGATCGGCTCGAGCAGGACCGGACTGGCGGCACGCATGCCATCCTTGAACGCGAAAATCGCCGCCATCTTGAAAGCGTTTTCGTTCGAATCGACTTCGTGGAACGAACCGTCGAACAGCGTGACCTTGACGTCGACCACCGGATAGCCGGCGAGCACTCCATCGCGCAGTGCTTCCTCTATGCCCTTGTTGCACCGCCGGTATGAATTCGCGCGGCACCGAGCCACCCTTGATCGCGTCGACGAACTCGAAGCCCTTGCCGGCCACTTGCGGATCGAGCTTGAGCCACACATGGCCGTACTGGCCTCGCCCACCCGACTGCTTGACGAATTTGCCTTCCTGCTCGACATGCTTCCTGAACGTTTCGCGATACGCCACCTGCGGCTTGCCGACCGAAGCCTCGACGCCGAATTCGCGCCGCATGCGATCGACAATGATCTCAAGGTGAAGCTCACCCATCCCGGAAATGATGGTCTGACCGGACTCCTCGTCCGTGTGAACTCGGAAGGATGGGTCCTCCTGCGCCAGCCGGTTGAGCGCAACACCCATCTTTTCCTGATCGATCTTGGTCTTCGGCTCCACTGCCTGCGAGATCACCGGCTCGGGAAAAACCATCTTCTCGAGCGTAATCACCTTGTTGACATCGCAGACCGTCTCACCCGTGGTCACGTCCTTCATCCCCACGGCGGCGGCGATGTCGCCGGCACGGACTTCCTTGATTTCGTCACGCTGGTTGGCATGCATCTGCAGCAGGCGACCGACCCGCTCTTTCTTTCCACGCACCGAGGTGTACACCGTGTCGCCCGAAGCAAGGACACCGGAATAGACGCGGATAAAGGTCAGTTGCCCTACGAACGGGTCTGTTGCGATCTTGAACGCAAGTCCGGCAAACGGCTGCTCGTCACCTGCCGGCCTCGTCTCAGGCTGGCCGCGGTCGTTCTCGCCTTTGACCGGCGGGATGTCCACCGGCGAGGGCAGATACTCGATCACGGCGTCCAGCATCGCCTGCACGCCCTTGTTCTTGAAGGCGGAACCGCACAGCATCGGCACCATCTCGTTATTGATCGTGCGAATGCGCAACCCTTGCTTGATCTCCTCGACCGACAGCGTCGCCGGATTCGAGGTACTTGTTCATCAGCGCCTCGTTGGCCTCGGCGGCAGCCTCGATCATCTTCTCGCGCCACTGTTTCGCTTCAGGCAGCAGTTCAGCCGGGATTTCCTTCTTCTCGAACTTCATGCCCTGGGTCGAATCGTCCCAGTAGATCGCCTTCATCGCGACCAGGTCGATGACACCCGCGAAATCTCTCCTCTGCGCCGATCGGGATCTGCACGATCACCACGTTGGCCTTGAGGCGCGCTTTCATCTGGTCATAGACCTTGAAGAAGTTCGCGCCTACGCGGTCCATCTTGTTGACGAACGCGAGTCTGCGGAACCTTGTATTTGTTGGCCTGGCGCCAGACCGTCTCGGACTGCGGCTGCACACCGCCGACCGCGCAGTACACCATGCACGCCCCGTCGAGCACGCGCATCGACCGTTCGACTTCGATCGTGAAATCGACGTGGCCGGGCGTGTCGATGATATTGATGCGGTGTTCCGGGAAGGACAAATCCATGCCTTTCCAGAAGCAGGTCGTCGCCGCAGACGTGATCGTGATGCCGCGCTCCTGTTCCTGCTCCATCCAGTCCATCGTCGCGGCGCCGTCGTGCACCTCGCCGATCTTGTGGTTCACGCCGGTATAGAACAGGATGCGCTCGGTGGTCGTGGTCTTACCCGCATCGATGTGCGCGCTGATACCGATGTTGCGATAGCGCTCGATTGGAGTTTTGCGTGCCACGAAAATACCCAGCCTCTTTCTTTAGAATCTGTAGTGCGCGAACGCTTTGTTGGCTTCCGCCATGCGATGCACTTCGTCGCGCTTCTTCATCGCGCCGCCACGCCCTTCTGCGGCTTCCATTAGCTCGCCGGCCAGCCGGATGCCCATCGATTTCTCGCCGCGCTTCTCCGCCGCCTCGCGAATCCAGCGCATCGCAAGCGCGACGCGCCGCACCGGACGCACTTCGACCGGCACCTGGTAGTTTGCGCCTCCGACCCGGCGGCTCTTGACCTCGACCATGGGCTTCACGTTCTGGACCGCCTGAGTGAATACCTCGATCGGATCCTTGCCCGACTTGGTCTTGATCGAATCCAGCGCGCCGTAAAGGATGCGCTCGGCGACCGACTTCTTGCCGCGAGTCATGATGACGTTGACGAACTTGGCAACGTCTGCATTGTTGAATTTCGGATCCGGGAGGATCTCGCGCTTGGGTACTTCTCTACGACGTGGCATGGTGTTGTCCTATTCCTTGGCGGCTGCGGTATCTACGGCCCGATGGCGAACGATCAAGCGGCCTTGGGGCGCTTGGTGCCGTACTTCGAGCGGCTCTGCTTCCGATCCTTGACGCCCTGGGTGTCCAGCGAGCCGCGAACGATGTGGTAGCGCACGCCGGGGAGATCTTTGACGCGACCGCCACGGATCAGCACGACCGAGTGCTCCTGCAGGTTGTGGCCCTCTCCGCCGATGTAACCGATCACTTCGAACCCGTTGGTCAGCCGCACTTTGGCGACTTTCCGAAGCGCCGAGTTCGGCTTCTTCGGCGTGGTGGTGTAGACCCGCGTACAGACCCCGCGTTTCTGGGGGGATCCTGCGAGTGCGGGAACCTTCGATTTCGTAGGT
>CAWJNP010000019.1:0-17333 GCA_963844255.1 uncultured beta proteobacterium
AGGCTGAAGCCCCGCCCTGGGTAGCGTCGTCATCCGAAGGTTGCGCGCCAGCGTCTGCCTCACCGACCGAAGTGGACGACTCCTGCTCGTTCGGCATATTGCCGCTGGGCGAGCTTTCGTCTTCGGTGCCGCCATCGGCACCCGCCCCCGCGGACTCGCTCGATGCTCCCTGAGCGCCCTGCGGTGGCGGCGCGGGCAGCCGGTCGTAGATCACCTCTGCCGCCAGCCCCTTGAAAGCGGCATCCACCAGCGCCCCCGCCGGCAAGACCAGGCCTGCGTCCTGAACGATTGGGTTGATCGCGTAGTCGCACGCGTTGTTGAAGCGATCATGCTCACGATTGCCCCGCCGCCAGGGGTGACCGGCCGCCACATGCAGCACCTCGTGACAGACCAGCCCCCTCAATTCGGCGTCGCTGAGCGTCGCGACGAACGCCGGGTTGTAGCCCAGGGTGACCCCATCGACCCACATCGCGTCGGCCGAGGGATCTTCCTGAAGGCGCAGCCGCAGCGCGAGCATCCCGAAGAACGGGTGATCGAGCACCAGCAGCCTGCGCGCGTCACGCACACGCTGCCGACACTGCGCTGCATTCGGCTCGGGGCTAGGCCGCATGGCGCAGCTCCGCGGGCGCGCTCGCGCCCATGAACGCCGACATCGAAGCGAACACTGCTTCGGCTTCCCGGGCGGTATGCGCGCGGGCCAAGGCATCCTCGCGCAAGCTGTCCCGGTCGAGCCCCTGCAACGCCCGCTGCAAACGCAGGCGCATCGCTTCCAGCTTCTCGTCCCCAGTCACGTTCAGCCGCTCCAGGATCGGCAGCAGCTTCGTGAGGTTCTCGAAGGTGGCTTCGCGCACCGAGCGCTGCGGGTCGCTCACCTGCGCGTGAAACGCGCTGATCGCCGCGTACAGCCGGCTCCACAGATCCTCGTTGGCGCGGCGGAACGTCTGCGCCATCTCGGCTTCGTGCTCGGCCTTCAGTCTCTGCGCTTCCGCCGAGTCGATGCCGAGCTTGAGCATCGCCGCCGATGCCGGCAGCGGGTCGATCGACAGATCGAGCGCGAAGCAGCCCGCGAGCGCCTGCGCGCTCGGATAGTCCGACTCGTCGTACAGGCTGTTCAACTGCTGCCTGGCCTGACACTTGAGCGCCTCGAACTCTTCGCCGAGATGCGTGACCGCCGCTTCGAGCTTGGTGCGGCACGCCCGGATCTCATCCGTATAGGCCATGTAGTTGGCCGTGGGTAGGATCCGCGGCCCCTTGTGCTTCCAGGGCAGCGTGTTGTCGTAGTGGAAAGCCCGGGCCTGGCGCCCGATCCGTAGCACACGGTCGAACGCATCGTTCTTCGGCAGCAGCGACTTCCACACCCGCGCCATGCGCTTGTCTTCGAGCCCATGACGCTCGGCCACTTCGCGCGAGACCTTATCGTCGCGCTTGTTGCCACTCCAGCCGCGGATCTCCAAACTGACCAGCACGGCATTCGATACCTGATCCATCTGCCTCTCCTTGTCGATGACTATGCGTAGAGCTTGCCCAGCGGACCGGCGGCCATGAGGCCGAAGTCCGGGGTGCTCTGGATGTCGGGGCATTGCCTGATGCAATCGCGCAGCAGCAACGCGGCGAACTCGCCGTGAGCGGCGTCGTTCATCCGGGTGGCGTACTGGGCAATGCGCCCGAAGTTGGTTGGCGAGGCGCGCTTGGCGAGCGCCACGCAAGTTGCGTACAGCGCCGAGGGCTCGGCGGGGATGCGCGCGATGCCCGGATCCAGCAGCACCGCGTCCGGGTTGGGCAACTCGCGCCAGATCTTCAGGAAAGACACGAACTCCACCGCCGCCGCCTCGCCCACCGCGCCTCTCATGCAGGCGTACTCCAGGCCTTCGGGTATGCCGGCGCCCAGCAGCTTGCCCACGTTGGCCCAGGTCCTGGGGCAAGGTGAATTCACCATCTCCAGCGTCGGCTCGAAGCGGTGCAGCAGCTCGGGCCGGAAGCGCAAGAAGGCGATCAGCTCGCCGGGCACACCGGCGCCGTAGGCCCACGCGCACCACGAATCGAGATCGGGTTCGATCTCCAGGATCGTGGCGAAGCGCGACTTCACCGGCTCCAGGATCCCGGACACGCCGGCACGGTCGCTGCGGCGGTTGGTCGCGGCGACGAACGTGACGCACTCGGGCAGGGCATGCCCATTGACGCGCCGGGCGAGTACCAACTGCATGAAGCTCGCCTGCACCGCGGGTGTCGCCTGCCCCAGGTCGTCGAGAAACCAGACCGTGGGGCCGTGTGCCTGCAGGGCACGGGCCAACTCGCCGAAGGGCAGGAATGTTGCCGTCTCGCTATCCTTGTCCGGCCAGGGCAGGCCCTTGGCATCGGTCGGATCGGACACCGCCGGATGCGACAGAATCATCTGCGCGCCGGCGGCGTGCGCGGCCCGGCCGACGATATCGGACTTGCCCACGCCGGGGGCGCCCACCAGCAGCGCCGGCAGCCGGGCTTCGATCAGGGCCGCCAGCGCGGCCTGGGCATCACAGGGTTTCATTGCCGTCCTCCTTCCATTGAAGCGGGGACGGCATGCCCCCTCGCGGGGGCACGACGTCCCCGCGAGGGGTGAAATCAGCGGCCACGACGGACCGCGCTCCAGCGCGCGCCATAGCGCGCGCAACACAACTCTCTTCAGGGCTGCCTTCGCACCGGGGCGAACCCGATGCCTGGTGTGGCAGCTACCAGCACGAAGCCTTTGCGCCGGGACCTCTTCGGAAGTCTCGCTGCAAAAGCGGGTACGGCCGAAGCCGTACCCGAAATCCACTCAAGCCGCCTGCTTCCTCCGGCCTTCGACCCGCGTGAGCCACACATCGGCCCAATCGGCACCGGCCGCCTTCGGAATGAAGACATCGACCCGGAGCGGGGCACGTGGCTGCTCTGGCTCCCTCATCCGGCGCTTGTCCTCCTTGGCGAGCCGCCGCGCCAGAATGAACGCGGCGGCCTGCCCGGCATAGTCCTCGCCGGCGTCGTTGTCGGCATACACGCACACCCGGCGCACCGACTCGGGCAGCCACAGCTTCTCCATGTTGCCGGCGCTCAACGCCGACCACACCGGTTTGCCCGTGGCCAGATGCACCGCGAGCGCCGTCTCGATCCCTTCGGCGATCGCCAGTTCCTCGGCCGGCTCGAACAGCCGCACCGCGGCGCCGTTGATGCCGGCGCTCAACACCTTCTTGGCCTCGATCCCGGGCGGCTTGCGGCCGTCCTTGAGATACGTGCGGTGCAGCGTCACCACCTGAGCGCCGGCGCCTTGAATGCACGCCAGCATCGCCGGATACTCGGCCACCTTCTTCGGCCTGCCCGAGGCCTCCTTCTCGTAGTAGCCGAGCGCCGGGTGACAGCGCAGCACCTTGGGATAGGCGGCCAAGCGCAGGCCGCGATGGGCAAGGTAACGATCGACTTCATCGCCCGGTGCAACCGGCGCGGCCTCCTCCCACATGCGCTTGGCAAGCTTCTTCATCCTCTCGGACGAAGGCTCGTTGGGCGCGGCAGGGGCGGGGACCGGCACGCTGCCCACGCACGCCTCGACCTGTTTCAACGTCGTGGCGAAATCCCAGCCGTGATAGCCCTGCAGGAGCTTCAAACCGCCCCCCGGGCCGCAGCCGCGGCAGTGGTAGTTGCCTTCGCCCCACTTGTCCGTGTACTGGAACCGGTCGGTCCCGCCACACAGGGGGCAGGGTTGGTTCTTCTTGTTGAGGATCTTCTCCTCGACACCCAGCGAACGCAGAACTTGCGTCCACCGGCCATGTGCGCGCCGCTTCAACTCCTCGACGCGCGCCTCGAACGCCGCGCGGTCCATGCTGCTCACCCGCAGGCGCCGATATGCCCGCACGAAGTGCAGAACGCGCAGCCGTCCTTGCGGATCAGCGTCGCGTTTGAACACTCCGGGCAGCTTCTTCCCGCCAGGGGCTTGACTGTCCCCTTGGCGTCTTCGCTCCCCGCCGGTGTGGCGAGAATCCCGGCGTTGGCGACCGGATAGCCTTCTTCGGTCAGGATGCCCAGCATCGCGTAGCGGTGAATCGCCAAGCGCGCCAGATACGCGATCGTCGAAGGCCACATCTGCGACTTCTCCGACCCCGGAATGCGGGCCAGGAGCGCGCCGCTGGGCTCCGCATAGCTCAGGAGCTTGCGCAGCTTCATCCCGATCCACGCGGCATCGACCACCCGCATGTCCAGGCTCAACAGCTTGCACAGCCCATCGAGCACCCGCGGGTACTCGCCGGACAGCCACAGGCTGTAGGGCCGGCGCTGCCCGTCGGGCATCACCAGCTCTTTCACGAACAAGGTGAAGTCATCCCCCGTGTTTGGGTTGACGACATCCACCGTCCAGCTCAAGGTGCCGTCCGCACCCGCCTTCGGTTCCTTGCGGCAGATCAGGGCATCGAGCACCGGCGTAGAGACCTCAGCGGCCTCACCGAACGCGCCCAGCGTGTTGCAGCGGTAGCGCACGAGCCGGGCGAACCCAGACACCAGACTGGGCACGAGGACCTTCTCCCCTTGCGGGGGCATCGCGAGTTCGAATGCATCGCCCCGCGTGCCTTCTCCAGCGCCGCCAGCTTCATGTCCAGCCAGGCGCGATCGTTGGCGCGCATGTCCATCGACAGCGTCTTGGCGATCGCTCCCAGCCCGCGGGGCTGCTCGGCGCCGTTGACCCACACCTCGAACGGGAAGGCATCCCCGTTCTCGATATGGCCGATGAACACCGCGAAGTTGCCCAGCGGGTGCGCCACCGAGTACGTCCAGCACGGATTCCCGTCTGGGAACACCGGCCGTCCCGGCCAGCGCAGGCTCGCCAGCGGCGGGGCCGGCGCCCGGTCCAGCTTGATGCGCCGGTCCGGATCCGAGACATCCAGATCCTGCGGGGCGAGCGCCGATGCGGCCGGCTTCGCCTCCAGCACCGACCCGATGACCTCGTTGGGCCGGTAGGTGCTGATACCCTTCAAGCCTGCCTTCCAGGCTTCGGTGTAGAGGTCCGCGAAGTCCTCGAACGGAGTGTCCGCGGGCACGTTCACCGTCTTGCTGATCGAGCTGTCGATGAACGGCTGCACCGCCGCGACCATGCGTAGGTGATCCAGCGCCGAGATCTCCAGCGCGCTGACGAAGGCCGGCGGTAACGGCCCCTCACCGTGCAGATGCCGGTACAGCCGAAACGCATGATCCTCGACCTGGTACGCCTTGGTGCTGTCATCGGCCATGCGCTTCTTGCGCGTGTAGCCCCACGCAAACGCCGGCTCGATGCCGCCGCTTGCGTTGTCGGCGAAGGCCAACGAGATGGTCCCCGTCGGTGCGATCGCCAGCAGATGGCTGTTGCGGATGCCGTGCTGCCGGATCAAGTCTTGCAAGTACGCCGGCAGCCGGGAAGCGAACGAAGGCGCCGCCAGATATTGCTCGGCATCGAAGAGTGGAAACGCCCCCTTCTCGCGCGCGAGCTGGACAGAGGCCAGATAGGCCGCGTCGCGCAACTCACGCGCGATCACCGCCGCCATCGCCCGCGCCTCGTCCTCGTCGTACTTCAACCCGAGCATGATCAGCGCGTCACCCAGGCCGGTGAAACCCAGCCCGATGCGGCGTTTGGCCATCGCCTCCTTCTCTTGTTGCGGCAGCGGCCAAACGGTTGCCTCCAGCACGTTGTCGAGCATGCGCACCGCAACCGTCGCGACTTCACGCATGCGCACGAGATCGAACTCGGCCGCGTCCGTGAACGGTGCGACCACGAACCGCGTCAGGTTAAGGCTGCCCAGGCAGCAGCAGCCGTAGGCGGGCAGAAATTGCTCGGCGCAAGGATTGCACGCGGCGATCGTCTCGCGATAGGCAAGGTTGTTATCGCGATGGACCGTGTCGAGGAACAGCACGCCCGGCTCGGCATGGTCGTAGGTCGATTGCATGACCTGCTGCCACAGCGCGCGCGCACGCACCTTGCGGTAGACCCACCTGCCGTCGCTGCGCACGTATGCGCCGACGTCGATCAACTCCCGAGTCGGCTGCGCCGCATGGACGAGTTCCCATTCGGCATCGGCTTGCACCGCCGCCATGAACGCATCGCTGACGGCGAGCGAGAGGTTGAAGTTGGCAAGACCGCCTTCATCCTTCGCGCGGATGAACTCCAGCGCGTCCGGGTGCGAGATGCTCACGACCGCCATCTGTGCCCCGCGGCGCGCGCCGGCGGACTCCACCGTCTCGCATGAGCGATCGAACACCTGCATGTACGACACCGGGCCGCTCGCGCGGCTCATCGTGCCTCTCACCAGCGCCCCGCGCGGGCGGATCGGCGAGAAGTCGTAACCGACCCCGCCGCCACGCCGCATGGTTTCCGCGGCCTGGGTAAGGGCGTCATAGATGCCCACTTGGCCGTTGTCAGCCGAGATGCTGTCGCCCACCGGCTGCACGAAGCAGTTGGCCAGCGTCGCCTTCAGCTCCGTGCCGGCCGCCGAGCAGATGCGCCCGGCGGGAAGGAAGCCATCGGCCTGGGCGCGGAAGAAGCGCTGCGTCCATTGCGACCGCTTGTCTTCGGGCTCGACCTGCGCCAGGGCGCGGGCCACGCGGCGACGGATATCGTCGGGGTACTGCTCGCCGTGCTTTGCGTACTTCTCCAGCAGCACGTCGATCGACACCGGCTGGGGCGGCAGCGCTGCCGCGGTTGAGGAGGTGACGATTGAAAGGTCATTCGCTTTCATAAGGGCTACTCCATTGAAGGTTGCCCGCGTGGCAAGGCCTCACCCCTCGATTGGCGGGTGAGGCTCGGCTGCGCACGCGGGAGGGGAACAACGCGCCGCGGGCGAGCGGCTAAACCGCGAGCCACGAGGCGCGTTGCAGTTGGGCAGACGGCCGCACCGATGCCCTGCGCGTGCAGGCACATCGCCATGCGGCGACCAGGCGCCGGAACCGGCGCGGATACTTCTCACCAAGCGCCGAAACCGGCGCCGAAACTTCTCTTTAGGGCTGACTTGCGAGGCGCTGCGCGCCTCCAGGTGTGTCAGCTACCTGGGGTGAAACCTTTCCAGGGCAAGCGCCTGGCACTTGCTCTGGAAAGGAAGCCCCCGGCTTCCTCTCCCATGATGCGAACCGCTCAGCTGAGCAGTTCGACCCCATGCCGATCGCGGCAGGCTCCCACGCTGACGCGAAACGTCCTGCCTTGGAGCGAGGGGTACTTCTCGAACGTGAGCCCGCGCACCAGCGACTCCAGCGCCGCGCGCGGATCGGCGCAGCGCAGACGCTGGATCAGCTCGGCCAGCGCCTCGCGATCGGCTTCCAGATCGGCTTCCATGAACCGATCGTTCTCGTCGATGAAGTCGGCGGCCTGACGCACCGCTTCCCCCGAATGCTCGTGCTCGGGAATCACAATCAGGCCGTCGTGGTACAGGCCGGCATCGCCGATCTCCACCCGCTCGCCACCGATCGTCAGCGCATACCCCGCGCACAGCACCACCATGGCGCAGACCCGGCGGCCTTCGAGCGGCGCTCGGCAGGCTTCCCCCAGGATCGACAGCGCGACAGGCGCTGCCTCGCGCGCACGCACGTGTGGCTGCACCCAGTGCTCGCGGTGCAGCGCGCCCGCGGCGAAGACGATCTCGCCGCGCGCCCGGGCGAACATCCAGTGCGCGCTGTTGTCCTCGCGCACGCGCTGCAGATCGACCAGCGTGCGCGCGCCTTCCTCGACTTGCGCGCGGGTGAGGCACGGCGCGACGGGCCGCAGGTAGTCGCAATCGCCGTGGCCTTCCTGGATCGGATAGCCGACGATGCGCTCGCACAGCGCGCTCGGCAGCACGGCGACATCGTTGAACAGATCGACGTGTCGCCAGGCGCGCGCGGCGTCGAAGTAGGTCGCGACGAACGCCTCGGCGGACATCGTGGCCTTCGCCTCGAGCAGCACGGCTCGCCACTGCTCGCCCAGACAGGCGTCGATGCGCGCACGCTGCTCCTCCTCGTCGATCAGCTTGTCGCGATCGGGTAGGCGGGCGAGGAAGCGCGCCGCGTCCAGGTGCACCACGTTGACTTGCGTGCCGGCCGAGTACGCCGGTCCCATGACGCAGAAGCCTTGCAGGAACACCCGCGTCTGGAGCGCGTAGCCCCCGTCGGCGGTGCCGGCGAGATACACCTGCCCGATGGGGCAGGCGACGAAGGGCAGGGCGCCGAGCGCCATCGGCCGGGGCACCTCGAGCCCGTTGAACCGCACGGGGATCGCGAAGCCTTGGCAGAGCGCGAAGATGCGCCATTGCAGATCGGGCAGATCGACCCCGATCAAGGTGACGGTCGTGCCCACGCTGGGCGCCTCATCGACGAGCTCGATTCGCTCCCCGGCGAGGGCGGCATCGGTCGCGAAGTCGATGCGCTGGCCGCGCGAGCGCACGATGCAGCGATCCGCCGCGTAGAGGCATTTCGAGAAGCCGACCCCGAAGGGCCGTTCTTCGCTCAGCGTCGGCTCACTCCAGCCCGAGGCGTGCAGCGTGAGCAGTCTCTGGAAGTCTTCGATGCCGATGCCGTCATCGGCGACGCAGAGAACCCTCGTCCCCGGGTCATACTCGATCGTGATCTCGGACGCGCCCGCGCGGCGGGCGTTTTGCATCAGCTCCGAGACCACGGTGTAGCGGTGGGTGAACGCGTAGCGCTGATTGCGCAGCGCGCCTTCCTCGCAGATACGAACTTGAACGTGTTGCATGACACTCTCCTTGGATTTGCGCGAAGGCACCGCCCCTGCAGGGCGATGCCCCGCAGGGGGGTGAAGTAAGCGCCGGGCTTAGTCGCCCAGCAGGCGCGTGAACAAACGCCCTTCGCGCAGCGCGCTGCCCAGGCGGTGGGCGTCGAACTGCTCAGGAAACAAGTGCCCCGACCACACGGGGTCGCTCTCGTAACCGAGCCGCTCGACCCAGTAGCCATGGGGCTCGCAGGCGATGCGATAGACGTCCCGGCACGCACCGGTGATGACGAATATGCGGCCGGGGCGGCCGGTGAGGACTTCGCTCTCCTTGACCAGGGCGGTGAGGTCCTCGAGATCACGCACCTGGATCTGTCCGGCGAACGCGGCGCGCGCGTCGATGATGGCTCCGTACATGAGGGTCTCCTTTTAGTCGTTCAGGACGAGGCAGCGCAGCTCGCTCGCCTGGGCGAGCGGCGCATCGCTGCCGCTCGATTGCACGTGCAGCACTTGCACCGCGCGCCCGGATGCGCCCGGCGCAGCGCCGTGCACAGGACCGGCAGGGGTGCGCCAGCACAGCAGACGCACTGCTGCGTCCGCCCGGGCTTGCGCGGCGTGCCGCGCATCCTCGTAGTCCATGCGGCCCACCACGCCGTAGGCCGCGAACAGCGCGAGCATGATCAAGACGCCTTGCTCAGTTGTTGACATGACAGTCTCCTAAGTCAATCTGGGGAATGCGCTCGGCGGGCATCAAGCGAACAGCTCGCCGCGCTGCCGGATCTGCTCGTTGATCCACTGCGGGTTGGTCTGCAGCTTGCGGACAACGAATTCAGGCTGGGCACGGATCAGCGCGCGCATCCACTGGGGGTAGCGCTCGAGACTCGCGCGCATCCACCGAGTGACGTTGGCGCGAATCCATTCGCGGATCTGCTTCGGCATCGACGCGCCCGACATAGGGGCTGGGCGACAAGGGGCTGCAGCCAACGACCTTCAGGCAGTTGGCGAACGAGAACGGGCCCGCATCC
Source organism: uncultured beta proteobacterium (assembly GCA_963844255.1). Lineage (GTDB taxonomy): Bacteria > Pseudomonadota > Gammaproteobacteria > Burkholderiales > SG8-39 > SZAS-79. The sequence goes on from CAWJNP010000019.1 coordinate 9,685, forward strand.
TTGTCCGGGTCGGTGAAGACCCAGTTCAAGGTGTCGATCTTCTCGGCGAGCGGATGCTCGGGGTCGCACAGGCGGCGCAGCTCGTGCAGCAGACGCCAGTGCAGGAAGACGAGCTCTTCCTCGTTCCAGTCGGCCCGCGCGTGGTGCGCGGCGGCGGCGCCGCGAAGCTCGCGCACCGGCGCATCGTCGAACAGCAGGCTCTGGATCGGATCGCCACGCGGGTCTTGCGCGAACGCAGTGCATGGCGGCGCTGATCCGCAAACGGATGGACACTCGTTGAGCATGGTTGCCTCCACAAGGTAGAGCGAAGGCAACGCACTCCTCCAACGGGAGCGTTCGCCCCCGCGGGGTCTGACGGGATGCCGGAATCAACCGGCGCTAGAAGGGCTGGCGTGCAACGGTGGCGGCGTTAAGCCGCGGGGACGGACTGCCAGCGACCGCCCGAGAAAGCTTGCGAGGCGAAAGAAGGCCAAGCGATCGATCGCCTCGAAAGGCTTCTCGATGGAGGACGAACTGCCGGCAGATGAACTGCCGATACCGCGCGCTTGAAAAGCGCAGGCGACTTTGAGGGCTTGCCGGGTGCTTGCAGGGCCAGCTGCTGCTTGATCCCCAATCTAGCGAGGCGCAATCGCAATAGCAAGTCCGAATCGGGAAAGCGCACGGCTTGGTGGGGTATTTCGGCTGGACGTTCGAGCCGCTACGACCCAGAGCGGCGAGCTGATGCCGAAATCCCCCCAAAAACGGCCCCATTTCGGCTGGCGCCGGCACCCGCGCCGGGCGGATGATCGTCGCCTCTAGCCACCCAGGGGGCGCGCACCATGCTCAACGAGGACATCCTCAAGCTCGATCGCGGGCGGGTCAACGCCCGCATCCTCGCAAGGGAAGCGAAGGCGGACTTCCGCCGCATCGAATCGGCGAGCCGCAAGATCCCGGCCGCGTTCTGCAGCCCGGAAATGAAGCGGCTGTACGTGCGCTGCTTCGCGACGCTGCAACTGAACGTCCACTACGTCTCGGTGATCGCGCGCACGAAACTCCCGCACGAGGTGGTGGAGCAGGTCGAGGGGGCCATCAAGGCGCAAATCGAGAAGGTGAGCGCGGAGGCTGAGGAGGCGCTCCGGGGGGCGGAGCTGCTGTGTCAAGCGCACGGGATCACCAGCCCGGCCACCTACGACACGGCGTGCCTGGCGATGGACGTTCCGGTGATCTCGCCCTTGAGCCGGCGCTACCTGGAGCTGATGATGAAGCTCGACCAGTTGATGCCGATGCTGGAGACGCTCGCCATCGAGGAGGTCATCGCGCTGCGCGAGCTCGATCTGCGCAAGGCCCTGTTCAAGAAGCAGGTGCGCCGGGTCGCCGGGGCGGCGCGCAACTTCGCCAGCGGGCTGCGCAAGCGCCAGAGCGTGGCGGCCGAGCCCAACGGTGCGGCGCAGGGGCGCGCCCAGGACCAAGGCCCCGAGACGGTGCCGGAGGCCACCCCGGCCGCGGACGAGTGCCTGCCTGCGGCGCCGGCGCAGTAACGGCGATGCCTGCGGCGCGCACGAAGCAGGGGCCTACTAGAGAACACCACCGACGCCTCTGATTGCCGCGGCGACAATCGGTCTTCGATCAGCCTCCATGCGAGCGGCAGTACTCAGGCTTCCGCCCATGTTTCCCGGGGCATCGGGACGGATGTGCCCACGCACTCGCAGGTCAAGTCCATCGCGATGCTGAAAGCGGTGCTGGCCGGCGACGCCTACGCAGCGGTGGCGCGGCGCTGGGCGGTGAGCCGCTCCGCCGTGGAGCAGCGGGTCAAGCACCTCGCGCGGGCGTTGCAGGACGTCGTCGGCGTCGAAGGGGTGGAGGGCGAAGCGCCGAGCCTGAAGGCGATGCGTAACCACAAGGAAGCCTATCTCGAAGCGCTGCAACACTATCGCCCGGCGGCGGGCACCCGCCAGAAGCGGCCGCGCAGCTTGAATGAAGACGACATCGAACGCCTGCTCAGCGTGACCAGACGGTCGAGCGCCTGTGCGCAGCGCGATGTGGCGCTCCTGCTCGCGCTGTTCGCCACCGCGGCCAAACCGCTGGAGATCGCCCGGCTGGAGGTGCGCGACTATCTGGGCGCAGACGGGGCCGTGCGTCACGAGCTCGGTGATGCGGGCCGAAGCGGCCATCAACGGGAGGCAAAGGCCGCTGTACTTCGCGAGCCCTCGGCTCACCGAGGCGCTCGACGCCTATCTGCTGGAGCGCATGCGCCTGGGCCACGGCCTGGGGATTCCAGGCAAGTGTCGCGGCCTCGATCCGGCGAGCCGCCTCTTCCTCACCGCAGGGGGCCAAGCCCTGCCGATCCGCGTGCGCGACGTCAAGGGGCGCCGGCACCACCGATGCGGTGCGATCCTAGACATCTACCGGCGCCTGTTCGCGCACGCGGGGCTCAAGGGGGTGTCGGCCTTGAGTGCGCGACGAACCGCGGCGCAGCGGCTCGCGCAGCGCGGTTGCGATCCAAAGCAGATCGCCGAACTGCTTGGGGTGAGGAATGGCCACGCGGTGCGCTGCCTGATTGCGAAGAGCGCCCCGGCGCTCAAAGCCGTGGTGAAGGAACTGGTGTAGCGGGACCGGCAGCGATGGAACAGCCGCACTTCTTCATCAACGGCAAGACCTTCCATGCCGACGATGCGCGGTTGCAGGACGCGCTCGCGCGCGTGTACGACACGCCCGAGCGTCCCCGCTGCCTGTGCGTCGCGGGGGGCGTGGAGATGTACGTCGCCAAGCACGGCTACTACGTCATCAAGCGCATGCCCGCAGACCGGTCACCGGCACCACCCGAGCTGCCCGTCCTATGCGCCGGAATGGGCTAGCTCGGGGCTGGGCGCGCTGATGGGCGAGGCGGTCATCGAGCGCTCGGCGGACTCGGTGGAGATCCGGCTGGACTTCCCGTTTGCGCGCTTCCCCGGCCGAGGCATCGCGCGCGGCGAGCCGGCACTGCCGTCGGAAGTTACCGCCCCACGCCGGTGCATGAGCCTGCGCGCGCTAATGCACTACTTGTTCGAGCGGGCGGGCTTCAATCGCTGGGTTCCGGCGATGGCGGGCAAGCGCAATCAGGGGGTGCTGCACAAGTACCTGATGGAGGCCGCCGAGGAGATCCAGGCCAAAGGCATGCGGCTCGCGCAGCGCCTGTACGTGCCCGAGCCGTTCAGCGAAGACAGAAAGGCCGAGATCGCGCGCCGGCGCCGCGAAGCGCTCGCCGTGCTGCAAGCGCCCGAGGACGACGGGCAGCTCAAGCTGGGGCTGGTGCTGGGGGAGCTCAAGGGCTGCGAGGCCAGCGCGCTTTGGCCGCAAGGTGTGGGTGAAGCACATGCCGGATTGCCCGCTGTTCATCGACGAGAAGGCCTGGGCGCGTATCGAGCGCAGCTTCGCTCGCGCTGTTCGAAGCCCGCGATGCGCATACCGAGGCCAGGCTGCGGCTCGTGCTGTGTGCGCTGATCTATGCCAAGCGCGAACATGCCTACCAGATCGACACTGCGAGCCTGATGCTGGTGACGGAGAACTGGATTCCGATCGAGGGGGCGCACGAGGTCGAGCTGATTCAGCGCCTGACCGAGGCGTCGCGCCGCTTCCTGAAGCCGCTGCGCTACGATGCGCCGAGCGCGGCGGCCTTTCCGAACGTGCTCCTGCTCGATACGGGCGCCGTACCCACGCCGCTGCATGTCGTCAGCCCGTTCTTGAGCGCGAAGGAGCGGGCGGCGAAGGAGAAGGCGATCGCGGTGGCGGGGGAGGGGCAGTGGGTTTGGAATACCGAGCGGGCGATGCCAGCGCTGCCGGCGGTGGCGAAGCAGCGAAGCGCCGCAATGGTGTCGCAGCGCAAACAGGCCCGGGAAGCTGTCGAATCCGATTGGGCGTGCGGATAGAGGCACTGTTGAAATGTCGAGTGTGGGTTGCCAGTACGGTCCCGAAGCCATTGTGTTGCAGTTCGGTCCTAAGCGGGCCTCGCGGAGCCGGACCAGAATCAAGGGCGACGATGCCTTTCACGATCGCTCGGGCGCGGCCCGCCACGCCTACGACGTGTCTGAACAAGGTTGGGATGCGGGCCGGATGCACTCCTCGCCCTGGTTGTGCGGGCTATTCACGTAGGTCAACACCGGATAGGCATCGAACTGCGTCAAGGAGGCCTCGAGCGCCGTGCCGAGGGCGCTGGCGCCGTCCGCCGAGTCCACATGGAGCCAGGCTTCCCAGGCGCTTTGCGGCGAAACCATTGGCATGCTGTCGTGAATCGAGGCCAGCGCGTCTTCAGCCGCACGCGTCAGGATGGCGAACGTCAGCGTCGGCGCTGCGGCGCCCCGCGGCGTCCCGGAAGACCATAGGCCCGCGAAGCAGAACGGCTGGGTCTGGGGTAGATGGATGAAATGGGGCGTTTCGAGCCCCGCATCGCCGGCGGGCGTCCATTCGTATCAGCCCAGGCTTGGCACGAGGCAGTGCGTATGCCTTGCCGCCGTGCGCGACATCGACTTGATGGCCGCCTCTTCCGCCCGGGCGTTGATGGTGATCCTGGGCGGTTGCGGCTTTGCCCACCATATCGGGATGAGGTCCCGCTGCATGGCGCACAGTTCCAGCCCGTCCACGCCCCCCGCAGAATCGGCAGGGTCGTGGTCGGCGGCTGCGTTAAATACCGTGCGGAACGGATTCTGAGCGCGCGTGATGTTGCACGCCCGCTCCATCGCGGATTCGTCCGGACTGACGTAGCGGCCGCACATTCGCGATCAAACCTCCGTTTGTATCGCAGCGGGCCTGTTGCGAAATAAGACAACCTCTGCGCCACATGGGCCGCACAGCTACCCGGCTTCCGGGAGTCCGCAACCGAAAGGCTGTTATGATACGGCCGGCCCGCGCTCTTGGCCCCGCGAAGGCCACCCTTTTTGCTTACAAGGTACCTAAGTTATAGCGGCCCACGACACGAGGAACACCGGTATTACCGTTGCCCTGCTTACTTGCGGTCAAGGCCCTTTACGGTTAAGGGACGCGGGAACGAGGAATTGCGGCACAGAATCCGGCACAGTCAAGAAGGGGTTTTGGAGGGAAGCGTCCCCGCAGCGAAGCGCATCTTCGACCGTTGCTTTCTCCACCCTGCAATTGAACGCCCACTTCCTCTCGACCATCGCACGGATGAAGCTCCGGCGATGGGACGTGGTTTGCGCAGAGGATGCGCTAAGCCAGCTGTCACCGAGGAAATCAACAAGTTGATCGATGGCGCCAAGGCGTTACTCGAGGCCCAAGGCATCACAACGGGCTACGCGACGAGGAGGGGGAGGGAAGCCGCCGGGAAACGCGGGCGGAGACGGACGAATCCGGGGCCGTTCCTGCGGAGAATACATCCACACGTGGCGACCGACCGCAGAGTACGAGAGTGCGCCGCTAAACGGGGCTTCATCGTCAGAGTCGCGAGGCGAGTTCAGCGCGGCAGCGCCTCAAGCCGACTAGACCGCAGCCGGCCAAGCGGACAGCGTACCCAGATGGATCCCCGGATGCGGCGCCGACGCAGACTTGGTGCGAGGAACTGTCGGGTTCCATCCGCCGCCCGAAACGCCGCTATCCGACGTAGTGCGCTGTATTGGGCATTGCCCCAATCTCGGCCTCTGGCGCCATCTGGTAGAGCCGATCGGAGCTCTTGCACTTGGTGCGCGCAAGTTTCCGCAAAACCAAGCCATTGCCGCGCGCGGTACTCCGTTCCCGTTACAGCAAGCATCAGCGGCCCCGACGCATAGTGTGCGAGGAGACTGCCTTCAGTTTCGATCGAGATCCACGGTGACTTCAGCCTGGAACCGACGAATACGAGTGACGTGCGCCCCCACGAAAACGACGAAGGCAAATGGCATCAGTTCGGTCAAGCGTAACTATCATGCGGAATCTGCCGCTTGATTCACCACCTTTTTTTGGCGCGTCAAGAAACCATGTCGGAATACGTGCTGCGTTTAGTGGAAATCGGGAGATTGTGCCCCAAGATTGCCCCATCGGACTTGGTGTATCGGGCAACTTTTTGTTTTATAAAACAATTGCTGGTGCCCAGAAGAGGACTCGAACCTCCACAGTGTTGCCACCGCTAGGACCTGAACCTAGTGCGTCTACCAATTCCGCCATCTGGGCGCGAAGGGCCGAATTTTAGCGGAACCCCCGATCTTGTCATCCGACCAGGTGCTCCGCGAGCTCGAGCGGCTGTGCACCACGGGCGAAGGGGGCGCGTGCATGATCGCCGCGGCGCGACTGTTCACAAGCACACGGGCCGATCCGGCGGCGGTGCGACCGAGCTCGCCGGCCGCGCGTGCGAGCTCGGGGATGCCCACGGCTGCGAGGCGATGGGCACGGAGGCCTACCTCGGTGAGAACACGCCGAAGGATTCCGGCCGCCGCGAAGCGCTACTTCGAGATGGGGTGTGACCGCGGTCTGGCGCGCGCGTGCGCCAAGCTCGCGAACATGCATCGCCAGGACGGACGCACCGCCGACGAGCTGCGGTTCATCCGCCGCGCGTGCGAGATGGGCGACGGGCAGAGCTGCGCGGCGCTCGGTGCGATGTATGCCGAAGGCATCGGTACACCGCCGAACGCGGCCGACGCGGAGCGGTGGCTGACCGAGGCCTGTCGCGGCGGCGAGCCCGGGGGCTGCGCGTACCTCGTCCGGCGCCGGCCGCGCCCTGCCCTACCAGACGACCTCCAGCGCGCGATGCTCCAACGGCTCTGCAGCGAGGGCGTCACCGAGGCCTGCGCGCAGCCACCGCGCTGACGTGCGTTGGTGCTCGGAGCAACACTCACGGCGTAGAATGGCTGCGTGAGCCGCCACGACGAGGCACCCGACGCGGAGGCCCAAGGGGAGGCACGTGGCGCGGAGTTATTTGCAGCGGAGACGCCCTCAGCGGAGACGCCCTCAGCGGAGGCCGACACCCGCGACCTGCCACATCCGCGCTGGAACCGGGGCACCACTCGATGCCACCGCACCGAACCCGAACCCGACGGGCCCCGCGATCATCGGGCTATCATCGGAACGGTTCGAGATCGGCGGCGAGCTCGGTCGTGGCGGAATGGGCCGCGTCGTCGCGGCGACCGACCGCGCGCTCGAGCGACCGGTCGCGATCAAGCTCGCGCTCGAGATCTCGCCGCACAACCTGCGGCGCTTCGACCGCGAGGCGCGAATCACCGCGCGACTCGAGCATCCAGCGATCGTGCCGATCCACGATGTGGGTCGCGATCCCGACGGCCGGCCGTACGTACATCATGCGGCGCATCGAAGGCGAGCCGCTGTCGGATTGCGTCGCCCGCGCATCCAGCGCGCGCGCTCGGCTCGCCCTGGTCCCGAACGTGCTCGCCGCCGTCGATGCGGCGGCGTACGCGCATGCCCGCGGCGTGATCCACCGCGACATCAAGCCGTGGAATATCCTCGTCGGCGCATATGGCGAGAACCCTGTGATCGACTGGGGCCTCGCGCGCTGGCTCGACGACGACGACGACGACGACGACGACCACGATGCCCCCGCGATCACCGGAGCCGTCACGCCCGCCGAGGCGCTCACGCAGCTCGGTCACGCCTACGGCACGCCCGGGTACATGGCACCCGAGCAAGCCCGCGGCGAGCGCGCCGACGCACGCGCGGACGTCTACGCGCTCGGGGCGACGTTGTTTCAGGTGCTC
>CAWJNP010000020.1:0-14652 GCA_963844255.1 uncultured beta proteobacterium
CCGAAGCCGCCGCCCACATCGGGTGCCACCACGCGCACCTTGTGCTCGGGCAGGCCGAGCACGAAGGCGGTCATGAGCAGGCGCTCCACGTGCGGGTTCTGGCTTGCCACGTACAGCGTGTAGCTGTCATCCGCCCTCGAATAGGTGCCGTTGACCGCGCGCGGCTCGATCGCGTTGGGGATCAGCCGGTTGTTGACGAGGTCTAGCTTGGACACATGCGCGGCCTTGGCGAACGCGGCATCGCAGGCGCCCTTGTCGCCGATCGCCCAGACGTAGCAGGTGTTGTTCGGCGCGACCTCGTGCAGCTGCGGCGCGCCCTTGGCGGTGGCCTTGGCGGTCGAGGTCACCGAGGGCAGCACGCCGTAGTCGACCTCCACCAGCGCCGCGGCATCCTGCGCCTGGTCGAGCGTCTCGGCGATCACCACCGCGACCTGGTCGCCCACATGGCGCACCTTGCCCTGCGCGAGCGAGGGATGCGGCGGCTCCTTCATGGGCTGGCCGTCCACGTCGGTGATCAGCCAGCCGCAGGGCAGGCCGCCGACTTTCAGGTCCTCGCCATCGAACACGGCGATCACGCCGGGCGACTTCAGCGCCTTCGACTTGTCGATCTTGTTGATGGTCGCGTGGGCGTGCGGCGAGCGCACGAACGCGGCATAGGTCTGGTGGGGCAGGGTCACGTCGTCGGTGTACTGGCCTGCGCCGGTGAGGAACCGGTAGTCTTCCTTGCGCTCGATGCGGGCGCCGATCAGGGGTGCGTTCATGCTTGTCTCCTGTTCTTGTGTTTAGGAAAAACCTACTTCGCCATTGCTTTCGCGCCCGCGGCGATCGACTTCACGATGTTGTGGTAACCGGTGCAGCGGCACAGGTTGCCTTCCAGGCCGTCGCGAATCTCCTGCTCGGTGATGTCCGGGCGGCCCTTCACGAGGTCGATCGCGTTCATGACCATGCCCGGGGTGCAGAAGCCGCACTGCAGGCCGTGGTTCTCCTTGAACGCCGCCTGCATCGGGTGCAGCGTGCCGTCGGCCGCCGCAACGCCCTCGATCGTCATGATGTCGGCGCCTTCGGCCTGCATCGCGAGCATCGAGCAGGACTTCACCGCATGGCCGTTCATGTGCACGGTGCAGGCGCCGCACTGGGCGGTGTCGCAGCCCACGTGGGTGCCGGTCAGGCGCAGCGACTCGCGGATGAAGGTGACGAGCGTCGTGCGCTCCTCGACCTCCGCCGATGCCGGTTTGCCGTTGACGGTCATGGAAACTTTGATGGACATGCGACCTCCTTCTTTCTCGGATGGTTATGGTCTTCTGGGATGGATCCGGCCGGGGCGTGCAAGACAGGTCCCACGGCGCGAGTTCGGGTCGATGCTAGCGCACGCGGTTTGCACCCGCAACCGTTGACAGAGGAGAAAAGTGCGTGTCCTGAGGGAGCAAAATTTGCTGCACTGCGAAAGCTGTCTGTTGTCGCGTGTCGCCGTGCGACGGCGTCTGGAGTCAGCTAAGCGCAAGTATCACGAAAGCTGATGGCAAAGGGCCACTGTTAGCGTCCAGACCCTCTGATCGCGGGCAAGGCGGGGATGAACGCATTCGAAAAGACGTGGGTGGCCCTGGCGTGCGCCGCGATTCTCACCGCTTGCGGCGAGCGCGCCGCACCGGAAGCCAGTGCGAAAGCCGGATCCGGCGCGGCCCGAGGCACTGGTGTACAGGTAACCAGCGCGCAGAAGCAGTTTCTGACGATCGAAGCCGCCGGGCCCGCGCAGACGACCGATCTCCTGGCATTGCCGGGCAGGGCGACCTTCCGTCCGCAGGCACAGTCGGCCGTCGGCGCCACGGTCGCCGGGCGCGTGGTCGCGCTGAACGTGCGCGCGGGCGAAGTGGTCAAGGCCGGGGCGACGGTCCTGACCATCGAGAGCGCCGATGCGTCCGCGACGCGCGCCAACCTCGACCTCGCCACCACCCGGCTGGCCGCCGCCGAGGCGTTCCTGAAACGCAACGTCGAGATGGTGGAAAAAGGCGTCGGCCTGGAGCACGAGCGACTGGAAGCGGAAGTCCGCGTAAGGGAGGCGCGTACCGAGCTTGAGCGCGCGCGCCAGGCCGCCGGCCTGATCGGCGCCGGGGCGTCGGGACGGGTCGCGGTCAGGGCGCCGACGAACGGCGTCGTCCTGTCGATCCGGGTGGCCGTCGGCGCCACCGTCGCACCCGGTGGCGAGCCCCTGCTCGAGCTGGGCGATCCCGCGCAGTTGCAGATCGTGGCCCAGGCTTCCGAAGGCGACCTGGGGCGCATTGCGCTCGGCCAGCAGGCCGAAGTCGAACTGCCCGGGCTCAATATCCGTGTCCCCGCCCGGGTGGAAGCCATCAGCCCGCGCGTCGAGGCCGAATCGCGGCGCATGCACGTCTACCTGGCTCTCACGCAGCGGATCGAGGGCCTGCAGGCCGGGATGCTCGCAAAAGTCGTGCTGCAAACCGGGGCCGGTTCGGCGATCTCGCTGCCGGTTGCCGCGGTGCTGATCAAGGACGGCAAACGCCGCGTGGTCTACGTCGAAAAGGCGGGCGGCGGTTTCGAAGCCCGCGATGTCGAGACCGGCCGCAATCACGACGGCCGGGTGGTGATCCTGAAAGGCATCAACGCCGGCGACAAGGTCGTCGTGCGCGGCGCCCTGCTGCTCGATACCCAGGCCGACCTGCTGCTCTAGCGATGCTGCGTATTCTCATCGAAACCTGCGTTCACCGCCGCGCGGCAGTGCTGTTCGCGACCCTGGTGGTCGCGATCCTGGGTCTGCGCGCCTACCTGGACACGCCGATCGAAGCGTATCCGGACGTCACCAACACCCAGGTGACGGTGATCACGCAGTTGCCGGGCAACGCGCCCGAGGAGATCGAGCGGCGCATCACGGTGCCGCTCGAGCGCGAACTCAACGGCACGCCCGGCATGACGCTGATGCGCAGCGAAAGCCTGTTCGGGCTGTCGCTGATCACCCTGACGTTCTCGGACGAGACCAACAGCTTCGTGGCCCGCACCGTGGTCTCGCACCGCGTCTCGGTGGCCGAACTGCCGCCGGGCGCGACGCCCGAGCTCGCCCCCGAAGCCACTCCGCTGGGGGAGGTCTACCAGTTCCGCCTCACCAGCGACCGGCACGACCTCTACGAACTGCGTTCCGAGATGCAGTGGACGGTGGTGCGTGCGCTGCGCCAGGTTCCCGGGGTCGCGGACATCGTGCCTTTCGGCGGGTATCTCAAGGAAATCCACATCCGTGCCGACCCGGCGCGCCTGTTTGCAGCCGGGCTCACCCTGGGCGACATCGAGCAGGCGCTCGCCAGGTCGAACATCAACGTGGGTGCGGGCTTCCTGCGCCATGGCGACCAGGAGCTGACGGTGCGCGGCATCGGCTTCCTCAACACGGCCGAGGACATCCGGCGCATCGTGCTGAAGAGCAAGGACGGCACGCCGGTCACGATCGGCGACATGGTGAGCATCGTCCAGTCGTCCACGCCGCGGCGCGGGTCGGTGGGGGTCGGGCTGGAAAAGGAGGGCGTCGAAAGCTTCGTCTGGCTGCGGCGCGGCGAGAACCCCTCGCGCGTGCTCGACGGGGTGCACGACAAGATCCGCGAACTCAACGAGAAGATCCTGCCTCGCGGCATGAAGATCGAGACCTACTACGACCGCAGCGATCTCGTCGGACTCACGCTCTCGACGGTGCACGAGAACCTGCTCAACGGGTTCCTGCTGGTGGTCGCCGTGGTCTGGCTGTTCCTGCGCAGCATGATCTGTTCGGGCATCGTCGCCGCGGTCATCCCGCTCTCGCTGCTGGTGGCGTTCCTAGGGCTGCACGCGATGGGGATGCCGGCCAACCTGATTTCGATGGGTGCGATCGACTTCGGCATCCTGGTCGACGGCGCAATCGTGCTGGTGGAAAACGTGATCCACGCGATGCGCCACGAGCGCCCGACCAACCGTCGCGACGTGCTCAGGCTGGTGGTGCGCTCGGCGGTGGACATCGGCCGCCCGACGCTCTACGCGATGCTGATCATCATCGCCGCGCTGGTACCGGTGTTCACGCTGCAGTCGGTCGAGGGACGCATCTTCCGGCCGCTGGCGCTGACCTATTCGTTCGCGCTGGTCGGCGCGCTGATCTTCGCCCTGACGCTGGTGCCGGCGCTTTGCGCGGCCTTGCTGCGTCCGCAGCATGCGCAGCTGAAGGAACCCGGCTGGATCGAGCGGATGCGGGTCGGCTTCAAGGCCTCGCTCACGCGCGCGTTGCGCGCCCGCGCGCTGGTGATCGGCGCGGCGTTCGTGCTGCTCGGGCTGGGCCTGTTCACGCTCTCGCGTCTGGGGACCGAATTCCTGCCCGAGCTCGACGAGGGCGACATCCAGCTGTTTGTCGAGATGCCGCCGAGCATCGCGCTCGCCAAGGGCCAGGACATCCTGCTCGACGTCAGGCAGCGCCTGCTGAAGTTTCCCGAAGTCAGGAAGACGATGAGCGAGCAGGGCCGGCCCGAGGACGGCACCGACAACGAAGACGTCAACATGAGCGAGACCTTCATCCGCCTGAAACCGTTGAAGGACTGGCGACCGGGCTACGACAAGCGCCGCCTGATCGACGAGATGCGCGCGAGCCTTACCGAGATCCCCGGGGTGCGCTACAACTTCTCGCAGCCGATGAAAGACAACGTCGAGGAGGCCGTCAGCGGCGTGCGCGGCAAGGTCGTGCTCAAGGTGTTCGGCCAGGACCTCGCCCTGATGCGCACCACGCTCGAACACGCCAAGGATGCGCTCAAGGCCGTGCCCGGCATCGTCGACCTCGACCTTTACCGCGACGCGCTGAAGCCGCAGCTGCAGGTGATCTTCGACCGGGGCGCGCTTGCGCGCGCGGGGATCAGCATGGAGGACGCGCAACGCACGCTCGAGGGCGCACTGTCCGGACGCATCGCGACCGTCCTCTGGGAGGGCGAGCGCCCGGTGCCCGTGCGCCTGATGCTGCCGCCCGGGATTCGCGACGAGATCGACAAGATCGGCGCGGTGACGATCACCAGCGAATCCGGCGCGCGCGTGCCGATGCGCGACCTTGCGACGATCCGCACTGCGCACGCGCTGGCGACGATCAACCGCGAAGGCAACAGCCGCTTCCTCGCGCTGAAATTCAACATCGAGGGGCGCGACATGGGCTCGGTGGTGAAGGACGCGATTGCCACCATCGACAAGCAGGTGAAGGCGCCCGAGGGCCACTACTTCGTCTGGGGCGGCGAATTCGAGAACCAGCGGCGTGCCATCGAACGCCTGCAGCTGGTCGTGCCGCTCGCACTGCTCGCGGTGCTGCTGCTGCTCTACGCGGCGATGAATTCCGGGCGCAGCGCCATCTCGATCCTGCTGACCGTGCCGTTCGCGCTCTCGGGTGGCGCCTTCGCGCTGCTGATCGCCCGCGTGCCGCTGTCGGTAAGCGCGGCGGTGGGCTTCATCGCCCTGCTCGGCCAGGTGTCCCTGATGGGATTGCTGGTGCTGAGTGCAACCGAATCGCGGCGCCGCGCGGGCGAGGAACTCGTTCCCGCCCTGATCGAAGGCGCGGGCGAGCGCCTGCGGCCGGTTCTGATGGCGGCAATGCTGGCCCTGGTGGGCCTGCTGCCGATGGCCCTGTCGAGGGGGGTGGGCAGCGAAACCCAGCGTCCGTTCGCTCTGGTGGTGGTGGGAGGCATGATCTCCGCGCTGGCCGTGGCCCTGTGGCTGCTGCCCGTCGTGTACACGTTCATTACGCCGCGCCACCTCGCAACGCCCGAGGAAGAGGATGAACACATCGGGGAGACGCCGTGAAGCGCGCACGACTGCCGGCCATGCGCGTCCTCTTGGGCGGCGTGTGTCTGCTTGTGACGGGTGCCGCCATTGCACAGGCGCAGCCGGCGTCCGCGCGCGCTGACGACATGGATCTCGCGGAAGTGCTGCGCATTGCGCGCGATGCCGGCCCGCGCATGGCGCTGCAACGCGAGGCCATCGTCGGCGCCGAGGTCAACCGGCGCGCCGCCGGTGTGTATCCGAATCCGACGCTCAGCATCGGCCGTTCGCGCCCGACGGGTGGACAGGCGACGCTGTTTTCCGGCAGCCGCCAGGACCAGGCGATGCTGGACATCCCGCTGCTCGTTGCCGGGCAGCGCGCGGCGCGCATCGAGCGTGCCGAGCGTGAGATCGAGGCGGCGCGCGCGCGCGCAGTTGCGGGCGCGGGATCGCTCGCGGCCGAGGCAGGCGCGGCATTTGTCGCGCTGCTCGCCGCGCAGGAGAAGGTTGCCCTGCTGGGCCGGACAAATGAGGAGCTGTCGCGCCTGCGCGAGATCGTGCGCGGCCGCGCTGAACTCGGGGTCGCGAGTCGCTACGACGCGACCCGGCTCGACGTGGAGGTCGGCGGGTTTGGCGCCAGGTTCGAGGATTCGAAAGCCGAGGTCGCGGACCGTGCGGGGATCCTTGCGGCGCTGCTCGGGTTGCCGCAGCTGCATCCACGGGCTTCGGGTGCACTTGCGCCGCTGGCGATCGATGCCGCCGCGCTCCAGGCGCCGCGTGGCCGCACGGATGCCAGTCCGGCTGTCGCCGCCGCCGCCGGGGAAGAGCGCGCCGCGCAAAGCGGCATCGCGGTGGCGCAACGCGAACGTTGGCCGGTGCCGTCGGTCAGCGTGGGCCGCTCGTGGACGAGCGACCCGTTCGGTGCGACCAACTACCTGGGACTCAGCGTCGAACTGACGATCTTCGACAACCGGCGCAGCGCGGTTGATCGGGCCGCCTCCGAGGCGACCTCTGCGAAGCTGCGTCGCGAGCTCGCGCAGGCGGAGGTCGCGGCCAGCCTGGAAAGATACGCGGACGTGATCAAGGCGCGACAGGCCGCGCTGGTGCGCTTCGACGCCGAGTCGGCGTCCCGCCTGGCCGCGCTGAAGGAAATGTCCGAACAAGCCTACCGGCTCGGTCGCAGCTCGATCTTCGAACTGCTCGACTCGACGCGGTCGCGATTCGACCTGCAGCAGTCGCGCATCGAACTCGTCAGTTCCCTGTTGGAAGTGCAAATACGGTTTCTTTCGACCAGCGGCAACCTGGATCGGATCGCCGCCGCAAACGGAGCACGCCATGCAAACTGAACGCCCGCCCGTCCCCAATCCGCGCAATCCGAAGTCGAACACCGGCGAGGGCCAGCCCGCGAGATTGCTCATCGTCGAGGACGACGGCAGCCTCGCCGCGGGATTGGCGCGGGCACTCGGCCTCGAAGGCTATGTAGTCGAGCACGTGCATGCGGGCGAGGCCGCACTGGCGCGGGTCGCCCAGACCGAATTCGACCTCGTGGTGCTCGACATCGGCCTGCCCGGCATCGACGGATTCGAGGTCCTGCGCCGGCTGAGGCTGGGATGGCACGCCATGCCGGTGCTGGTGCTCACCGCGCGCGACGCGGTCGGCGATCGCGTGCACGGCCTGGACATGGGGGCGGACGACTATATGACCAAGCCCTTCGCCCTGCCCGAACTCGCGGCACGCGTGCGCGCATTGATCCGCCGCGGCCAGGCGGGGAGCGGACCCCGCACCTCGCACGGGCCGCTCGACGTGGACCGCGCGGGCCGCCGCGCGTTTCTCTCGGGCAACCCGATCGAACTGGCGGCACGCGAATGGGCGGTGCTGCAGATCCTGCTCGAGAAGGTGGAGAAGGTCGTGAGCAAGGAGTCGTTCATCGAGTCGCTCACCAACTGGGAGGAGGATCTCTCGGCAAACGCGATCGAGGTCTACATCTCGCGCCTGCGCGCGAAGCTCGAGCCGGCGGGCATACGGATTCGCACCGTACGGGGGTTTGGATATATGCTTGAGGAATTCCGCGAACCCCGCGAACCCACCTGAGACCCTGTCGCCCCCTGACCTAAAGGGCGCATCACGGCATGACTGATTCCCGCTGGCGCATGCGCCGCTTTGCGGCGCTGATCGTACTGGCGTCGGTCTTCTGCGCCGCAGAGTTCCTGCTGCGCATCGTATTCGCCAACCAGGGCGGCGACCACCAGGCGCTGGGCTTTGGCGAGGCCGTCGCCGCGTTCGCCCTCGGCCTGTATTTCGACCTGGCGGCGTTTGCCTACGCCGCAGTCCCGCTGACCCTTTACCTTCTGCTGGTTCCCGGGCGGGTCATGCGCCATCCGTGGCACCGCCCGGTGTGGATCGTGCTCAACTGGGCGCTGGTGTTTGGCATGCTGTTCCTGCTCGTGGCCGAGTGGTTCTTCTGGCAGGAGTTCCGCACCCGCTTCAATTTCATCGCCGTCGACTACCTGCTCTATACGCGCGAAGTGATCGGCAACATCCGCGAGTCGTACCCGGTGGGCCGCATCCTCGCGGGGCTCGCGGCGCTGGCCGCGGTCATCGTCTGGATGCTGCGCCGCGCGCTGCTCGCGCCGCTGCGCTCGGCCGAGCGCCTGCGCCGCCGCGTGGTGTGGGCGCTTCCGCTCCTGATCGCGCCGTTCCTGGTGTTCACCTGGGTCGACCGCACGCAGCGCGATTTCTCCACGAACCCGCTTGCCAACGAGCTCGCCGGCGACGGGCTGTACGAGTTCTTTTCGGCCGCCTACCGCAACGAACTCGACTATGTCACGCACTACGCGAGCCTGGACCCGGATCGTGCGCGCGCCCTGCTGCGCTCGAAGCTGGAAACGCCACACGCGAAGCTCGCCAGCGCAAACCCGCAGGACCTCACGCGCACCGTCAGGTACGCCGGTCCCGAGAAGAGACTCAACGTGGTGCTGATTTCGGTCGAGAGCCTGTCGGCCGACTTCATGGCGAACTTCGGCAACACCAAGGGGATCACACCGCGGCTGGACAAGCTGGCCGACCGGTCGCTGATGTTCACCCAGCTCTACGCCACGGGCACGCGCACGGTGCGCGGGCTGGAGGCGCTGTCGCTCTCGTATCCGCCGACGCCGGGCCAGTCGATCGTCAAGCGTCCGCACAACGAGGGCATGTTCACGCTGGGCGCGGTGTTCGGCGCGAAGGGGTACGACGTGCGCTATCTGTACGGCGGCTATGCCTACTTCGACAACATGCGCGCGTTCTTCTCCGAGAACGGCTACGTAGTCGAGGACCGCACCGTGATACCGAAGGAAAAGATCCACCACGAAAACATCTGGGGTGTCGCCGACGAGGACCTGTTCAGCATGGTGCTGGAGCGTTCGGACGAATCGCACGGACGCGGGCGGCCGTTCTTCCACCATGTGATGACGACCTCGAACCACCGGCCCTACACCTATCCGGAAGGGCGCATCGACATCCCCTCGAAGAGCGGCCGCGACGGCGCGGTCAAGTACACCGACTGGGCGATCGGGGACTTTCTCGAGCGCGCCGCGAAGCACCCGTGGTTCGCCGACACGGTCTTCGTGATCGTCGCCGATCATTGCGCCTCGAGCGCGGGAAAAAGCGACGTGCCGATCAACCGCTACCTGATCCCGATGCTGATCTATTCGCCGGCGCACCTCCAGCCGCGCAGGGTCGACCGGCTGATGAGCCAGATCGACATTCCGCCGACGCTGCTCGGCCTGCTGAACGTCTCCTATCACAGCCAGTTTCTGGGCTACGACCTGTTCGACCTCGAGCCCGGCCGGGAACGGGCATTTGTGTCGACCTACCAGGAGCTCGGCTTTCTGCGAGGCGACCAGATGGCCATCCTCCGGCCCGGACGCCGCGTGAGCATCGTCAAGCCAGACCCACGCGACGGCTCGGTCACGCTGGAGAAACCCGATCCGGCCCTCTCGGATGAGGCGATCGCGTGGTACCAGTCGGCGGCGTCGCTGTTCGCCGAGCATCGTGCCCGGCGGATTGCCGGCAAATGAGTCCGGCTGACGCTTGACTGACGCCGGCAACGATAGAGGGATATCATTCGAACTTCACCCCGGTTTCATCCCATGTTTTCCGACAAAGACTCCGTATGCGCATCCTGATCGTCGAAGACGACGCCTCTCTCGGCGCGGGCATCTCCCGCATCCTCGAAGCCGAGGGCCATGCGGTCGATGTCATGAAAAGCGGGGAGCACGCCGCGATGGCGACCGAGCAGGAGAGCTTCGACCTCATCATCCTGGATGTCGGGCTGCCGGGGATCGACGGCTTCGAAGTACTCAGGCGATTCCGCGCCGGCGGGAAGGCGATGCCCGTCCTGATCCTCACGGCACGCGACGGGCTCGACGATCGCGTGCGGGGCCTCGACCTCGGCGCGGACGATTACATGGTGAAGCCCTTTGCAATGCCCGAACTCGCGGCCAGGGTGCGTGCCCTGATTCGCCGCGGCCAGTCGCAGTCCGGTCCGCGGGTGGTGCACGGACCGCTGGTGCTCGACACCAGTGCGCGCCGCGCCACGCTCAACGACCAGCCGCTGGAACTGGCGGCGCGCGAATGGGCCGTGCTCGAGGTCCTGCTCGGCCGGGTGGAGAAGATCGTCAGCAAGGAGTCGATCATCCAGGCCATGGCGAGCTGGGGCGAGGAACTCTCGCTGAACGCGATCGAAGTCTATGTCTCGCGGCTTCGCGCGAAGCTTGAGCCTGCCGGGGTGCACATCCGCACGGTGCGCGGCTTCGGCTACATGCTCGAGGAATACAAGGCCGGGTAATGGCAGGCAGCCTTCGCGTCAACCTGCTGAGGCTGCTGATCCCCTCGGTGGCCGCCATGCTCGCGGTCGGTTCGACCGCCACCTACTACCTTACGATCGCACCGGCGGCCGACGCCTACGACCAGGCGCTGGTCAACAGCGCCATCGCGCTGTCGGCGCGAGTGCGCACCGTCAAGGGCCGGCCGGTGTTCGACCTGCCGAGCGAGGCCGAAGCGGTGCTGCGTACCGACAAGTACGACAAGATCTACTACGTCGTGCGCGATCCGCAGGGACGGGTGATCGCCGGCGACGAGGACGTTCCGCGTCCCCCGCCGGAGGTCAACGCCAACGAAGGCGTGATTGCCTACGATGCAGTCCTGGGCGGGCGGCGCCTGCGTGCCACCGTCCTGCTCGTGCCCTGCGCCGGCGGAACCTGCTCGGTCAACGTTGCCGAGACCACGGTCAAGCGGCAGCACTTTGCGCGCGACATCCTGCTCGGCAGCGTGCTGCCGCAGGCGGTCCTCGCGGTATTCACGCTCGCCCTGGTGTGGTTCGGCGTGACCCGCGGCCTGGTCCCGCTCGCGCGCCTGTCCGAGGAGATACACAAGCGCTCGCCGCGCGACCTGCACTCGATCGACGAGAGCGGGGCGCCCACCGAGGCCAGGCCGCTGCTCAGCGCGCTGAACGAGCTGCTGGGCCAGGTGGACGAGGCCAACCACAACCAGCAGCGCTTCCTCGCCAACGCGGCGCACCAGTTGAGAACACCGCTGGCCGGACTGCAGGCGCATACCGAGCTCGCGATGGCGCAGCCGGTGCCGGATGCCTGTCGCGCCGAACTCGAGTACGTGCACAGCGCGACCATACGCACCGCGCGGCTGGCCAACCAGCTGCTTGCACTGGCACGCGCCGAGCCCGGCGGCTATCGCCTGGCGGGGTTTGCACGCGTGCCCCTGCGCCAGGTGGTCGAGGGCTGTGCCGACGAGTGGGTGCACCGGTCGATGGGCCGCGACATCGATCTGGGGTTTGACCTTTCGCCCGGCGAGGTGCAGGGCGACGCCTTCCTGTTGCGCGAACTGCTGGTGAACCTGATCGGGAATGCGGTCGAATACACCCCGGCGGGCGGGCGTGTGACGGTCAGGACGGGGACGGGTGCAGGCGGGGCGTTTCTCGAAGTCGAGGACGACGGTCCGGGAATTCCCCCTGCGGAGCGCGAGCGGGTGATGGAGCGCTTCTACCGCCTCGATGGAACGACGGGAACCGGCAGCGGCCTGGGCCTGGCGATCGTGAAGGAAATCGCCCTGGCGCACGGGGCGCGCGTCGAGATCGGCGAGGGTGCCGGCGGTCGGGGTTGCCGCGTGCGCTTGTTATTTCCAGACATCACCCCCACATGAATGGTGTCGCTTGACCCTGGGGGATGCGTCCTCTACTCTCAAACTGATCCTATGAGGAGCAGCACATGGACAGCGTAGACATCGAAGTCCTCAGAAGCGCACAGGCGTGGATGGCCGAAGGGCACCACGTGACGCTTGCCACCATCGTGAAGACCTGGGGCTCCGCCCCTCGTCCGGTGGGGGCCCTGCTGGTGATCCGCGACGACGGCCTGGTCTCGGGTTCGGTCTCGGGCGGTTGCATCGAGGACGACCTGATCGAAAAGGTCAAGGTCGGCGGGCTTGCCAAAGACAAGCCCGCGGTCACGACCTACGGGGTCACCAACGAGGAGGCCACGCGCTGGGGGCTGCCCTGCGGTGGCACGATGCAACTGGTGCTCGAGCCGCTCAATGCGCAAAGCGGTGTGGCGGAACTGCTGGAAACCATCGGCAAGCAGCAGCTGGTGTCGCGCCGGCTCGAAATCGCCACCGGCAAGGTCACGCTGACCTCCGGCAAGGGGTCGGACGCGCTTGAATTCGACGGCAAGGTGCTCTCCACGGTGCACGGCCCGCGCTGGCGGCTGGTACTGATCGGCGCCGGGCAGATGTCCCGCTACCTCGCGGAAATGGCACGCATGCTCGACTATCAGGTGGTGGTGGTCGACCCGCGCGAGGAGTACTACACGGCCTGGGACATGCCCGGGCTCGAGGTGAACCGCGGCATGCCCGACGACGTGGTCGCCGCGCTGAACATGGACGGGCACAGCGCGGTCGTTGCGCTGACCCACGATCCCAAGCTCGACGATCTGGCCCTGATGGAGGCGCTGAAGTCGCCTGCGTTCTATGTCGGTGCGATCGGCTCGAAGAAGAACAACGATGCGCGCCGGGCGCGGCTGGTCGAATTCGACTTGTCGCAGGACGAGATCGCGCGCCTGCACGGGCCGGTCGGACTGTACCTTGGCTCCAAGACACCGCCGGAGATCGCGCTCGCCATCGTGGCCGAGATGACCGCCGTGCGCTACGGCGTGCCCAGCGTGGACTGGGCGGCGAAGAAGGGATCGCGCTTCGATCCCTCGGCTTGCGAGGTCGCGCCCGCGGCCGCGGCCGCGTCGCCTTCCGGCTCTTGATCCAGCCGGTCGGCGTCCTGCTGGCGGCGGGTTCGGGTTCCCGCTTCGGCTCCAACAAGCTGCTGCATCCGCTGCTCACCGGCGTGCCGATAGCGGTGACGGCGGCACGCCGCCTCCGGGCAACGCTGCCGCGCTGCGTCGCCGTCGTGCGCCCGGGCGCCGGCGAACTCTCGGCGCTGCTGGCTGCCGAGGGTTTCGAGATCACGGTGTGTGCGAATGCCGACGAGGGCATGGGTGCGAGCCTCGCCTGCGTTGCACAGGCGGCCGGCACTGTCGACGCGTATCTCGTGGCGCTTGCAGACATGCCGTTCATCCGGGCGAGTTCGATGGAAGCCGTGCGCGATGCGCTCGTCGGCGGCGCGCCGCTGGCGGCACCGTATTTCCGCTCGCGCCGCGGGCATCCGGTCGGCATCGCAGGGCGATTTCGCGATGAATTGCTCGCGGCGCGTGGCGACGAGGGCGCGCGCCAGCTGCTGCAGGCGCATGCCGGAGAACTCCTGAAGATCCCGGTCGGCGATCCGGGCGTGATCCGCGACATCGACACGCCGGCCGACCTTGCACCGCCGCTCGCCGTCTGACACCTCCACCGGAACTCCTGCCTTGAAACTCGAAACCAGCGCCAGGGGCGTGTATGTGATCGCGCCCACCCCGTTCCATCCCGATGGCCGCGTCGACGAGGCATCGATCGACCGCATGACCGATTTCTTCATCGAAGCGGGTGCCGACGGCCTGACCCTGCTCGGTCAGCTCGGCGAGGCGGCGAAGATGGCGCACGCCGAATCCGTGGACGTCGTGAGGCGCGTGGTGCGGCGGGTGAAGATCCCCATCGTGGTCGGTGTGTCATCGCCGGGCTTTGCCGCAATGCGTGCGCTGACCCAGGACGTGATGGCCGCGGGCGCGGCCGGCGTGATGATCGCGCCGCCGCACACATTGCGCACCGACGATTCGGTCGTGCAGTACTACGCGCAGGCTGCCGAGGCCATAGGATCGGATGTGCCCTTCGTGCTGCAGGACTACCCGCTCACGTTCTCGGTACAGATGTCGCCCGCCGTGATCCGCCGCATCGTGACCGAGAATCCGTCATGCGCGGTACTCAAGCACGAGGACTGGCCGGGGCTGGAAAAAATATCGACCCTGCGCGCCTGGGAGAAGGAAGGAACCATGCGCCACATATCCATCCTTGTCGGCAACAACGCGCTGTTCCTCGATTTCGAAATGGAACGCGGCGCCGACGGCGCGAACACCGGTTATTGCTTTCCGGACATGCTCGTGGACGTGGTGCGGCTCTCGAACGCGGGCAGGCGTGACGAGGCGCACGACCTGTTCGATGCCCACCTGCCGCTGATCCGCTACGAACAGCAGCCCGGACCGGGCCTCGCGGTGCGCAAGTACGTGATGATGCGCCGGGGAATCATCGCCTCGGACACGATCCGCCGCCCGGGTGCCGGGCTCACGCCCGCGGCGCATGCCGAAGTCGATTACCTGCTCGCCCGCCTGGCCCTGAAGGACCCGCGCGCCAGGATAGCGGGACGGCGGGGCTAGACCACGCCCGCGGCACGCATTCCGGCGATCTCTTCCGCGCTGTAGCCGAACTCGC
>CAWJNP010000021.1:0-3997 GCA_963844255.1 uncultured beta proteobacterium
CGCGGTCATGCCGGTGAGGGTGTCGCAGACGGCAAATCCGGCGCGCGTCGGGCCGGACTCGGGGTGGCCGGTGATTGCCATGATGCCGGACATCGCCTGGATCTTGCCGTCGTAGCCGGCTTCGAGCCGGTCGGGTCCGGTCTGGCCATAGCCGCTGATCGAGCACCAGATGAGGCGCGGGTTGAGTTTCTTCAGCACCTCGTAGCCGATGCCCAGCCGGTCCATCACGCCGGGGCGGAAATTCTCGACCACCACGTCGGCGCTCGCGGCGATGCGCTCGACGATTCCGAGCGCTTCGGGCTTCTGCAGGTCGAGGGTCAGGCTGCGCTTGTTGCCGTTCACTGCCATCCAGCCCGAGGCCATGCCGCGCTCGGCCCACTCGCGCGACAGCGGCGTGCGGCGCATGTCCTCGCCTTCGCGACGCTCGACCTTGATCACGTCGGCCCCGAGCAGGGCAAGCTGGTAGGTGGAAAACGGCCCGGCGAGCACCTGCGTGAAGTCGAGGATGCGTACGCCCTCGAACGGTCGCGACATGTTGTGCACGCCGTTCAGGCGGCGGCGCGATCGGGAAGGTTGGCCCTGGCCAGTTCCTTCTGGCGGTCGAACTCGGCGCGGCGGCGCCCGAGTTCCTCGGCGCCGATCTGCTCGAGATTCAGGTAGTCGAGTTTCCACAGGCCGTCCTCGGACCAGCGCAGCGGCGACTGCAGCGTGGTCTGCGCCGCGACCGCCGATTCGAGCAGGCGCAGGGCCAGCTCGAGCGTGAACGCCTGCGATGCCTCGTCGTGCGGCCGGCCCGCGCCGTTGCCGAGCGGGAAATCGCTGAAGAGGAACCGTGCAACGGCGGCATGCTCCACGATGTCGCGCGCGCAGCCCATCACGACCGTGGCGATGCCGTTGGCTTCCAGGTGGCGGGCAGTCAGGCTGGCGGTCTGGTGGCAGACCGGGCAGTTCGGCACGATCACGACTGCATCGATGCCGTCTTCGCGGCAGCGTGCGAGGATCTCGGGCGCGTCGGTGTCGATCGTGACCCGGTGGCTGCGATTGGTCGGTGCGCCGAAGAAGCGCGGGCCGATCGAGCCGATGCGTCCGGCCGCGGCCGCGCGCAACAACTGCGGCAGCGGAAACCAGGTGCCGCTGTCGGTTGCGGTGGTGTGCTTGCGGTCGTAGCCGATGTGCGAGATGCGCGTGTCGTGCGTCTTCGACGTGTCGCCGTCATAGACCGCATAGAACTTGGCGCTGCCGTTGTAGGCTGCGCCCGGGCCCTGGTCGCCCTTGTCGGGCTGGTAGGGCGCGGCCGTGGTGATCAGCGTGACGCGCGACTGCGAAAGCGGCTTCTTGAGCGCAGTGAACGGTGCGGCCGTGTAGTGCGCCCAGCGGTATGGTGTCGTGTAGCCGATCGCCTTGTAGTACTCGCGGGTGCGCAGCATGTAAGGGATCGCCGCGTCGTAGTCGGGTGCAAAGCCGAGGGCGGCATCGAGTTCGTTGTCCATGGCGGGGTCCTGAAAGTGGCAGGTAGGTCGTTCGTCCAGTATATATCCGCGCCCGGTGTAGTCTTCGGGACCGAGTGAAACATGAACAGGGGAATGCATGAACAGGCTTGAAGGAAGGACTGCACTGGTGACAGGCGCGGCACGCGGCATCGGCGCTGCGACCGCAAAGCGGCTGGCGTCGGAGGGCGCGCGCATCGTGATCGGGGATCTGCTGGACGAGGCGGGTGCAAAGACTGTCGCGGCGATCGTGGCCGCCGGCGGCAAGGCAGAGTACGTGCATCTGGATGTGACGCGCGAGGCCGACTGGCAGGCCGCCTGCGCGCTGGCGAAGTCGCGCTTCGGCGGGCTCGACATCCTCGTCAACAATGCGGGCGCGGTGTTCGCCGGATCGATCGAGGACACCACGCTGTCCGACTGGCAGAAGCTGCATGCCGTCAACGTCGAGGGCGTGTTCCTCGGCATCCGCGTCTGCACGCCGCTCCTGAAAGAGGGCGGGGCGCGCTGGGGCGGCGGCGCGGCGATCGTCAACCTCTCGTCGATCGCGGGCATGGTCGGCTCCCCGCGCATGCCGGCCTACAGCGCGTCCAAGGGCGCGGTTCGGCTGTTGACGAAATCGGTCGCGACTCGAATACGGGCAGAAGAAGTACCCGATCCGCGTGAACTCCGTGCATCCGGGCGTGATCGACACCGACATGGGGCAGCAGGTGATGGACCTGGTGATGAAGCGCCTGTCGGTCGATGAGGCCGCGGCCCGGGCGATGGTGATCTCGCAGCATCCGATCGGCCGGCTCGGCACGGCCGAGGATGTCGCCAGCGTGATCGCCTTCCTGTGTTCGGACGACGCGGCCTTCGTCACCGGCAGCGAGCTGGTGGTCGACGGGGGTTATACGGCGCAGTAGGCGGCGCAGGAATCGTCGCGCAGCGGCGTTCAGTGGTGGCCGTGCTGCCCGGGCAGGTGCCCCGGGTGCGCGAGCGAAGCCTCGATCGACTGTCCGTGGTTGCGGATGATCGCAGGGGCCATCGTTCCGAGCACCATGCCGATCATCGAGGCAAAGAACCCGACCAGGTTCGGCGGCACCATCGCCTCGGCCGCGATGGTATTTGCCGTGAGCCAGGTACCGACGCCCAGCACGATCGAAAACAGGGCGCCCTGGGTGTTGGCGCGCTTCCAGTAGGCGCCCGCCAGCAGCGGCACGAAGGCGCCGGTCAGCGTGACGTTGTAGGCGTTCTGCACCATCTCATACATGGTGCTGGTGCTGTTGACCGCGAACACCAGGGCGGCGGCCGAAAACGTGACCAGGATGATGCGCAGGGTCAGCAGCATCTGCCGGTCGCCCATGTGCGGCACGAAGGGGCGCACCACGTTTTCGGTGAACAGCGCCGTCGGCGCGAGCAGGGCGCCGCTGGCGGTGGACAGGATCGCCGAGAGCAGCGCACCGAAAAACATCACCTGCGCCCAGAGCGGCATCTTTCCCAGCACCAGATCGGGGAGGATCTTCTGGATGATTCGCGGGTCCTTGTCGGCGAACAGGGCGCCGAGTGCGGGGTCGGCCACCAGCGCCGCGTAGGCGATGTAGATCGGCACGAACGCGAAGCAGAAATAGATCAGCCCGCCGATGATGGTGCCGCGCACTGCGGTCTTCTCGTTCT
The DNA here is from genome assembly GCA_963844255.1 of uncultured beta proteobacterium. Taxonomy (GTDB): domain Bacteria; phylum Pseudomonadota; class Gammaproteobacteria; order Burkholderiales; family SG8-39; genus SZAS-79. The sequence goes on from CAWJNP010000021.1 coordinate 3,141, forward strand.
TTGCGCTGGTCATGCGCTGGAACACGTCCTGCTGCGGAATCGAGCCGAAGGCGAAGGCGAAGAACGCGCCGGCCATGCCCCACCACGCAGCCGCGTCCATGCCGGCCGGGAACATCACGAGCTTGCCGTCTGCCGCCGCCTGCCGCAGCACTTTTTCCGCGCCCCCGGCCAGGTCGCCGACGAGGATCGCCACCAGCGTCAGGCCGATCAGGATCACCACCGTCTGGAAAAGGTCGGTGAAGGCCACCGACCACATGCCGCCGAAGATCGTATAGATGACGACCACGCCGGCGCCGAGCATCACCGCCTGGTTCAATTCGAGCGCGCCGCCCGAAAGGGTGAAGATCACCAGGCCCAGCGCAGTCATCTGCGCGGAGGTCCAGCCCAGATAACTCACCGTGATTGACAGGCTGGTCAGCACTTCCACCGGCTTGCCGTAGCGCTGCTTGTAGAAGTCGCCGATCGTGAGCAGATTCATGCGGTAGAACAGGCGTGCGAACAGCAGCGCCGCGAGCACAAGGCACACCGAAGCGCCGAACGGGTCGCCCGGTATGCCGTGCAGGCCGTCCTTGGCGAAGGTGGCCGATACCGACAATACCGTCTCCGCGCCGAACCAGGTCGCGAAGACGGTGGCGACGTTCATGTACAGCGGCAGGCTGCGGCCGGCGATCAGGTAGTCGGTCGAATTCTTGACGCGGCGCGCGGCGATGAGGCCGATGGCGATGGTCAGCGTGAGGTAGAGGGCCACGAAGGTGATCAGCATGGCGGCATTCTACCCAAGCCGAGGCGTGCAATCGCGCGCATTCCTTACCCGGAAAATCCTGCCACGCCCGTCAAGTTTGCGTCAGCCTTGCGCG
>CAWJNP010000022.1:0-41556 GCA_963844255.1 uncultured beta proteobacterium
ATCAGCGCCACGAACAGCACCGATGCGACGATGTCGCGGTAGAGCAGGCGGCGGATCGTCTTCACGCCGCGCGGCGCCATCGCCAGTTGATGACGGCGGCATGTTCACGCCACCACAGCAGCGCCAGCGCGAGCACGAAGACGGCGCCATGCAGCACGGCCAGCGCCGTCGGCGCGCCGAGTCTTTCGCTCGTCACCCACAGCTGCGACAGGTTGATGAGGTTGTAGTAGACGACGAAGGCCAGCAGCGCAAAGAGCAGGTTCCAGTTGCTGGCGCGGCGCGGGTTGGTGGCTGCCATGCTGATGCCCAGCAGCAGCAGGTTGGCCGCGCCCAGCAGCAGGCCCAGGCGCCAGGTCAGCTCGCCCTGGTTGGCCGGCGTGGGGCGGCGCAACAGCTCGGCGGTGTCGAGCACACGCGGCGCCTTGTCTTCGGCGGCGCGCAGCGCGTGTTCGGTGGCCAGCACGCGGTAGCTCTCGAAGCTGGAGATCGAGTGCTCGCCGCGCTTGAAATCGACATCGTTGCGCTGCCCACGTTCCAGCACCAGAAAGCGCTCGTCGCCATCGGCTTCGAGTCGACCCGAACGCGCCGACGTGACGGACTCGCCCTGTTCCTGGCGCGACAGGATGAAGACATTGCGGGCGTTGATGCCGTCGACACTTTCGCGCTCGACAAAAAAGACGCGACGGCCGTCGTTGGAGCTCTGGAAGACGCCGGGCGTCACGCGTGAGAGGTCAGAGCGCTGCTGATACTGGTTGCGCAGTTCCTGGCTGCTGCGGTTGCCCCAGGGCCAGACGAACAGCACGAGCAGGGCCACCAGCACCAGCACGGGCCAGCCGGTGCGCAGCACGGGCCGCACGAAGCGGAACAGACCGACGCCGCTGGCAAACCAGATCGCCATCTCGCTGTCGCGGTACATGCGGCTCAGGCTCACCACGGTGGCGATGAACAGCGACAGCGCCAGCATGGTGGGCAACTGCTGCAAGGCCACATAGCCCAGCAGCAGCACCACATCCTGCGGAGCCACGGCGCCGCTGGCAGCCTGGCCGACGGTGCGGATCAGGATGTTGGTGAGCACGATGGTCAGGATGACCACCAGCGTGGCCCCGAAGCCCCGCGCCAGCTCTCGGCGAAGAGTTGAATCGAATAACATCCAAAGTCTCTAGAGTTGGATGGAATTATGGACTTCAAGACCCAATTGATCGGCAGCGTTGGTCTGTCTTCGTTGCCCGCAGATGCCCTGCTGGTGGTGCTGGCCTCGGACAAGGCCGCCGCCGCGCTCGACAAACCACTGGCCGACGAACTGGCGCGCGCCATCAAGGACGGCGACTTCGAATACAAGGCCGGGCAGACGCTGTACGCGCACCGCGTGGCCGCGCTCAAGTCGCCGCGGCTGGCCTTTGCCTACGCCGGCGCTGACAGCCCCAAGGCCTTGCGCAAGGCGGTTGCAGCTGCCATGAGCCTGCTCAAGGGCGGCGGCGCGCGCAGCCTGTCCATCGCGCCGATCGGCTTTGCCGCGCTGGATGAGGCGCATGGCGAAGCGGTGGTCCAGGCCGTCACCGATGCGCTCTACCTGTACCGCGAAACCAAGCCCAGCGCGGCGCCGCCGTCGAAAATCGCGACCGTGAGCCTGGCTTGCGACAAGGGCAGTGCTGCGGCGCTGAACAAGGGCCTGCAACTCGGCCAGGCCCTGGCGGCCGGCGTCACGCTGGCACGCGAGTGCGCCAACCGCCCGGCCAACCACTGCACGCCCAGCGACCTGGCCAAGCAGGCGCGCAAGCTCGGCAAGGACCACGGCCTGAAAGTCGAGGTGCTCGACCGCAAGGATTGCGAAAAGCTCGGCATGGGCTCTTTCCTGGCGGTGGCGCAGGGTTCGGATGAGCCGCTCAGGTTCATCGTCGCGCGCTGGATGGGCGGCCACAAGAGCGACGCGCCGGTGGTGCTGGTCGGCAAGGGCATCACCTTCGACAGCGGCGGCATCTCGATCAAGCCGGCCGCCGAGATGGACGAGATGAAGTACGACATGGGTGGCGCGGCCAGCGTGCTGGGCACCCTGCGTGCGGTGGCCGAACTCAAGGCCAAGGTCAACCTGATCGGCATCATCCCGGCCTGCGAGAACCTGCTCAGCGGCCGCTCGGTCAAGCCTGGCGACGTGGTGACCAGCCTGTCGGGTCAGACCATCGAGATCCTCAACACCGACGCCGAGGGCCGCCTCATCCTTTGCGATGCGCTGACCTACGCCGAGCGCTTCAAGCCGGCGGTGGTGGTGGACATCGCCACGCTCACGGGCGCCTGCGTGATCGCACTCGGCCACCACCGTTCGGGCCTGTTCAGCCCCGACGACGAACTGGCGACCGAGCTGCTGGCCGCGGGCGAGCGCGCGCTCGACCTGGCCTGGCGCATGCCGATGGACGAGGAATACGACGAAGCGCTCAAGACCCACTACGCCGACGTTGCCAACGTCGGCGGCCGTGCCGGTGGTTCCATTACCGCGGCGATGTTCCTCAAGCGTTTCAGCGCCAAGATGCGCTGGGCCCACCTGGACATCGCGGGCACGGCCTGGAAGTCGGGTCTGGCCAAAGGGGCGACCGGCAGGCCGGTGTCCTTGCTGACCCACTTCGTGCTGTCGCGGGCCCGGTGAAGGCGTTGTCCGACGCGGCCACCCTGGGCGGCCGCACTCGGCTTTGCGCGTGACCGGCGTCGAGTTCCACACCGGCGTTCCCGACCCCGTCGGCTTCGCCTGCCGCTTGCTGCGCAAGGCGGCGCGGCAGGGTGTGCAGGTGCAGGTGACGGCGACGCCGGAATCGCTGGCGCAGCTCGACCGCAGTCTGTGGACCTTCGAAGAGCGCGATTTTGTTCCGCATGTGCGCATGCCCGGCGCGCCAACCGAGGTGGCGTTGCGCACGCCGATCTGGCTCAGCGCCAAGGCACTGCCAGCGCCGGCGCCGCGCGTGCTCGTGAATCTGGGTGCGCCGGTGCCGCAAGACCTTGAGTCCCTGGAGCGGCTCATCGAGATCGTGGCTGCCGAACCCGAGGCCGCGGCGGCAGGGCGCGAGCGCTGGCGAGAGTACAAGTCTCGCGGGTTGAGCATCCAGCACCACGCGCAGAGCGATGCCGCCCATGATTGACGATCGGCCCACAAGGGCCCATCGCGTGCCCACGCTGACCGAAGTGCTCGAGCTCGACGCGTCCGCGGTGGTGGCCCGCGCCAGCGCACGCAGCGCCGCGCCGGCCATCGACGCTGACGCCCTGGGCGCCGAGGTGCTGTTCGAGCTGGAGCGGCATATCCACACGCACTTCGAGTCGCGCTTGCGCGAGGCGATGGCGCCGGCCCTGGCCCGCGTGGCCGAGGGCCTCATCGCCGAGTCGCGCCAGCAACTCTCGGCGGCGCTGGGTGCGCTGGTCGAGGACGCCGTGACGCGGGCGCTGGAGCGCCGCACGCACCTGTGAGCAACGACCCTGTCCACCAATGCGGCGCCGCAGGCGTTGTTGGGTGGCGTCGGGTCGTTGGCCTGCCACAGGCAGCGTAAGCTCCGATTCAGATGCTTGGTCATTTCAGGTATCGTCCCGCGCTCGGTCCAATCCAAAGTCGATCATCGACTCATCCCCACTGGAGGTAATTGCATGCAAGTCAAACTGAATCTGATCGCCGGTGCCGCCGCCATCGTGCTGGGTGGCTCGGCTTACGCCCAAGACCTGGTGGTCAAGATCGGCCATGTCGGCCCCACCAGCGGCGCCATTGCCCACCTGGGCAAGGACAACGAAAACGGCGCCCGCATGGCGATCGAGGAACTCAACGCCAAGGGCGTGATGATCGGCGGCAAGAAGGCCAAGTTTGAACTGCTGGCCGAAGACGATGCCGGTGATCCGAAGCAGGGCACCGCCGCTGCGCAAAAGCTGGTCGACAGCAAGGTCAACGGCGTCATTGGCCACCTCAACTCGGGCACCACGATCCCCGCCTCGAAGCTCTACTTCGACGCCGGCATTCCGCAGATCAGCCCCTCGGCCACCAACCCGAAGTACACGCGCCAGGGCTACAAGACGGCCTTCCGCGTCGTCGCTGACGACGTGCATCTGGGCGGCACGCTGGGCCGTTATGCGGCCAAGGACCTCAAGGGCAAGAGCATCGCCGTGATCGACGATCGCACCGCCTATGGCCAGGGCGTGGCCGACGAGTTCGAAAAGGGCGTCAAGGGCGCTGGCGGCACCACCGTGGGTCGCGAGTTCACAACCGACAAGGCCACCGACTTCACCGCCATCCTGACCAACCTCAAGGCCAAGAAGCCGGACATCATCTTCTTTGGCGGCATGGACGCCGTGGCCGGCCCGATGCTGCGCCAGATGAAGCAGTTGGGCATCAGCGCCAAGTTCATGGGCGGCGACGGCATCTGCACGGGCGAGCTGCCCAAGCTGGCCGCCGGCACCATGGGCGATGGCCAGGTGGTGTGCGCCGAGGCCGGTGGTGTCGAGGGCACTTCCAAGAAGTCGCTCGACGACTTCAAGGTCGCCTTCAAGAAGAAGTTCAACGCCGACGTGCAGATCTATGCACCGTACGTCTACGACTCGGTCAACGTGATGGTCGCGGCGATGGTCAAGGCCGGTTCCGCCGAACCCGCCAAGTACCTGCCGGTGCTGGCCAAGACCTCGGGCTACAAGGGTGTCACGGGCACCATTGGCTTCGACGAAAAGGGCGACATCAAGAACGGCGCGCTGACCCTGTTCACCTACAAGGGTGGCCAGCGCGAGCAGATCGCCGTCGTGCGCTGAAGTTGCGCATCGGGGCCCGCACGTGCGGGCCCTGTCGGTTTTGCACAAGAGACCCCGCGGGGTCTCTTTTTCGTTGCCCGGTTGCCGTGGCCCATGAAAAAACCCGCCGGATCGCGGCGGGTCTTGTTCGGGCGAGAAGCCTTACTTCAGCTTCACTTCCTTGTACAGCACGTGCTTGCGCGCCTTGGGGTCGAACTTCAGGAACTCGAGCTTTTCGGGCGTCGTCTTCTTGTTCTTGCTCGTGGTGTAGAAGTGCCCGGTTCCGGCCGAGGACTCCAGCTTGATCTTTTCGCGTCCGCCTTTGCTGGCCATGATGCTCTCCTAGGTTGTCAGATTTCGCCGCGGGCGCGCAGGTCAACGATGACCTGGTCGATGCCCACCTTGTCGATCAGGCGCAGAGCGGCGTTGCTGATGCGCAGACGCAGCCAGCGGTTCTCGCTCTCGACCCAGAAACGGCGGTACTGCAGGTTGGGCAGGAACCGGCGCTTGGTCTTGTTGTTGGCGTGCGAGACGTTGTTGCCCACCATCGGGCGCTTACCAGTGACTTGACAGACGCGTGCCATGACGCTTCTCCAGAAAGTTGTGTTCGAGCTGCCAACACGACTGTTCTAGACAGTCAGGTGCAGCAAAGCCCGCAATTATAGCCTGACAACGCGGCTCAGCCTTCTTGTTGCTCCAGGAAGCGCTGTGCGTCCAGCGCCGCCATGCAGCCGGTGCCGGCGCTGGTGACGGCCTGGCGGTAGACATGGTCCTGCACATCGCCGGCGGCAAAGACGCCGGGAACGCTGGTCATGGTGGCCATGCCAACCAGGCCGGTCTTGGTCACGATGTAGCCGTCCTTCATCTCCAGGTGGCCCTTGAAGATGTCGGTGTTGGGCTGGTGGCCGATGGCGATGAAACAGCCCTTGAGCGTCAGGTCTTCCGTGCTCTGGTCCTTGGTGCTGCGCAGACGCACGCCGGTGACGCCGCTGTCGTCGCCCAGCACCTCGTCCAGCGTGTTCCACAGGTGCAGCTCGATCTTGCCGGACTCGACCTTGGCCATCACCTTGTCGACCATGATGGCCTCGGCGCGGAACTTGTCGCGCCGGTGCACCAGGTGCACCTTGCTTGCGATGTTGGAAAGATACAACGCTTCTTCGACCGCCGTGTTGCCGCCGCCGACCACGGCGACCGTGTCGCCGCGATAGAAGAAGCCATCGCAGGTGGCGCAGCCGCTCACGCCCTTGCCCATGAAGGCCTGTTCGCTGGGCAGGCCCAGGTACTTGGCGCTGGCGCCGGTGGCAATGATCAAGGTGTCGCAGGTGTAGCTGCCCGAGTCGCCGGTGAGCGTGAAGGGGCGCTTGCTGAAGTCGACCTTGTTGATGTGGTCGAACACGATCTGCGTGTTGAAACGCTCGGCGTGTTCCAGGAAGCGCTGCATCAGCTCAGGGCCCTGCACGCCGGCGACATCGGCGGGCCAGTTGTCGACGTCGGTGGTGGTCATGAGCTGGCCGCCCTGGGCGATGCCGGTGATGAGCATCGGCTGCAGGTTGGCGCGTGCGGCGTAAAGCGCGGCGGTGTAGCCGGCGGGGCCGGAGCCGAGGATGAGAACGCGGGCGTGCGATGAGGTCATGGGGTGCTTCTGAACGGCTGCAGGGTAGGGAGGGGCGTCGCGTCGAACTGACGCCGGCAACGCACATCGGGGCGCGACCCACTGGCCGCAAGCCCCGCTATGGGCACAATAGCCGGATTCTTGCAGACGCGCGCCAACGCCGTTCTGGACCGAGCCCGATCACAACAAGAGGAGCAAGATCAATGTCGATGCTGTCCAACCTGGACCTGATTCGCCGCGTGCCGCTTTTCTCCATGCTCACGGCAGACCAGGCGCAAGCCATCGCCGACAGCGTGGTCAAGCGGCGCTTTCGGCGCGGTGAACTGGTGGTGGAGCAGGGCCGCAAGAGCAACGCCCTGTTCATCCTGCTCAACGGCCGCGCCCGTGTGCTCACCGCCGACACCCGCGGCCGCGAGGTCATCCTGGCGGTGCTTGAGTCGGGCGACTACGTCGGCGAGATGAGCCTGATCGACAACGAACCCCACTCGGCCACCGTGCGCGCCGAGATCCAGACCGACATGCTGGTGCTGGCGCGCGCTGATTTCACGCGCTGCCTGCCCGAGAACTCGCACACTTTCGTACGGCGTCATGCGCGGCCTTGTGAAGCGGCTGCGCAATGCCGACCGCCAGATCGAGTCGCTGGCGCTGCTCGACGTCTATGGCCGCGTCGCGCGCACGCTGCTCGACATGGCCGAAGAGTTGGATGGCGTCAAGATCATCCGCCACAAGGTCAGCCGCCAGGACATGGCCAAGGTGGTGGGTGCGTCGCGCGAGATGGTCAGCCGCGTCATGAAGGACCTGGAAGACCGGGGTGTCATCGAGACCCAGGAGAACGGCTCCGTGATCATCAAGGAACGGCTGCAAAACGATTGAGGCGCCTGCCGTCTGAACTGCCGCCCGATCGGCGAAAATGCCGATCATGAGTTTCCCCCTTGGATCCCTGCGCGGCGACGGCGCCGCCACTCTGACCGACGGCGCCGGCGCCCTGCCGCGCTGGCGCCGTCAGGCCCTGCTGATCGCGGGCGCGCTGGCTTGGCTGCTGTTTGTGCTGGCCATGGCCACGCACCATGCCGGCGACGCCGCCTTCAGCACCTCGGGCACCGGCGAGGCGCTGCGCAACAAGGTCGGCCTGCTCGGTGCCCGCCTGTCCGATCTGTCCCTGTTCCTCTTCGGTTTTTCGGCCTGGTGGCTGGTGCCGGTGGGCCTGCGCGCCTGGCTGTCGGCGCTGGCCGGCGGCTTGCGCGCCGAAGCACCGCCGCCGCATCATCCGCGCTGGCTGTTCTGGCTCGGCCTGGCCTTGTTGTTGTGTGGCAGCGCGGCGCTGGAGTGGACACGCCTGTACCTGTGGGAGCCGCAACTGCCCGGCCATGCCGGCGGCGTGCTGGGCTACACGCTGGGGCCGCTGTCGATGCGCTGGCTGGGCTTTGCCGGCTCGGGCGTGTTGTGGATCGCGGCGCTCGTGGTTGGACTTTCGCTGGCGCTGCGGTTTTCGTGGCTGCGTTTGGCCGATGCCATCGGCGAGAAGATCGATCGCCTGCGCGAGAGCCGCCAGGACCGTCGCGAGTTGCAGGAAGACAAGCGCCTGGGCGAAGCGGCCGCGCAAGAGCGCGCGCAAGTGGTCGAGGTGCAGCGCGCCGAAGTCGAAGACCATGTGCCGCTCGTGATCGCGCCCACGGTGGCCGACATCCCCATCTCGCAACGTGTCGCCAAGGAGCGCCAGAAGCCGCTGTTCGCCGAGCTGACCGACTCGAAGCTGCCGCAGGTCGACCTGCTCGACAGCGCGCAGCAGCGCACCGAGTCGGTCAACCCCGAGTCGCTGGAGATGACGAGCCGGCTGATCGAAAAGAAGCTCAAGGACTTCGGCGTCGAGGTGCGGGTCGTGGCCGCTTCGCCCGGCCCGGTGATCACGCGCTATGAGATCGAACCGGCCACCGGCGTCAAGGGCGCGCAGATCGTGGGCCTGGCGCGCGACCTGGCGCGTTCGCTGTCACTGGTCAGCATCCGCGTCGTCGAAGTCATCCCGGGCAAGAACTACATGGCGCTGGAACTGCCCAACGCGCGGCGGCAGATGATCCGCCTGTCCGAGATCCTGGGCTCCGAGGTCTACAACGAATCGGCCTCGATGCTGACGATGGGGCTGGGCAAGGACATCGTCGGCAACCCGGTGGTGGCCGACCTGGCCAAGATGCCGCACTGCCTGGTGGCCGGCACCACCGGCGCGGGCAAGAGCGTGGGCATCAACGCGATGATCCTGAGCCTGCTCTACAAGGCCGACGCGCGCGATGTGCGGCTGATCCTGATCGACCCCAAGATGCTCGAGATGAGCGTCTATGAAGGCATCCCGCACCTGCTGGCGCCGGTGGTCACCGACATGAAGCAGGCCGCCAACGCGCTCAACTGGTGCGTCGGCGAAATGGAGCGCCGCTACAAGTTGCTGAGCAAGATGGGCGTGCGCAACCTGGCCGGCTACAACAAGAAGATTGCCGAGGCCGCGCAGCGCGGCGAAAAGATCGGCAACCCCTTCAGCCTGACACCCGATGCGCCCGAGCCGCTGGACCGGCTGCCGCATGTGGTGGTGGTGATCGACGAACTTGCCGACCTGATGATGGTGGTGGGCAAGAAGATCGAAGAACTGATCGCGCGGCTGGCGCAGAAGGCGCGTGCCGCCGGCATCCACCTGATTCTGGCGACGCAGCGGCCCAGTGTGGACGTCATCACCGGGCTCATCAAGGCCAACATCCCGACGCGGCTGAGCTTCCAGGTCAGCAGCAAGATCGACAGCCGCACCATCCTCGACCAGATGGGCGCCGAGGCGCTGCTCGGGCAGGGCGACATGCTTTACCTCGCCCCCGGCACCGGGTTGCCGGTGCGCGTGCACGGCGCCTTTGTCAGCGACGAAGAGGTGCACCGCGTTGTGGAGTATCTGCGTTCACAAGGCGAGGCCAACTATGTCGAAGGCATTCTGGAAGGCGGCGTGCTCGACGGCGACAGCGCCGAGGGTGGTACTGGCCCAGGCGGCGCTGGCGGCGAAGCCGATCCCATGTACGACAACGCGGTGAGCGTGGTGCTGCAACACAAGCGCGCTTCGATCTCGCTGGTGCAACGCCATTTGCGCATCGGCTACAACCGCGCCGCGCGCTTGCTGGAGCAGATGGAACAGAGCGGCCTGGTCTCGGCAATGGGCCACAGTGGCAACCGGGAGATCTTGGTGCCCAAACGCGATGAATGAGACCCCCCCCGTAGCGGCTTCGCCGCTCCCCCCCAGGGGGGCAACCCCAGCGGACCGGCGGAGCCGGATCCGCGGCGTTTGCTTGAGGGGGCTTGCTGTGCTCGCCCTGGGGATGGCCGCGGTGGCGTCGCATGCCGATGCGGTCGATACGTTGCGCGGTTTTGTGCGCGATGTGAAATCGGGGCAATCCGCGTTTACGCAGACCGTGACCTCGGCCGATGGCACGCGCAAGAAGGTCAGCAGCGGCGACTTCGAATTTGCGCGGCCCAACCGGTTTCGCTTCAGCTACACCAAACCCTACGAACAATTGATCGTGGCGGATGGCGTGAAGGTGTGGATCTTCGACACCGACCTCAACCAGGCCAGTTCCAGAAAGCTGTCGCAGGCGCTGGGTTCGACGCCGGCTGCGCTGCTGGCCGGGGCTTCGCTCGAACCCGAATTTGTGCTGTCACCAGAGCCGTCGCGCGACGGGCTCGAATGGGCGCTGGCCACGCCACGCGCCAAGGACGGCGCATTCCAGTCGATGCGCGTCGGCTTTCGCGGCAGCGAACTCGCGGTCGTTGAGGTCGTCGACAGCTTTGGCCAGCGTTCGCGACTGGTGTTCTCGCGCTTTGTGCCCAACACGCCGGTGACGCCCGAGCGCTTTCGCTTCGTGCCGCCCGCGGGCGCCGACGTCATCGAGCAGTAGGCATCGAGCGAAGACGCGCGCCGGCGCGACGACAATGGCCCGATGACGATGCAGGAGCCCTTGTTCAGCGCCCCCGAATCCGATGGCACGCCAGCGGCGGCCACGGTGCCGCTGGCTGAAAGGCTGCGTCCGCGTGTGCTCGACGACGTCGTCGGCCAGCGCCATTTGCTGGCGCCCGGTCGGCCGCTGCGTGTGGCTTTCGATGCCGGGCGGCTGCCATCGATGATCCTGTGGGGCCCGCCCGGTGTCGGCAAGACGACGCTGGCGCGGCTGCTGGCGGGCGCCACCGGCGCGCACTTCATCGTGCTCTCGGCCGTGTTGTCGGGTGTGAAGGAGATCCGCGAAGCGGTCGAGCAAGCGCAGGCGCTGCGCCGCGGCGGCCGCGCTACCGTGCTCTTCGTCGACGAGGTGCACCGCTTCAACAAGGCGCAGCAGGACGCCTTCTTGCCGCATGTCGAGGCCGGGCTGTTCAGCTTCATCGGCGCCACCACCGAGAACCCGTCCTTCGAAGTCATCTCGGCGCTGCTGTCGCGCGCCACCGTGTTTGTGCTCGAACCGCTGGCCGAGGCCGAACTGGGCCAGTTGCTCGACCGCGCGCAAGCCGCCATCCAGGGCCCGGCGCTCGACGCCGCGGCGCGCGCGCAGTTGCTGACCTTCGCCGATGGCGACGGCCGCCGCCTGCTCAACGCCTACGAAAGTGCGGCCGCCGGACACCCTGGCGTGGCGCAACTCGGCCTGCCCGAGCTCGAGGCCGCCATCGGGCGCATGCTGCGCCGCGGCGACAAGGGCGGCGATGTTTTCTACGACCTCATCTCGGCGCTGCACAAGTCGGTGCGCGGCTCCGACCCCGATGCTTCGCTCGTATTGGCTGGCGCGCCTGCTTGATGCCGGCATGGACCCGCGTTATGCCGCGCGCCGCATTGTGCGCATGGCCAGCGAGGACATTGGCCTGGCCGACCCGCGCGCGCTGCGCATGGCGCTCGACGCCGCCGAGGTGTTTGAACGCCTGGGCTCCCCGGAAGGCGAGCTCACGCTCGCCCAGGCCGTCGTCTACCTGGCCGTGGCGCCCAAGTCCAACGCGGCGACCGCGTCTCCGACCTGACGCACCGCATGGCGGTCCAGTTCTCCGGCAACGCCCGTGGCACGGGATCCAACACTCCGGATGGCGTCACTGTCGCCACCGCCGTGCCCTTGAAAAATCCCGTCAATATCATCTATGACTTCATTCCCGCCACCGGCAGGGCTGTGACCTCCACGGATACCCAACGGGAAGTGGTGGCCATCCAGAACTGCAACGATGCCCATGGAAAGTTAGCCTTCCACGGCGGCGGTCGAGTCGAGACCCGGTACTGCGTGGTTCGCCACACTGACCAACGCAAGTACGGCAACGCGGAAGCTACAACCACTGCTACCGGCTATTCAGGCAGCACCTACAAAGTCAATGGCGCGGCCGCTGGCGACTTCCCCAAAATGGTCCACCAGATCCACCAGGGCATGGAACTGACCAAGACGGGCTACAACTACGCCAACGTCTTGTACAACAACATCGGCTACTCCATGCTTGGCGGTGCAACGGCCTGCCCATGGATCCGCGCGTGCTGCGGGTGATCGATGCGCAGAAGAAGGTGCTCCAGTCGCTTGGCTGCCAGGTCGAGGACGCCTGCCCGGATTTCACCGGCGCTACGGAAGCCTTCGAGACCATCCGCGCGGTGTCGTTCGCGATGAAGTACGGGCCGCTCCTGAAGACCCACCGCAAGCAGCTCAAGGACACGGTGATCTGGAACATCGAACAAGGCCTCGCCGTGACGCGGAGAACAGTTCGGCCGCGCCGACGCGCTGCGCACCCAGCTTTTCCAGCGGTTGCGCGCCTTCCTCGAGAAAGTACGAATTCCTCGTCGGCCCGGTGAACCAGCTGCCGCCGTTCCCGGTGGACCTCGACTATCCGCGCGAGATCGCGGGGACGAAACTGCACAACTACCTCGACTGGATGAAGAGCTGCTACTACGTGACGATCACCAGCCACCCGGCGATTTCGGTGCCGGCGGGATTCACCGACGACCCGGTGCCGCTGCCCGTGGGGCTGCAGATCGTCGGCCGCTATCGGGATGACTTCGGCGTGCTGCAGCTGGCGCACGCCTTCGAGCAGGCGACGGGAGTGGCGAAGCAGCGGCCGGCGCTGGCCGCCTAGGAAACGAAGCCCTGCGGCGCGCTAGTGCGCCGCGCCCGAGTAGTCCTGCGGAATGCGGCAGGTCGCGACGCGAATGCTGCGGTTCGGCGCCGGGGTGTTGCGGCTGCTGCCCACGAAGCGCGGCACGCCGTCGGTGATCACCGCGCCCACGGCCGCGATGTCGCCGTTCCTCAGCGAGTCGAGCGGATCGGACTTCGAGCCGCCGACGCAGGAATCGATGATCACCACATCGGCGTCCTTGCCCTTGCGCAGGAACCCGCTGTTCCGTTTGTAGACGCGCGCGTTGTTGCCGGTGGCCGCCGCGATCGCCCACTCGACCGGCATTTTCGTCAGGCTCGCAAGGTGCGTGATCGTATACATCATGCCCAGCGGCATGATCCCCGAACCGGTGGGCGTGTCGGTCGCGATCAGGAAACGGTCGAACTGGTCGGCCTCGCGCACCATGTCGCCGAGCAGCAGGGTGGTGCGCAGGTTGCCCGCGGTGCAGACCTGCAGCGCGATGTTCGATTCGTGCACGATGCGCGGGAAGTCTGCGTCGGGCATCGCGACCGGCCCGCCGTTCACATGGAAGGACACGTCGGGCTTGATCTTGATCAGGTGGTCGGCCCAGATGCCCGATGACCCCGGGATCGAGGACCCGCCGGTATGCACCATGGAAATCATGCCGTGCTTGCGGGCCCAGGCGATCATCGGCTCGTAATCGTAGGGCGTCTTCACCGCGCCGAAGCCGGCCTTGGCAAGCCACACGCCCTTGGCTGCGATCTCGGCGAAATCCGCTTCCACCAGCCCGGGTTCGAGGATGATCGAGCCGGCCCAGACCCGCATCCCGCCGGGCCGGTAGTGCTCGAAGCATTTCATCGCCGCCACGGCGAGCGCCTTGACGCCCTCGGGGTCCTTGGGGCGTCCGGGCACATGGACTTCGGACGCGCTGATCGCGGTGGTCACACCGCCATGCACATAGCTTTCAAGAAAGCCCACGGTCTTCTGGCGCGGCGTGTAGTCGCCGAAGGTGTTGTGCACCTGCGAATCGATCAGGCCGGGAATCGCCGTGGCGCCGTCGGCGTCGATGACCACGTCCGCGGCCTCGACCTCGGCCGCGGTGGCACTGCCGACCGCGGTCAGCAGGCCGTCCTGCATGAGGATCGAATCGCCCGTGACAAAGGGATCCCTCCAGTCGCCCGAGACGATGCGACCCAGATTGACGATGGCTGTTTTCATGGTGACCTCAGGCGGCTTTGACGGCGGGGGATTGTGCGGGGGCGGCGGGTCGCTCGTAGGCGGCGAGCGCGCGGTCGGTCATCGCGAGCGCCTTGGCCCAGTCGTAGGTGCGAAAGCTGTGCCCGCTGGTCACGAACTGCGCGCCTGCGTAGAACATCTCGTACTGCACGTGGCGCGAGGCGAACTCGCTGCCCACCGCATCCCAGGCGAGCTTGAGGAACTTGACCCGTTCGTCAGGGGACATGGCCGGCGACACCTGGGTCTTGGCGATGATGGCCGCAAGCGCCGGGTCGTCGTAGTCCGCCTGCGACGAAGGCAGCATGATCAAAGCGCCGCCGGCCAGTTCGCGCATGGTCTGCACGAACTGCGGATACAGCTCCTGCGTGATCACCTGCGCGGTATACACGAGGTGGCGGCTGGGAATGTAGTAGCCCTCGAACATGCTGCCGCCCGCCTCCATGCCGAGCATCATCGACTCCACCATGCCGGCCTTGGCCGCGAGCCAGCCGAGTTTCTCGCTGACCGCGGGCATCTTCACCGTGCCGATCGTCTCGGCGATCCTGCGCGCGATTCCCGCCATGAAGCGCAGCTTTACCGACAAGCGGATCTGCGCCTGGTAGTTCTGCATGATGTGGCCCGGCGTGTCGTGGAACTGCGCGCGGCACATGTCGGTATCGTTGTAGACGAACACCCGCTCCCAAGGCACCTTCACGTCGTCGAAATAGATCAGCGCGTCGTTCTCGTCGTATTGCGAGGACAGCGGATTGTCGAAGCGCGACACCGCGTGCTGCTCGAAGGACTTGCGCGAGAGCACCTTGAGGCCCTTCGCGTTCATCGGCAGCGCGCAGGAGAAAGCGAGCTTCTCTTCGCCTGGCCTGCAGCGGCTGGAGGTTGGCGACGAACACCTCGTTGGCCATGATCGAACTGGTGCCCAGCATCTTGGCGCCGCGGATCGTGATGCCTGCGGCATCCTCGTCGACCACGGCGGCGACGAGGTCCTCGCCCTTCTGGTCGCCCCAGTCCTTGGAGCGGTCGGCCTGCGGGTTGATGATCACGTAGGTGAGGAAGTGGTCGTTGTCCGCGGCCCAGTGGTAGTAGTCGTGGATCGCCTTTGCGCGCTTGTCGCCGTGCTTCCTGAACACCGACAGGCCCATCACCTGGCCCAGCAGGGCGGAGGTGACGTGGTCCGGCGAGCGGCCCATGAAACCGTGGTGCTGCTCGGCAAGCGCGATCAGCGCTCGACGGCGCTCGACCATTTCCGCATAGGTCTTCGGCTTCTGCCAGGCACGGCTCACGCGATGGCCGGTTTCGGTTTCGAAGGTCATCAGCTCGCGGTTCTCGGGGCGCGCCTGGAAATCGTAGAGCCCGGCCGAGGAATGCACCGCGTTGCGAAATGCGGGATGGGTGGTCACGTCATCGACCGGCTTGCCGTCGATGTACACGCTCCGGCCGTCGCGCAGGGAGTCGAGGTGCTTCTGGCCGTTCTTGACGGGTTGGGTCATGGTGTTCTCCTGGAACGTTCAGGCCGGGGTGGATTCATCGCGTCGCGCGGTCTGTCCGCGTGCAGCGGGCAGCTCGAGCAGGCGCTGCATGGCCAGTGCCGCATCGCAGTTTTCGATCAGCCGGTTCATGATCCGGTGCAAGTGCAGGAAATCGCGCCGCGTGAGGCCGCCGAACTCGATGTCGTTCACTGCGCGCTGCGCCGGCGCGAGCTTTGCGAGCAGCGCTGTCCCGTCCCGGGTGGTCCTGAGCAGGGTGCGGCGCGCATCCTTCGGGTCGCGCGCCTTGTCGATCAGGCGGCGCTCCACCAGTTTGGCCGTCTCGACCGCGATGAAGGCGCTCGATACGCGCAGGTGGTCGCAAACCGTTTTCACGGTGACGTCACCCTCGGCCTCGAGGTGCCCGATCGCGATCAGGATGGTGTACTGGATGCCCGCCAGGCCGATATGGGCTGCGTGGCCGTCGCGGATCGCCTCGTGGCGCGCCTGGAAGGCGAAGAACGCATGCACGAGTTCGCGGAAGCGCCGGTCGTCGTTGCCGTCCAGCAACGCGTTGCGCGACACGGTCAGCGGAGGCTGCCGTGCGCCGGCACGCCGGCGCGGGGCGGCGGGCTCTGCTGTGGAACGCGGGGACCGGGGTCGCGCCATGATGGTTCGTCTCGGCAGGTTGGGCTGGCGGTTAATATAAGTAAGTAACCTAGCTAATGTCAAGGCAGCACCAGCGCAAGGCAGGGGCCGCGCCGGCGAATGCCGGTTGATCTGGATCAAACACGCCCGCACCCCGGCGGGGCTAGGCTGCACCCATTGCCGCGCACCGACCAATCGAAAGGAAAACGCCGCGATGTTCGACCGACCCGTTAAAAGTGTCATGGACGACAGGAAGCTTCTGGTCGCACCGCCCGAATGCAGCGTCAGCGAGGCGACGCGGCGGATGGCGGATCGCAACGTGGGGGCGGTCCTCGTCGTGCAGGGCGAATCCCTGGTCGGAATCTTCACCGAGCGCGATGCCGTGTTCCGCGTCATGGCGCGCGGGCTGGACGCGAACACCACGCCACTTTCCGAGGTGATGACGCCGGAACCGAAAACAGTCAGTCCGGAAAAGCCCTTCGGCTATGCGCTCGTGATGATGCAGGAGAACGGTTTCCGGCATGCGCCGGTGGTCGAGAACGGCCGGCCGGTCGGCATCGTTTCCTCGCGCTCGGCCATGGATCCCGATCTCGAGGAATTCGAGTCCGAAGCCAGTCGGCGCAGGCAGTTCAGCTAGTTCTCGCCGCCAATCCTCTCGCTCCCCTTCCCGGGGATCAGGTAGCAACCGCTTTCGCGTCCCAGATCCGCTCGGCGTATTGCGCGATGGTGCGGTCGCTGGAGAACGCGCCGGCGCCGGCGACATTCAGGATCGCCTTGCGCACCCACAGATCCCGGTCCCTGTACGCCGCTTCGACTTCGCGCTGCCGCTCGATGTAGGCCGCGTAGTCGGCCAGCACGAGGAAGTGGTCGCCGCCCTGCAGCAGGCTGTCGATGACCGGCCGGTAGCGGTCCGGCTCCTCGGGCGAGAAGTACCCGCCGGCAATCATGTCGAGCACCTCGCGCAGTTCTGCGTTGGCGCGGTAGTACTGCGCCGGGTCGTAGCCCCCGGCACGCAGCGCCGTCGGCCTCGTCGGCGGTCAGGCCGAACATGAAGATGTTCTCCGCGCCGACCGCACTGCCGATCTCGATGTTGGCGCCGTCCAGCGTGCCGATGGTCAGCGCCCCGTTCAGCGCCAGCTTCATGTTGCCGGTGCCCGAGGCTTCGGTGCCGGCGGTGGAAATCTGCTCGGACAGGTCGGCCGCCGGGATGATCTCCTCGGCGATCGAAACGCCGTAGTTGGGCACGAACACCACCTTCAGTCGGCCGCCGATGCGGGCGTCGTTGTTGACGATCGTCGGCGACGTCGTTGATCAGGCGGATGATCAGCTTGGCGATCGCGTAGCCGGGCGCCGCCTTGCCGGCGAAGATCAACCATGCGCGGCACCGCGTCGTCCGCGGCGCCGCGGCAGATGCGCTTGTAGAGCGTCACCACGTGCAGCACGTTGAGCAGCTGCCGCTTGTATTCGTGGATGCGCTTGATCTGCACGTCGAACATCGCGTCGACGTCGATCGCAAGGCAGAGCTTCTTCTCCAGCATCGCGGCGAACGCCGCCTTGTTGGCGCGCTTCACCGCGGCAAACTCCGCGCGGAACTGCGCATCTTCCGCAAACGGCGCAAGCCGGCGCAGTTCGGTCGAGTCGCGCACCCAGCCGCCGCCGATGCGCGAGGTGATCAGGGCGGCCAGGCGCGGATTGGCCTGGTTCAGCCAGCGCCGCGGCGTGATGCCGTTGGTGATGTTGACGATCCGGCCGGGGAAATAGCGGTCGAAGTCGGCGAAGATGGTCTTCTTCATCAGCTCGGTGTGGATCGCCGCCACGCCGTTCACGCTGTGGCTGCCGACGATGGCCAGATGCGCCATGCGCACGCGCTTGCTCGGCGCTCTCGTCGATGATCGACATGCGCCGCAGCAGTTCCGTGTCGCCGGGAAAGCGGTGCATCACTTCCGTCAGGAAGCGCTGGTTGATCTCGTAGATGATCTGCAGGTGGCGCGGCAGGAGCGCTCTCGAACAGGCTCACCGGCCAGGTCTCGAGCGCCTCGGGCATCAGCGTGTGGTTGGTGTAGGCGAAGGTGCGCGTGGTGATGTCCCAGGCGCGGTCCCAGTCCAGATGGTGGATGTCGACCAGGATGCGCATCAGTTCCGGAACGGCGATCGACGGGTGGGTGTCGTTCAGCTGGATCGCGACCTTGTCCGGGCAGCGCGTCGAACGCCGTGATGGTACTTGGTGAAGCGGTAGAGGATGTCCTGCAGCGAGGCGCAGACGAAGAAATACTGCTGCTTCAGGCGCAGTTCGCGCCCCATCTCGGTCGAGTCGTCCGGATAGAGCACCTTGGACAGGTTCTCGGACTCGTTCTTGTCCTCCACCGCGCGGATGTAGTTGCCCTCGTTGAAGTACTTGAGGTCGAAATCGCGCGAGGCCTTGGCCGACCAGAGGCGCATGTTGTTCACCGTGTCGGTGTCATAGCCCGGGATCGGCGTGTCGTAGGCCATCGCCATCACGTCTTCGGTGTCCACCCAGTGGTGGCGCAGTGCGCCCTGTTCGTCGGCGAACTCCACCACCCGGCCGCCGAACTTGACCGGGTAGAGCACCTCGGGCCGCGGGAATTCCCAGGGGTTGCCGTAGCGCAGCCAGTTGTCGGGATGCTCGACCTGGCGGCCGTTCTCGATGCGCTGCGCAGAACATGCCGTATTCGTAGCGGATGCCGTAGCCGTAGCCCGGCAGCCCGAGCGTGGCCATCGAATCGAGGAAACAGGCCGCGAGCCGGCCGAGCCCGCCGTTGCCCAGCGCCGCGTCGTGTTCGATCTCGCGCACCTGCCTGCAGGTCGACATCGAGCGCTCTGCAGCGCCGCGCGGCATCCGGGTTCGAACCCGAGGTTGAGCAGGCTGTTCATCAGCGTGCGGCCCATCAGGAATTCCATCGACAGGTAGTACACGCGCTTTGCGTCCGCGTCGTAGTAGCTGCGCATGGTCTCCATCCAGCGCTCGATCAGGCGGTCGCGCGCGACGTAGGCGGTGGCGTAGAACCAGTCGCGCAGCGTCGCGGTGAGCGCGTCCTTGCCCACCGTGTAGACCAGCCGGTTGGCGATCGCCTCCGAAAGCGAACCGGCATCCCGAGCCGGCTCGGTCAGGGGCGTGCGCCGCGGCGAAATTGTTTTACTTTCATTTTTCATGATCAGCCAGCAGAGCGGCTATCCGGGCAGTTACTGTATCGATACCGATACATTTCATGGAAACACTGCCGGTCACCCGGCCAGCGCAGCCTCTGCCGATTCCAGCAGCGCCGTGTCGGCCACCGTGCGCATCGGCGCCCAGTTGGTGGAGCGCACGTAGTCGGGCCGGGGCTGGGGCACATCGTGCGGCCTGTTGCGCTGTGGAGAGCTGCATGGGTGTCTCCTGTTTCCGGTACCCTTCATGCAGTCTAGCACCGCGCCCCACAACGCCGGTTATCTTCCCACCCCCGAGAATTCACGAGGCCTTGCCATGAAAGCTGTTGGTTTCCAGAAAAGCCTGCCGATCACCGAATCCGACGCGCTGATCGACGTCGAACTCCCCGTCCCCCAGCCCGGCGCGAACGACCTGCTCGTGGAGGTGAGGGCGGTGTCTGTCAACCCCGTCGACACCAAGGTGCGCATGCGTGGCGTCGCGGCCGGCGAAACCAAAGTCATGGGTTACGACGCGGCGGGCGTGGTCAAGGCGGTCGGCAAGGACGTCACGCTGTTCAAGGCAGGCGATGCGGTCTTCTACGCGGGCTCGATCGCGCGCTCCGGCACCAACGCCGAATTCCACGCGGTCGACGCGCGCATCGTCGGTGCCAAGCCGAAGAAACTCTCGTTCGCCGAAGCCGCGGCGCTGCCGCTGACCTCGATCACCGCGTGGGAAATGCTGTTCGACCGCTTCGCCATCACGCGCGCATCCACGGGATGCCTGCTCGTGATCGGCGGCGCGGGCGGCGTGGGCTCGATGATGATCCAGCTGGCGAGGAAACTCACCGGCCTGACCGTGGTCGCGACCGCCTCACGACCCGAGACCATGAAATGGTGCCTGGACCTCGGCGCCCACCACACCATCAACCACAGGTTGCCGCTCGATGAAGAGCTCAAGCGCATCGGCGTGCCGGCGCCCGCCTGGATCGCCAGCCTGACCGGCACCGGGCAGCACCTCGCGAGCTACCCGAAGATCATCGCCCCGCAGGGGAAGATCGGCGTGATTGACGACCCGGCGAGCCTCGACATCATGGCGCTGAAAAGCAAATGCGTTTCCGTGCACTGGGAAGCAATGTTCGCGCGTTCGCTGTTCGGTACCCCGGACATGATCGCCCAGCACGACCTGCTCGGCGAAGTCTCGGCCATGGCCGACGCGGGCACCCTGCGCACCACGCTTACGCAGAACCTCGGCACGATCAATGCGGCGAACCTGAAGAAGGCCCACGCGATCATCGAATCCGGCACCTCGATAGGCAAAGTGGTACTCGAAGGGTTCTAAGCGCGTTCCTATACCGGTGCATGCTGCACTGCCACAGTGCAGCATGACACGCCCGGCCCGGATCCTCCGGCCCGGCAAAACTCCTGAATCCACAGTGACTGCGGCCAGTCAGGGCGGACCAGGTCGCCTGGCACGTGCCTTGCTCATCACTGGGCAGACCACGTCCAGGCGGGGCGGGTCCACTGAGTGGGCAACGGCGTCCACGTGAGGCGAGCGAACGGCTCGGCGAACGTGTGACGCTTTTTTTTTGAAACTTTCAGGTGCCTGGAGTGCTCTCATGGCGAAGTCGGACAATCCCCCGGATGGCGGCGGTGCGAAACATCGCAGTGCCATCGACAACCCGGCGCGGCGCGAATTCGTTCGCACCGCGGGCCGCGTGGCGGTGGCCGCAGGCACCGGGGTGATGGGCACCGCGCCCGGCGTGCGCGCCGCGGGCAGCGACGCGCCCGAAAAGCGCGAAGTGCGCGTCGGCTTCATTCCGCTCACCGATTGCGCCTCGCTGGTCATGGCCAGCCTGAACCAGTTCGACGCCAAGCACGGCATACGCATCGTGCTGTCGCGCCAGGCCTCGTGGGCGGCGATCCGCGACAAGCTGGTCAGCGGGGAGCTTGACGCCGCGCATGTGCTCTACGGCCTCGTCTACGGCGTGCACCTGGGGATCGGCGGCCCGAAGAAGGACATGAACATCCTGATGTCGCTCAGCAGCAACGGCCAGGCGATCACGCTCTCCAACACGCTGCGCGACCGCGGCGCGACCGACGGCGCATCGCTCGCGAAGCTCGTCGCCGCCACGCAGCGTCCGCATGTGTTTGCGCAGACCTTTCCCACCGGGACCCACGCGATGTGGCTCTACTACTGGCTTGCCGCGCACGGCGTCGACCCCTTGAATGCGGTGCAGAGCATCACCGTGCCGCCGCCGCAGATGGTCGCCAACATGCGCGCCGGCAACATGGACGGCTTCTGCGCCGGCGAACCCTGGAACAACCGGGCCATCCTCGATGGCATCGGATTCACCGCGGCCACCAGCCAGGAGATCTGGCCGGACCATCCCGAGAAGGTGCTCGGCGCCACGGCCGGGTTCGTCGCTGCGCATCCCAATACGGCGCGCGCGCTGACTGCCGCGGTGATCGAGGCCGGCCGGTGGATCGATGCGTCGGCGACCAACCGGCAGGCGACCGCCGAGATGGTCGCGCGACCCGGGTACATCGACACCGACGCCGCGGCGATCGCCGCGCGCATGAACGGCCACTACACCAACGGCCTGGGACGCAGCTGGTTCGACCCGCACCACATGAAGTTCTACGACGACGGCGCGGTCAACTATCCCTGGCTGTCGGACGGCATGTGGTTCATGACCCAGCAAAAGCGCTGGGGCCTGTTGCGCGAGCACCCGGACTATCTCGCGGTGGCCGCGCAGGTGAACCGCATCGACCTTTACCGCGAGGCGGCCGCCGCCGCGCGTGCGCCCGTGCCCGGGGGCGTGCTGCGCACGAGCCGCCTGATCGACGGCAGCGTCTGGAACGGCGAACAGCCCCTGGACTATGCAGGCGGCTTCGCGATCCATGCCTGAGCCCCGCGCCCCGATTTCAATTCAACTCAACCAGAGGCAAGACCATGTCGAATGAACAGAACGGTGATCGCAGCAACCCCCGCACCAGGCCCGTGGACCGGCGCGCGTTTCTGGCCGGCGCGGGCGCGCTCGGCGCCGCCGCGCTGACCGGCGTACCCGGAATCGCGCGCGCCAAGATGAAACTCGAGAAGGAGGCACTCAAGTTCGGCTTCATCAAGCTGACCGACATGGTGCCGCTGGCGATCGCCTACGAGAAGAAGTACTTCGAGGACGAGGGCCTGTTCGTGACGCTGGAAGCGCAGGCGAACTGGAAGGTGCTGCTCGACCGCGTGATCGATGGCCAGCTCGACGGCGCGCACATGCTCGCCGGCCAGCCGCTGGGCGCGACCATCGGCATCGGCACCAAGTCGCCCGTGGTCACCGCGTTCAGCATGGACCTCAACGGCAACGCGATCACCGTGTCCAACGAAGTCTGGGCGGAAATGAAAAAGCACCTGCCGATGAAGGACGGCAGGCCGGTGCACCCCATCAAGGCCGACGCGCTGAAGATCGTGGTCGACAAGTTCAAGGCCGAGGGCAAGCAGTTCAAGATGGGCATGGTCTTCCCGCTGTCCACCCACAACTACGAGTTGCGCTACTGGCTGGCTGCCGGCGGCATCAACCCCGGCCAGTACACGGCGACGGACGTCAACGGCGTCACCAACGCCGATGCCCTGCTCTCGGTCACCCCGCCGCCGCAGATGCCGGCGACCATGGAGGCCGGCACGATCAACGGCTACTGCGTGGGCGAGCCCTGGAACCAGCAGGCGGTGTTCAAGGGAATCGGCGTGCCGGTGATCACGGATGACGAGATCTGGAAGAACAACCCGGAGAAGGTCTTCGGGGTGACCAGGGGCTGGGCGGAGAAGAACCCGAACACCCACATCGCGGTGGTCAAGGCGCTGATCCGCGCCGGCATGTGGCTGGACCAGAGCATGGCCAACCGCGTCGAAGCCGTGAAGATCATCTCCAGACCCAACTATGTGGGGGCGAATGCCGAGGTCATCGGCAACAGCATGACCGGCACCTTCGAATACGAGAAGGGCGACAAGCGTCCGGCACCGGACTTCAACCAGTTCTTCCGCAACAACGCGACCCATCCCTACTACAGCGACGCGATCTGGTACCTCACGCAGATGCGCCGCTGGGGACAGATCCCCGAGGCCAAGCCCGACAGCTGGTACCTCGACATCGCCAAACAGGTCTACCTGCCCGGCGTCTACATGCAGGCGGCGAAGGCGCTGGTGGCCGAGGGCAAGGCGAAGGAAACCGACTTCCCGATCAAATCAGATGGCTTTCGCGGCCCGCAGCAGGGCTTCATCGACGGCATCACCTACGACGCGAAGAAGCCCAACGACTATCTGAAGAAATTCAAGATCGGCCTGAAGTAAGCACTGCACCGGAGAAAAATCATGAGCACTTCCCTGTTGACACGCACCGGCCTCGCGCGAATCGACCCGCGCGAGCTTGCGCAGAACGCGCTGCGCACCTTCGGTGTGCCGCTGGCCGCCATCGTGTTCTTCCTCTGGCTGTGGTCGGTCAGCGCCGCGCAGGTGCAGACCAGCCTCGGCGCCCTGCCCGGGCCCGGTGCGGTCTTCGTGCAGGCGCAGAGCCTGCTCAAGGACCATTTCGTCGAACGCGAAAAGCGCGCGAGCTTCTACGTGCGCCAGGCGGCGCGCCTGAAAGAGCGCCAGGCAGAGGATCCCAAGGCCGACATGGCGATGCCGAAATGGACCGGCAAGGCGACCTACGTCGACCAGATCCTCACCAGCCTCTACACCGTGTTCACCGGCTTCGTGCTGGCCACCCTGGTCGCGGTGCCGCTCGGGATACTCTGCGGATCGAGCCGCACGATCCAGACCGCGCTGAACCCGATCATCCAGACCTTCCGCCCGGTCTCGCCGCTGGCCTGGCTGCCGATCGTCACGCTGGTGGTCAGCGCCTTGTACGTGACGGGGAGCGGCGAACCCGCGTTCGACAAGTCGTTCATCATTTCCGCGGCCACGGTGACTTTGTGTTCTCTCTGGCCGACGCTGATCAACACCGCGGTCGGCGTGCAGTCGGTGGACAAGGACCTGGTCAACGTCTCGCGCGTGCTGCAGCTGCCCTGGAGCACACGGGTGCGCAGGATCATCGTGCCCTCGGCCCTGCCCTACATCTTCACCGGCATGCGGCTGTCCCTCGGCGTGGGCTGGATGGTGCTGATCGCCGCCGAGATGCTGGCGCAGAACCCGGGTCTCGGGAAATTCGTCTGGGACGAATTCCAGAACGGCAGTTCCGAGTCGCTCGGACGGATCATGGTGGCGGTGCTGACCATCGGACTGATCGGTTTCCTGCTTGACCGCATCATGCAGAGCCTGCAGCAGATGACCGAGCGTCACTGAGGCCCGACGATGAACGCACCACTGCTGAAGGAAGACATCCTGCAGGCCGCGTTGAAGGCAGCGGCGGATGCACCGCTCGTGGCGAGCGCGCCGCCCGCCGTGAACGCACCACCCGCGGCGGCACTGCTCGAACTGCGCGGCGTGTCCAAGGGTTACGGCACGGGCAGCGCGCGGAGCGAAGTCCTGCGTGACGTGAACCTCTCGATTGCCGAAGGGGAGTTCGTCGCCATCGTCGGTTTCTCCGGCAGCGGCAAGACGACCCTCGTGAGCCTGCTCGCCGGGCTGACCACGCCCGACGCGGGGGAAATCCTCAAGTCCGGGCGGCCGGTCAGCGGTCCCGGCGCCGACCGCGGCATCGTGTTCCAGAGCTATTCGCTGATGCCCTGGCTCAATGTGTACGAAAACGTCGCGCTCGCCGTGGACAGCGTGTTCGCCCGTGACAGCGCGGCTGCGCGGCGCGAACGCGTGTTGCGCTACGTCGACATGGTCGGCCTCACGCCGGCGATGCACAAGCGCCCCTCGGAACTTTCGGGCGGCATGCGCCAGCGCGTCGCGGTGGCGCGCGCCCTCTCGGCGAGCCCCGACGTGCTGCTGCTCGATGAGCCGCTCTCTGCGCTCGATGCCCTGACGCGCGCCAAGCTGCAGGACGAGATCATCCGCATCTGGAACGAGGAAAAGAAAACCGTCCTGCTGATCACCAACGATGCCGACGAGGCCCTGATGCTCGCCGACCGGATAATTCCGCTCGACCCGGGCCCCAGGGCTTCGCTCGGACCCTCGTTCAAGGTCGAGATCGAGCGCCCGCGCGACCGGCGCGCGATGAACCACCACCCGGAATTCAAGAAACTGCGCCGCGACATCACGCAGTACCTGATCGACGCCGGCCGCCGGCGCGCGGCAGCGGGCGGGGCGAAGATCATCAAGCTGCCGGCGCTCGCGCCGCAGGTCGAGGCCGTGGCGCGGCCCGCGTTCAAGCTGCCGCGTCTGCTTCGCATGCGCCATGCCGACTGGCTGGAGGAGATCGAGGCCAGGGAAGCCGCGGCCGAGGGCGTGCTGAAGGCGGCCGCGGAGAGTGCGCCCAGGCCCGGCGACGCGCGCTACGTGGAATTCACGCGCCTGGGAAAAATCTACCCGACCCGGCAGGGACCGCAGAAGGTGGTCGACGGATTCGACCTGCAGATCAGGAAGGGCGAGTTCATTTCCATCATCGGCCATTCGGGCTGCGGCAAGTCCACCGTGCTGTCGATGATCGCGGGCCTGACCGACATCTCCGAGGGCGGGATCATCCTCGATGGCCGCGAGGTCGCAAGCGCCGGACCGGACCGCGGCATCGTGTTCCAGTCGCCCAGCCTCGTGCCCTGGCTCACGGCCTGGCAGAACGTCGAACTCGCCGTCACGCGCGTGTTTCCGCAGGCATCGGTGGCCGAGCATCGCGACATCATCGAATACCACCTCGACCGCGTCGGCCTCTCGGGGTCGCTGCACAAGCGCGCGAGCGAGTTGTCGAACGGCATGCGCCAGCGCGTGGGCATCGCGCGCGCGTTCGCGCTCTCGCCCAAGCTGCTGCTGCTGGACGAACCCTTCGGCATGCTCGATTCGCTCACCCGCTGGGACCTGCAGGAAGTGCTGATGGAGGTCTGGTCGAGGAGCCAGGTCACCGCGATCGTGGTCACCCACGACGTGGACGAGGCGATCCTGCTCGCGGACCGGGTGGTGATGATGACCAACGGCCCGCGCGCGAAGGTGGGCCGGGTGCTCGACATTCCACTGCCACGGCCGCGCACCCGCAGCGCGCTGCTCGAACACCCGCGCTACTACGAGCTGCGGGAGAACCTGATCGAATTCCTCGAGGACTGCGACAAGCCGCACTGAGGGGGCACTGAATACACGCAGGGGCGGGGCGGCGTGTTTTATACTGCACCGCCCCGGAGTTCGCCGGCCGGCGCCGGTGGCGGCGCATAAAGCTTGACTTTATTCCGCCAAAGCCGTGTGCCGGAGCGGGTTCCGTGGCAGTCATGTTGCGCGATTGCGCAACAACACTTCCGGAAACCGCCCGTTTGGAAAATCCGTTCGGCCTGCTGCTCGCCGCGAAAATCGTGGCCGCGGTCATCATCGTGGTCAGCGCCTCGCGCGCGACCGAGCGCCTCGGGCCCTTCCTCGGCGCGATGATCGCCACCCTGCCGGTGTCGACCGGCCCGGTCTACGTATTCCTCGCCATGGACCACGACGCCGCGTTCATCTCGGACGCGGCGCGCATGAGCGTGGCAGGCGTGAGCGCGACGGTGGCCTTCGTTGCGGCGCACGCCTTTGCCGCGCAGCGCTGCACTACCCCGCTCTCATGGCTCTCGGGCACCGCCGCCTGGTTCACGGTGGCCCTGCTCCTGCAACTGCGCGACTGGAGTTTCTCCGAAGCCTGCGCGCTGTTCGCCGGTTCGTTCGCGCTCGCGATCCGCGGCCTGCGGCGCTACGCGGCGCCGGTGCCGGCGGTCTCGCAACCGCGCGCACGCTACGACCTCGCGCTGCGCGCCGGACTGGTGGCCGGCGTGGTCGTCGCGACCAATATCGCAGGCAGGGTCGCGGGGCCGGGACTGACCGGCGTGCTCGCCACCTATCCGGTGGTGTTTACATCGCTGGTGCTGATCCTGCAGCCGCGCTGCGGCGGACCGTTCACCGCGTCGATGCTGGTGAACGCGCTCAAGGGGCTGATCGGCTTTGGCGTGGCGCTGGTCGTGCTGCACCTGGCCGCCGCCCGCCTGTCTTCGGCGGCGGCACTGCTGATCGCACTCGGTGTGGCAGTCGGCTGGAACATCTCGCTCACGCTGCTGCGCGCCCGGCGCCGCGGCTGAGGACCGGCCCGCGGTTCAGCCCGGGGGCTTGTTGCGCCGGATGGCCGAGCGCAACCAGCCGAGCTTGCCGTCCTCGGCCGGGGCAGTCGTCGCGGCCGGCGCGGGCTCGCCGCCGGGCGTGAGCGCCTTTTCGCGCCTGAGCAGGTCGTCGACTTCGCGCTTGACCATTTCCTCGCGTTCGCGTGCCGCCTTCTCGCGCGCCTCGCGCTGCTCGACCGGTTCGATCGCGCGCAGCATCTTCTGCTCGGCGGCGCGCAGTGCCCGTTCCATCGCAATGCGCCTGGCCCTGTCTTCAGCGGCGCGTTTCGCCTTCTCGTCGGCGGCGCGCTTCACCGCGACTGCGGCATCGCGCTTCGCCTTTTCCTCGGCCTGGCGCATGTTCCGCACCAGCGCCTCGCGCCGCTCGCGCGCCTCGGTCTCGCGGCGGACCTTCTCCTCGGCTTCGCGTTGCTCGCGTTCGACGGCCTCGCGTTCGGCCTGCTCGCGGGCTTCGCGACGGATGGCCACCTCGTTGGCGCGCACGGCCTTGCGCTCGGCCTCGCGCATCGCCAGTTCGCGTGCCTCGCGCACGATCTTCTCCGCAGCCTCCGCCTTTGCCCGCTCCTCGGCGGCGCGCAAGGCGATCTTTTCGGCGATCAGCCGCGCGCGCTCCGCTTCTTCGCGGCGCAGCTGCTCCTCGGCCTCTCGTCGCGCGCGTTCCTCGGCCTCGCGCTTTGCTTTTGCTTCGGCTTCGATGCGGGCCTTTTCCTCGGCAATGCGGCGGGCGCGCTCTTCCGCTTCGCGGCGCAGCGCTTCCTCGGCTTCGCGACGCGCCTTTTCCTCTGCTTCGCGCTTCGCTCTGGCTTCGGCTTCGATGCGCGCGCGTTCCTCGGCTTCGCGGCGCGCCTTCTCTTCCGCCTCGCGCCTCGCCTTTTCCTCGGCCTCGCGACGCGCCTTCTCCTCGGCCTCGCGTTTCGCCCTGGCCTCGGCCTCGATGCGCGCGCGTTCCTCGGCTTCACGGCGTGCCTTTTCTTCGCTTCGCGGCGCGCCTTTTCTTCTGCTTCGCGGCGCGCCTTTTCCTCCGCTTCGCGACGCGCCTTCTCCTCGGCCTCGCGTTTCGCCCTGGCTTCAGCCTCGATGCGCGCGCGCTCCTCGGCTTCACGGCGGGCCTTTTCTTCCGCTTCGCGACGGGCTTTTTCTTCCGCTTCGCGGCGGGCCTTTTCTTCCGCCTCCCGACGCGCCTTCTCCTCGGCCTCCCGACGGGCCTTTTCCTCGCCTCGCGTCTGGCTTGGCTTCGCCGGCTTCGCTGCGCGCGCGTTCGGCTTCGCGCTTCTCGCTGCGCGCTTCTCGCTCCGCTTCGCGACGCGCCCGCTCCTCGGCCTCGCGCTTCGCCCTGGCCTCGGCTTCGATCCGGGCCCGCTCCTCGGCTTCGCGGCGCAGCTTTTCCTCGGCCTCGCGGCGTATCTTTTCTTCAGCCTCGCGCCGCGCCCTCGCTTCGGCTTCGATCCGCGCGCGCTCCTCGGCTTCGCGACGTGCCTGCTCTTCCGCCTCGCGCCGCGCCCTGGCCTCGGCTTCGATGCGTGCGCGTTCCTCGGCTTCGCGACGCGCCTTCTCTTCGGCGGCGCGCATCGCGCGTTCCTCTGCCTCGCGCTTGGCCTGGGCAACCGCGGCGCGGCGCGCCTTTTCCTTTTCCGCGGCCTCCTCGCGGGCACGCCGCTCCGCCTCGCGCCGCGCCTTTTCCTCGGCCTCGCGCCTGGCCGCCGCCTCGGCCTCGGCCCGCGCCTTGCGCTCGGCCGCCGCTTTCTTCTGGCGTTCCTCGGCTTCCTTCCTGACCCGCGCCTCGGTTTCACGGCGCGCCTTTTCCAGCGCGGCGTTGCGCTCGTTCGGTCCGGCGGTCTGGTCACCGCTGCCGCGGCGCAGGTCCTCGAGCCGGCGCTTGGCGAGCGCGGTGTACACACCCGCCGGGAAATTCTCGAGGTACAACTCGAGTTCCTCGGGGTCGTCGGTGTCCTTGATCGCGCCCCAGAATTCGAGCTCGACCTCGGTGCCCGCCGCCGCAGCGTTGGCGAGCGCGGGCCCCGGCTCCGGCACCGGTGGCGGGGGCGGTGCCAGTTTCTTGCCCTTGAGCACGTCCTGCAGCGCGCGCCCGAATTCATCCGCCGACTGGTAGCGGTTGTCCGGGTTCTTGGCCAGCGCGCGAAACACGATCTGATCGTAGTCGGGCGATACCGGCGCGATCGTCGAGGGCGTCTGCGGATCCTCCTGGAGGATCATCTTTGCCATGGTCCACGCGCCGCCCGAGAAAGGCTTCTTGCCGGTGAGGAACTGGTAGAGGATCACGCCCGCGGAAAAGATGTCGGTGCGCCGGTCGATCTTCAGGCCCTGGATCTGCTCGGGCGACATGTAGGCCGGGGTGCCGACCATCGTGCCCACCTGGGTCGCGCCGGTGCTCTGGCGGTCGGGGTCGCTGATGCGCGCCACGCCGAAGTCCGCGAGCTTGGCGTGCCCGTCGCTGTCGATCATCACGTTGGCAGGCTTGATGTCGCGATGGATCACGCCCGCGTCGTGCGCGAAATTGAGCGCATCGAGCAACTCGCACATCAGCCGCACCGTGGTCTTGATGTCAAAGCGCTCGTTGGCATCGAACGAGGACTTCAGCTCCTTGCCGCGCACGAACTCCATCACGATGTAGGCGATGTCGCCTTCTTCGCCGTAGTCGTACACCTGCACGATGTTCGGGTGGTTCAGCCGCGCCACCGCCTGCGCCTCGCGCGCGAAACGCTTGGAGTAGTCGCGCGCGGTCGCCTCGTCGAGGCTGCCGACGAGAATCGTCTTGATCGCGATCTTGCGGTTCAGGCGCGGGTCGAGGGCCTCGTAGACGATACCCATCGCGCCCTTGCCGAGCACGCGGCCGAGCTTGTAGCGGCCGAGGTTCTGGAGGGGCGCTTCAGCCATGGAGGAACGGCACCTGCATCTTCAGCACACCAGCCGCCTTGTTCGAGGCGCGCGTCGAAACAGGCGAAGGTCACCGGCACCTGCGCCTCCTCGGACAGCGCGTGGGCGGCTGCGAGTTGCAC
Organism: uncultured beta proteobacterium; assembly: GCA_963844255.1. Lineage (GTDB taxonomy): Bacteria > Pseudomonadota > Gammaproteobacteria > Burkholderiales > SG8-39 > SZAS-79. The sequence goes on from CAWJNP010000022.1 coordinate 30,183, forward strand.
GCTGTCGTAACCGCGCAGCGCAAACGTGTCGGCGTACTCGGCCGCGCGCTCGATGACCTTCTGGGTGATCTCGACGATCACGAACTTCGGCCAGTCGGCGGCGAGCGCGCGCCGTGCGCGCGCGACGGCCGCGGCATCGCCCGGCACCTCGCGCACCCGCCGGGCGAGCGCAGCGTGCGCCTCGGCCCAGGAAACGCGGCAGGTCGCCACCGCCTCGGCGCCGCGGGCGAGCTTCTTCACTGCGGCCGAGCCGGCTTCGCTGAGATACAGCTTGATCAGCGCCGACGTGTCGCAGTAGAGGATCACGTGGAGATCATCCGCGGTCTTCGAGCACCATTTCGGACACGCTGCGACCGCCACGCGCCAGGCGGATCGCCGCGCCCTTGGGCTTGCCGCCCTGCCAGCTCACCGCGCCGCTGACGATCAGCTTCGCGATGCCTTCGCCGGTTTCCGGCGGGACGCCCGTCACCCGGGCCACCACGCGGCGATGCGAAGTGACTTCGATCGCCCCACGGCCTGCACCGGCCTGCGCGAGATAGTGGGAGAGACGAGCCTTGAACTCGCGGATCGGTACGCGCTGCGCTGCCATGATGTTTAGCACCTAAATTTTCAAAATAGCGGGAAATTGTAGTCACATTTGCGACCATCGTCTACGTACGCCCGGGCCCCGTCCGGGCGGCTTTGACCCTCGCTGAATCCGGCCTCAGACTGGCGATCCCTCAATCCGTCGGTTTCCGGGTGCGCAATTGGACCCTGCCGGCCATCCCGCCCTCGCCATTCAGGCACACATGGGCATGGATACTGCTTTTGGTACGATGCTTTCCACCCTCATTCTCCTGAAGATCCCATCATGAACAGACTCCTCCTTGCAGTCCTCCTTGCCTGCGCGATTCCGGCGCAGGCCGAGTACCCGACCAAGCCGATCCGCGCGGTGGTCGCCTTCGGCACCGGCGGTGCGACCGACGTGATCGCGCGCATCATCGCGGCCTCGATGTCGCAGTCTCTCGGCCAGCCGGTGATCATCGAGAACAAGCCCGGCGCCGACGGCATCGTCGCGGGCGAATACGTGGTCAAGGCCGCGCCCGACGGCTACACCGTGTTCTTCGGCACCTCGACGCAGGTCGCGGCGCTGCCGTTCCTGAGAAAGAATGTCTCCTTCGATCCGCTGGTGGACTACACGCCGATCGGCGGCGTGGGCAACAACAGCTTCTTCTGGGTCGTGCATCCGAGCCTGCCGGTGAAGACCCTGAAGGAACTCGGCGAATACGGGCGCGCGAATCCCGGCAAGCTGAACGGCGGCAGTTCCAGCGCCGTGGGCTCGATCGCCCCGCAGACCTTTGCCAAGGCCGAGAAGTTCGACCTCCAGGTCGTGCTCTACAAGAGCGAGACCACGGCCCTGAACGACCTCATCGGCAACCGCATCCAGGTGATGCTGATCACCGGGGCGCTCGCGCAGCATGTGCGCGACGGCCGCGCGCGCGGGCTCGCCACCCTGCTGACCAGCCGCAGCAAGTCCCTGCCCGACCTGCCGACCATGGCCGAGGCCGGCATGCCGCCGTTTCCGGCCGCGGCCTTCATGGGCCTGTTTGGTCCGGCGAAGATGCCGAAGGAAGTTGTCGACCGGCTGTCGCGCGAACTCGCCGCGACCCTGCAGAAACCCGAGGTGCGCACCCAGATCGAGCGCCAGTCGATGGAGATCACCCCGATGAGTGCGGCGGAGATGGGCAAATTCGCCAAGGACCAGACCGAAGTCTGGCGCCGGCTGACGAAGGAAGTCGGGCTGGTTCCGGAGTGATGCGCCGGTGATGACACAGTGACGACCGCGGTCATCGCCGCGAAGTACGTGCTCGGCATGCGGGACGGCGAGCAAGCCGTCCTGCAGGATCACTACGTCTACGTCGACGGTGCGCGGATCGAGGCGGTGACGCGCGACGCGCCCGCGGCCGGCCAGCCGGTGATCCGCTACGAACAAGGCCTGGTCATGCCGGGCTTCGTGAACCTGCATGCGCACTGCCTGCGCGGAGGCTTGTTCCGCGGCATTCCGGACGACCTCGAGATGGATCCCTGGGTGCCCACGCTGGTCTACAAGATCCTGCTGCCGCTCACGGGATCGCCGCGAAGGAACTCACCGCGGAAGAGTTTCACGCGGTCACGGCGCTGGGCATGATCGATCTGATGAAGGGCGGAACCACCACCCTGGTCGACATGTGGCACCACGGCCAGGAGATGTTCTTCGATGTGGCCAAGGAACTGGGCCTGCGCACCGTCGGCGCGCCCTTCATCATGTCGGCCTCGAACTCGCGCCTGGGAGCGGATGGCAATCCGGTGTGGGACTTCGGCAACGACGGCATGGCGCAGCTGGCGAAATCGATCGCGCTCTTCAAGGCGCGCGACGAAGGCCCCGAGGGCCTGGCGCAGGTGGCGATCGGCCCGCATGCCACCGACACCTGCCTGCCCGAGTTGCTGCGCGAATGCCGCAAGGCGGCCGACGAGCTCGGTTGCCTGCTTGACCACGCACTTCGCCCAGACGCCGCAGGAACTCGCGCTGTTGCGGTCCCGCTACGGCATGAGCGCCTCCGAGTACGCGCAGGACACCGGACTGTTGGGTGACAACGTCATCCTCGCGCACGCGGGTTGCTCCACGGATGAAGACCTCGCGGTGCTCGCCGCCACCGGCACCCATGTGGCGAACTGCGCGTTCGGCTTTGCGCGCGAAGGGCAGAACTTTCCCTACGCGCGGTTTGCGAAGGCGGGTGTCAGCACCGGCATCGGCACCGACTCGCACGGCATGGACCTGCTTGGCCGAGCTGCGCGTCACGGGCCTGTTGTCCAAACAATACTTCCACCAGGCGCATACCGGCACCGCGCACGAACTCATGCGCGCCGCCACGCTCGTCGGCGCGAACGCCCTGCGCCGACCGGACCTCGGGCGCGTCGAAGCCGGCGCCAAGGCCGACCTGCTCGTGTTCGACCTCTTCAAACCGCACCTGCAACCGGTGTGGGATCCGGTGAAGAACCTCGTGTGGAAGGGCCACGGCGGGGATATCGCGATGGTCATGGTGCACGGCGAGGAAATCGTGCGCGACGGGAAGTTCCTCAAGGCCGACGAAGCGGCCGTCATGCGCACGGCGGCCGGGGCGGCGCAGAAGATCTGGGAGATCGGGGTGGAGCGGGGGATCCTGCCCGTCCGGAACGGTTGAATTCCGATCCACGACGTGAGTGAGCTTGTATAGTCACGCTTCCCGTTAATCACGTATAGCGTTACTAAGTCAAAACCGGCTATGACCAGGAAACTGAAACCCGTATCACCCGGAGAGATGCTGGCGGAGGAATTCCTCAAGCCGCTGGAAATGAGCAATTACCGGCTGGCGAAGGAAATCGGCGTACCAGCGCAGCGCATCGGCGAGATCCTTGCGGGCAAGCGCGCAATCACGGCCGATACCGATTTGCGCTTGTGCCGATTCTTCGAACTTTCGGATGGCTGGTGGCTGCGGCTCCAGGCTGACTACGACACCCAGCTTGCGAAGTCGGCACTTGCCAAGACCCTGGCGAAAATCAAACCGTGGTCGGCGTCGGCCGTGGATAAGGCGCCGGTATAGCAAGGCAGTAATGCGATCGATCACCCCGCCCGGCGCGCCGCCTCGACGATCCGGCAGGCGAGATCGATCGTGGTGCGCACCGAGGCGACATCGCCGACATAAGCACCCAGCGCCTCTTCGGCGCGCTTCTTCAGCGCCTTCGCATCGATCAGCTTTTCGCGCGCGAGCAGCTCGATGTCCGCGCGGTCCTGGTCGCTGAAGCGCGAGAGCTTCGAGACCGCCAGATCGAGCGGCGTCAGCACCCGGACTTCCAGCACCTTGCCGTCCACGCCCGGCAGGTCGACGCGCTCGGAATCCGCCTGCGCGTCTTCGTGCGTCAGGCCGAGCGTGTCGTTGTAATTCCGGTCGAAATACAGCACGCGTGCCCGGCCGTCGGCATCTTTGTAGGACGCTTCGAGATCGTCGTCGATCACCACCCGGCGCGAGAACACCCCGTCGATGTCCACGCTCACCCGGCTGCCGGTGTAGAGATGCAACGCCGCGCCGCCTGCGACGTACAGTCTGATCGGCAACTGCTTCGGGTTCACGTCCTTCAGGCGCGCAGCGATCTTCGCGGCGATCCGGGCGAAGGCCTCCAGATAGCCGGGCTGGGCGCGACGATCAGGCCGCAACTTTTCTCCACCGCTTGAGCATCGGCAGGAAACGCGCCGGCCTGGTCGGGCTGCGTTGCAGCCAGAGTTCGAACACCTCGGGCTGTGTCACGCCGGGATGAAGGTCTTCTGCGAGGGCGAGGTAAGTACGCCGGTCGAACTCGCGCACGCTGGCGAGCATCGTCGCGAGGCCGCCCATGAAGAAACCGTCGCCGTGCTGGCGCCAGGTTGCGGCGTCGTGGTTGCCGGAGGCGCACAGGTCGAGGAGTTCTTCTTCCCGTGCGCGGCCGTAGGGTGCGTCCTGTTCGTCCGCCCTGGGTGCAACCGCGAGTGTGTAGCCGACGGCCGCCGCCAGTGCCGCCAGCGTGCGAAGATCGCAGGACTCGCGCGTGCGCAGGCGGGACAGGGTCTCCGGGAGGTAGCTTGCAGGCTTCGGCCCAGCGGCGGTCGTTGCCGAAGAGGCGGTTCGCGGCAGGGCGGAGCTGGTCGAGGAGCGCGGCGGGTTTCATGGTGATATTGATGTTAAGATCAATTACAAGTTACATCTCCATGACGATTACGTCAATCCTCTGATCGCGGATTTTAAAGAGATTCCCCCATGCGGCTTGAAGACCAGAACGAAAGCGAGAACGTCGAAGACCGGCGCGGCGAGCGGCGGTGGGATCGGCGTGGGTGGTCTGGGCTTGGGCGGAGTCGTCCTTGCGCTGGTGATCAGCTATTTCTCCGGGATCGATCCGGGCACCGTCCTGAGCTTCATGAACGGCGCGACCAACAGCGTGCAGACACGCTCCGCGCCCGCGCACAAGCCGCCCGCGGGGGACGACAAGGCGAGGTTCGTCTCCAAGGTGCTGGCCTCCACCGAGACCGTGTGGGGCCAGATCTTCCGCGAAAGCGGCAAGACCTATGTCGATCCCAAGCTCGTGCTGTTCACCGGCCGCACCCCGACTGCGTGCGGCACCGGGCAGACCGCGGCGGGGCCGTTCTACTGTCCCGGCGACCAGAAGGTGTATATCGATCTGCAGTTCTACAGCGACCTGCGCGACCGCTTCCATGCGCCGGGTGAGTTTGCGCAGGCGTACGTGATCGCGCACGAAGTCGGCCACCACGTGCAGAACCTTTTGGGGATCGCGGCGCAGGTGCAGAAACGGCGCGAGCGTTCGAGCGAAGCGCAGAGCAATGCCTTGTCCGTGCGGCATGGAACTGCAGGCGGATTGCTTTGCCGGCGTCTGGGGCCGGCGGGCGGATTCAATGAAGAAAATGCTCGAGCCGGGGGAGATCGAGCAGGCGCTGACTGCTGCGTCTGCCATCGGGGATGATCGATTGCAGAGCCAGAGCCGTGGTGTCGTCGTGCCCGAGAGTTTTACGCACGGAACCTCCGAGCAACGCGTGCGCTGGTTCAAGCGTGGGTTCGAGGCGGGGGATCCGGATCAGTGCAATACGTTTAAGGCGGCGCGGCTTTAGAGGGTCGAGATTTGGTCAGTCGCATAAAAGACGAGTTTGCGATGCCTAGTCCCTTTACTATCCCCGTTGAGTCGCTAGCCATTGAAAGAGTCATCCGATCTAGATTCGCCAATTGCATGGCTTATGAAACGAGATGCATATCAAGCCACGATGCGCTTGCCGAATTCGTCTATCCATTCCGCCATTTTTTTCACGTCGGCCTCGACTGTAACCAAATCCGGCACCTCAGCGGGTAGCTCTTCGGGCTGGGAGTGCTCAAATGCAGAATAGCGCGTCATTAGGTCGTCGATGAATGCGCAATCCGATTTCTCAATCTTAGCGAGTGAAGCAATTCGTCCCTGCGTCTGTACAGAGCGGCGAAATCGTACAAGCACGTCATTTAGAAGTACGTTCTCAACAGATCGCTCTACCAAGATTCGAAAATCGCTGCAAACCCCTTTTATTTGTTCATCGTAAGTGACGACATCTCCAGCCTCGTGCAATTTCTTAAGCTTTGGAATAATTTCATCACGCATTCGCTTGATAGCTCCAAGTGGCTTAGAGTCTCGGATGTTTAGCTCCGTAACAAGCCCTATCTGATTTCCTAGACGACGAAGCGCCTCAACGTTGAGTTTCACCAGGGAAGGTGCTTGCTTCAGCTTCGCTTGCTCGTCAATTCTCTTCACCAAATCGCCGACCAGAGTTACCAGTGAAAGGCGATGAGTAAATACAATTACTTGGCGAAGCTCACTGAGTTCAACAAGCCGCGCTACCACTCGCTCTTCAAAATCTTGGTCTAGCGAAGAGATCGGATCGTCAAATACAAACGGCGTCGGCTGACCGGATGCGGAAATGTCCGCCAGAAATGCGGCCAAGGCGACGACTCTCGCTTCTCCCTCGCTAAGAATCCCTTGCGCCTCTGCAGATTTTTTCGCTCCCTTCAAAGCAAGCCCGAACGTAATTCTCCCCTTTCCTTGTTGCTTACTCTCGGGCCGAACCTGCAAGCGTTTGCCGCCGAGACGTGTCAACTCGTTTTCAAAACGATTTTGGTATCCCGCGTCGAGTTCAATTTTCGCAATCTCATTGTTCTTTCGAGTCAGCATATTGGTATTCGTAAGACTCAAGGCTTTGTCTAGCTTTGATAAAGCACCTAGTCGATCGACTTCTTCCACTATGGATTGCTTATTTTGATTCAACCATTGCTTAGCACGCAGATCCAAGAGTCGAGCTTCAAGTTCTTTGCGTTTACCGTCTTGTAGAAGGGCTTTAAGCGACTTTTCCTCGGCATCTAAGCCACTTGCAAATTGATCTGCATAGACTTCCACTTTCGCCCAATCAAACGCAGGCAATTCTTTTTCTTGGGTTGCAATTTGCGCAGCGTTTTTCTTGCCGCAATGTCAATTAGAAACTGGGTTGCATCTTGATCATCGATCTTGAGTAGCGTCGCCTGAACCACCCATTCCTTTGGCTCAGGAATTTGCGGTAGATGAGCCGACAAAACCTCAAGTAGCTTTTCAGCTTGCTTGGCACTTTCTTCGAGTCCACCCCTAACAAATGCCTCAAAATGATCTAATCGTTGTCTACCTTCCGGCTCCAGTATTTGCTGACACAGCACACATCGAGAGCCGTCGTCAGTCTTTGGAAAGGGCGCGCCCACATAGGCATGTAGCTCTGAAAACGCCCGCGCCTGATCCCACAACAGCTGCCATGAGTCCTCTCCTACCCCTTTAAGTGGAGCTGCGCCAAATACCTTCTTCGCGTCTTCGCTAGCAGCCTTCCTCTTAGTGAAGGCATCGACCCGCGCCGCAATTAGCTTGTGCAGACGCTCGTCGCTTAACATTTCCTTCCAAGAGACCAAGGTGATTTTTACCTGACTGAGCGCGGCACGGTCCCGGGAAATAGCCTGAAGACGTCCACCGATGTCTTTCTGCCCTAAAGCAGTCTCAATAGAAACTCGCTCTTCATCTAGCGGCTTTGGGAAACTGCAGGCCCTATCGGTTTCATCGGCAGTCGTGCTAGCTTTTAAGGTCGACAACCATTGAATCGATTTGGTTGCTGATAATTCTGGTGGAACCAGCGGTAGTTTCTTTACGAGCTTGATTTTTTCTTTTTCAAAGTGTGCAGCCAGTCGATCGCATATCGCGATTAGCGCCGCAACGAACCTCATTCGGCTGGGCTCGTAGGTAGCCTCGTTGTGGCCTCCCACATACATGGACGCGGTTTTCCAGTCGAATACGTGAACGTGTCTCAACTCCGGTAGTGCGCCACCTGAATGCGCCCATTGAAGCTCCTTCTGGGTGCCACCTATACCTACAATCACCTTGGCTGTGGCTGGAGGATTTTTTTCTTCAAAAATATTTGGAAGAAGTTCCGTCTCTTTCGATCGAGAACCGCAGGCGTGCTTAAGCAATCTGGAAAAACCTGTTTTCCCACTCCCGTTTGCGCCATAAATCACGGTAATGTTTGCTTGGCCAAACGGTAGCGACGCACCGTTCTTGATGGCATTCACTCCACGCACTTCGTTTACTGCAACAATGTCTAGTTTTGGTTGAGCTGAGTCGAGCGCTAGCGATCCGGGCTCAACCGCTAAAAAGGACTGCGACTTACCTCCTGTAGCTTCAACAATACAAAGATCGCCAAGCGCAACAAGTTCCTTGTTGTCTGGCGACTGCTTCGTATCTATGAGATATCTGGCAGCCGTCTGGAGCCATTTATGGCGCTCTGCGATCCACGCCTCAAAAGCATCCGGTTTTTTGCTTGCTTTGTTATTCTTTGACTGATCGCTCATTCGCCGCACTCCAAAGAGACTGCTAGCGATTGCGCCAATTTGTTATGTGGACTGGCGCAATATCGCGCGACAAAGCTACTAGGAATGTATCTCGTAGACCAATTCAATTGCGAGATAGCTGATCTTCGTAACTAGAGGGCCACTGTCCGCCACGAACCTCCGGCCGGCAATTTCCGCTGGCTGCACAGTTGTTCAGCCTGCTCCAAACTCCCCTCTCAACACCCCCGCCGCCCCCACCATCGCCCTCAGCTTCCCCTCCGCCACCGCCCGCGGCAGGTACTTCATCCCGCAGTCCGGCGCGAGGATGACCATCTCCTTCGGGATGAACTGAAGCGCCCGCTTGATGCGCGCAACGACGGTCTCAACAGACTCGACCGCCGGGTCGTTCAAGTCCAGGCACCCGACCATGATCTGTTTGCCGGGCAGGGTGTTGAGCACGATTCAAGGCCTTCACACCGTAGTCGCGCGCCTTGTCGGGCCGCGCCTGCATGTAGGGCTCGTCGATCTGCACGACGTCCGCCCCGTGCGCGAACAAATCCTTGATCTCCGCATTCAACGCCACCGCGTAATCCATCGCCGCAGCTTCTTCGGACGGGTAGTACACGTTCTGCGCCTGCGGCAGCATGGTGAACGGACCGGGCACAGGGATATATGCGTACGGCGAATCGGCCCGACAATTCGCGGCAGAAAATTCAGCCGCCCCGAGCGCCCGATCACCGACACCGGGTTGTCCTGGCCGATCTCCTCCTACGCGCGGTCGATCAGCCAGTCAGGTTGCGGATAGCTGCCGACCAGGGTGGTGGGGAAGAGCAAACTCAGGCGCGCGCCGACAACGGTTGCTTGACCGCCCGGTACAGAAATTCCGGCGCAAGGTCCGCCCCGTTCGGCCAGGTGACGGTCTCCAGTTCCGGATGGACCGAGACCTGCGCAAACAGCGCCGCGTCCTTCAACGGCTCGAACATCGGCCCCCACAGTTCGGCGCTCAGATCGGCGATCCCGGACACGCCGTCCTGGAAACGAAGCCAGAGCCTGTATCCATCCAGAGGCCTTACTTCAACCACTTTTGGAATCATGATCTACCCCAGCGGTTCGATCTTGTTCAAAGGCCGCCGTGCCTGCGCGCGCACCCAGTCCTGCAACAATTCAGCCTGGTGAAGCGAACGCCATTCCTCGACCAGCCTGAGCGCACGTATACCCAAGGCGCCTTCAAGTATCGCACCGTTGTCTATGCGAAGCGAGGCTTGCTCCTCGCCGTATTTCGCATGGAAATGCGGCGGTGAATGGTCGTTGTAGTACATCGCGATGATGATGCCGAAAAATCGACTGAGCTCTGGCACGGCAGTCCCCGTTTGGCTCCCCTAGACCAAACGCCCGACGGCACACTACGGTTTACGGAGGATCACATGGGGTCTGACCCCGGTTCCCGCGATATCCGGCCAATTGCGGATTACACTATGCAAGCCCATCTTTCCCAAGAGGCGTGCACATGACCGAACTGGAATTGAAACTTTCGCTTCCCGACCAGCTTGCAAGCCAGGCGAAGGCGGCGGGGTTGCTCACTTCGGAGGCGATCGAACGCCTGGTGCGCGAAGCGATCCGCAAAGCCGCGGCGCAAAGGTTCGTCGAGTTCGGCAAGAGGCTGCGCGAGCCGGGCGGCACCGAGATCAGCGAATCGGAACTCGAGGCCGACCTGAAGGCGGTGCGCGCGGAGCTTCGCGCATAAGACTGAGCCCAGAAGAACCTTTCCGCCGCCGAGATTGTCGCGAGCTACCGGGAGATTGCCGAATCCGTCGAGGCCGCGCCGATCGAAGCGCCCGAACTGCGCGATCCCGATGATGCCGCCGTACTTGCCTGTGCCATCGCTGCGCGTGTCGATGCGATCGTGAGCGGCGACGGCGATCTGCACGCCCTTGGAAGCTATCGTGGCATCCCGGTCCTTACCGCAGCCGAGTGCCTGCGAAGGATCACGGCCTGACAACGCAAGGCTGCCGACCATGCGCGTCCAAACAAGCCAAATATTGGCACGATCATCCCAGTTCCTGGCCGAATCAATTCGACTCTGAGCTGACCCGGGTTTCCCTTCCTCATGGGCAACAACGCCTACGCCAACACTTTCAGACCGTGCTTCTGCACCACCGACAACAGCTTGAGCGCCATCCCGCTCGGACGCTTCGCTCCGGTCTCCCATTTCTGGACCGTCGATTCGCTGGTATTCAGGTAGTGGGCAAACACGGGCTGGCTCACCCGGCTTCGTTCGCGAATCTTCCTGATCGCCTGCGGGTCGATCGACGACGGAACCGACAGGCAGGTTTCATCGAACTCACGCAGGGTGGTCTTGTCGATCGCGCCAACCTTGAATAGCGCCCGTGCAGAGGTGTGGATCGCCTCAAGCGCGTCGCTCTTGGATTTTCGTTTGGTTGCCATGGCAGACCTCTCTTCGTAAGTGTCGCACCAGGTGCTATCTATTGCAAGTGGATTTCCTGGCGACGAGTCGCCAATGCGTGGCGTCTCCATGACGAACACCGACAAAACGGCGTGGTTTACCCCCCCTTCGCCGCTTGGCTTCCCGCCCCGCCTGAATCTAATCTGCTCATCCCTCCGGAGGAACCCTCATGACCTCACGCCACCACTGACCAACCGCCGCACCTTCCTGCAGGCCGCCGCCGCACTCGGCGCCGCCCTGCCCTTCTCCAGCCTCGCCCAGTCAGATAGGCGGCCCGGCGAGGCCTCCACGTGAAGAACAACGCCCGCACCGCCGCGATTCTGGGTCGCGCTCGTCGCGCTCTTCCTCCTGCTGATGTCGGCCTTCGACGGGGGCAGCGAGGGCCTCGGTCCCGTCACCCGGGGGCTGCTCCTCGGGATGATCCCCTTCGTCCTGCTCGTCGCCGCGCTGATCTACTTCGTGCGCCGCCAGGGGCAGGGGCAGGCCGGCGCGAACTGGATGGACCTGAAGAAGA